>CAYXUW010000074.1:0-12036 GCA_964468375.1 uncultured Pirellulales bacterium | reverse complement strand
GGACGTATATGGGCAGACTTAACGGTATCACGGGGACGACGACATATTCGAATTTTTATCACAAATTTGTAGGTAACGGAGTTGACCGGATTGACTTTATCGGCTGTGAACAACATCCGCGTAATTACACTAACAGTATCTATCACGGCTATATTCAGAACGGCAAGAGCTACAATTCTTACGGAGTTGAAATCGACACGATTAACGACCAGGATGCGCCTTCCGTGCAGGCGTTTACGCCGGTATGGCTCACTGGTCCGGTGGCAGAGGGTGAATATCATACGGGCTGGACTAATGAGTTAGAGCTTGATGAAGACGGTTATCCGGTTTGTTTGTTTCAGACCCGCTACGGCTTAGAGGAATACGGCGGCGACCCCGGTGCCGCGGATCACCGTTTCTTCTACGGGCGTTTCGACGGCTCATCTTGGACTGTCACGGAGCTATGCAAAATGGGAACAGGGCTTCATACCCCTGAAGAGGATTATCTCGGCATTGGTTGTATACATCCTAACGACGCGAATGTGATTTATGTTTCAACCCCCTTCGACCCGCGTAACGATTTCCCGCTGGAGCACATTGAGATTTTCAAGGGCGTAACCCCCGATAAAGGACTGACGTGGGATTGGACACAAATCACCTTCGACTCAACAGAGGACAATATTCGTCCTGCTATTCCCCGCCAATGGGACGCTCATAATACGGCGGTATTCTGGACAAGGGGTATATATCCGGGCCAGGAAAACTACGACTTTGTAGTTGTGGGGATGGTTGAACAGGAAGGCGTGAATCTCGGCAAGGTCAGTTATATTGACGCCGATGAGATTAACACTACAGAGGCAGATGACACAGCGTTTACGCCGACCGGTCCGAGCGGAAGTGCCGGGGCGGCAGACAATCAGTGGCACGAATATACGGGATACGGCAACGGAGGAAGCGCTTATACCGCAGGCGACGGCGGGACCGAAAACGCTCCGACGATAAAGACCACTATAAGCGGCCTGGCGGACGGGACATATGACGTATTTGCATATATGTGGTGCGACCCTGACCAGGACTGGGGTGTGAGAGGCGGTTTTGAATCATCTGATATGCTGTGCTTCAGCAAGCAATCCTCTCAGCACGCAGAGGCATCTCAGTTCTCCGGTTCTGTGACAGTCGAAGATGACGAGGCAGTGCTTTACCGCGTCTATATCGGCCGAAAGGAAATAACAGGCGGCGCTTCGATTGACGTATATCTTGATAACTATGATAGTGCATATTCTAGCGCACCTACCCGCACGACGTATGACGGCGTCGGAGTAGCCAGCGTAATAACCGGCTGTTTCCCCGGCGACCTAAACTGCAACGGCGAGGTGGACTTTATAGATTTCGCAATACTCGGTGAAGGGTGGTTGGATATTTACGATTATGATACTTTAGCTGACCTCGCAGATAACTGGCTGTATGGAAAGTAATTGCTGATTGTGCATAACGGCAAAATGAAAAAAGCTTCTTTAGCAATAATCGTAGCTCTGTTGTCACTTCTAAGTCAAACGGGCGGCGGTGTTCCCGGCGACCTCAATGAGAACTTGAAGGTGGACTTTATAGATTTTGCGATACTCGGTCAGGGCTGGCAGACAACTTACGATATATATACATTGGCCGATATCGTCGATAACTGGCTATATGAAGGTTATCCTGAAGACTCTATGGGTTACTGTGGGTGTTCGATGGCTGAGAACGTCGCAAATGGGTATCGGACAGTTGGCGGCAGACGTATGTGGGGTGGATACGGTACTGGCGGCCTGGTTGTTCAGAGTTGGACCGATACCAATTCCCCTGCTTGGGATAAGTTTGATGAGCAAGTGGCTTTATACGGACAACCGAGTGCTGTGTGGATTCAGATTTGTATCTTCGTATGGGATGGCGCCACGTATGACGAGGTGAAGCAGATGATTGCCAACGCACGCCAGCATGCGCCCGGAGCAGCGATTTATATTACCGGTCAGCCGTTCTATATCGAAGACAATGAGTGCTTTTTGGCGGGAGCTGACGGTCCCGAGCTCACTGACGACCTTGCACAACAGGCGGGCAATGACCCGTCGCAGAACGTGATATACTCCGGTATATTCACACTCCTCGACTCAGAGGTTTTGTCGGACGGCTGCCACGCTAACTCGGCGGGAGAGATTTCGCTTGGAAACCAGGCAGTAGAAAAGTGGGGCGAATAGGGAATCCGGATTAGCGGTTATTCGGTCGGTTTGATTGACGGTGCTTTTCGTGAGAATCCGCCGGCAAACCATCATATATTTAGCTTAATTTAACAATTCGTTTGCCGCGTTTACGAGGAAGATATATGCAGCGGCATTGCCGATGGTATATTCGTTCTCGGCCCATATGAAGGGCCAGTCCTCTTTGTTTTCAGGAAAGTCGGGTTTGATAATAAGAACTCCCGGGACGATTCCGCCGGCGATGAAAGAAAAATCGGCGCGGTTGTTTCCGTAGGCAACTTTTTTGGAATGAGTTCCGACGGCTGAGACGAAGGAGATATTAGAGCCGGGGTGGCAGCCGTAAATGTAATCCAAAGCTCTAAAGGTATATTCGGGGCCTATGATTTCAGAGAACGCTTTGTGCAGCAGATAGTTATTGATGCCGAAGTAATTAACCATGCCGGAGCCGGCCCAGCCGCGTGTCGAAATGGGAACGCCGAACGGATTCTGCTCATAAAATTTATCGAGTTGTTTTTTATATTCTCTGACGAGTGATTCTAATTTTTCCGAGTAAGATTTATCCATATAAGGTATAGCTCTTATGGCCGCGGGGGCGTGAAAAACAAACCGTTCGTCAAGCTTGGGGATGAGTTGGTTTACTCTTTGAGCGTATTTAGCATCTTTTGTACATATCAGAAGCTCGACGGCAGCGGAGAGTTCCTCTGCCTCCAATCGGTCGCCTGTGGTGTTACCGAATTTGAATAAATCGGGTTCGTGGCTATGCTCCTCGTCCCAGACTTTTTTCGCTGTTTGAAGACATTCATTTGCGAGGGCATCATTATACCCTCGCAGGGCGCGGCTGGCGGCCGCCAGCGCGGCGATGGAGCCGTAATTCAGAGGAGTTGATTTACTGGTGAATGCCCATCGGTCGTCGAATTTGCCGCTTGTGGAGCCGTCTGATTCGTCGGGCTGAAGTTCGAGATTGTAAATGAGATTGTCGGTTTTGGTTAAGGCGTCGCCGAGATGTGTATACTGCGACAAATCAGAAGCGATGATGCCATTGATGGCGTGTCCGACGGCCCTGTGCTGGGCGATAAGTGCGAGCGTGCCGTGCTCGATTTGCTGGAGCAGGTCGGGAACACCATCGGGGTGGTGAATATCGACGAAACGGGTTTTCTGGTCGATGGTGGTTTCATCTCTTTCGGGACGGAAGGCCTCCCAGGTATGAACCAGATTTAAGACGACGTGATAATGTGATGGAGTTCTGATATCGAAATCACCGGCATCGAACCATCCGCCTATGTTAAGACCGGGGATGTGCTCGCCGGGCTGATAGGGAGTGTCCGTCGTTGGGCCCTGAGCATATAAATCGAAATGTTTGTGGTTGACCGGCGCCTGCAACGCATCGTCAAGGTGGGCGGCGCCGTGCCAGACTTTATAGGCCTCATTTACAAGCATATGGTCCATCTGCACAGGTAAATACACATCAAGGGTTGGGTACCAGGCATTTTTATAGAGGTCTGGTGTAATTCTAAACGGTTTTGTGCGCACACCGTCGTATTCTATGACATACAGACCGGGTTCTTTTATCGGTGTGAAATCAAAACGGAGATAGTTATACCTAAGATACCTGCCCCAGTTTTTGATTTGGCTTTTATAGGTTTCTGTGAATTTGCCCTCGGATGTGACTTTCAGTAAGCGGGCAGATTTGAGCGGGGTGTCGTTTTTATCGAGCTCTATGACTGCGATTTTGTTTTGGTTGGGGTGGTAACCGAGCTGCGAGTGGGCAATCATCGGCGGACGGACCCAGTTGTTGATAGTGTTGGCAGTTAGAAACCACTCGACTACTTTTCCGGTTTTAGCTTCGGGAATGAGAGTTCGCACGACGAACCATCCGTTTTGGGCTTTATTGCGGCCGTCAAACAACATAAGCTCACCAGTTTTTGCCTTGATGGTTATGCGTCTTTGTGGGTCTTCCGGTGCGAGGACGAGGATTTTACCTGTTGCAATCGGTTTTGGTTCCGTGGTGCCCAAGTTATCGACCGTCATTGGGCCGGATGGATAGAGCGGGAAGGTGCCGGTTGTATCATCCATGAGATACGCTTTTTCAAAATAGGCGGCAGGTAGGAATTCGAGGTTAAAACCGGCACGACCCTGAAGTTCCGTGGGGAGCGGTTTATCGAGATTGACGCTCAGGAGTATTCCTCCATTGTGTGCCCGGGCTTTTATCGTATAATTGAAGTTATACTTTGGATAAGCTAAGAATGCCTCAACGCATTTATCTTTTTTATTCACTTTACGATCGACTAATTCCGGGATGGGATCCCATTGTTCCGGAGTCGGGTTGAGGCGAACATCGCCGTTGGTTACGGTTCGAACCTCGTGATGAATAATTTCAATACCACTTAGCTTAGAATCGTCAAAGAAGTTGATATCATACCAATTACTGAAAGCCAGAATGTTGAGCCCGCGAGTCTCAAAGTAGTCGAGGTCATTTAACCTTAGATTTTTATCGATGTTATGAACTTGGCTGCAACCGGGGGATGTGAAGACAATTATCACACTTAGAAGAAAAGTTGATACTAGTATGTTTTTAGGAGGCAGCCTGTGAGCTTTCATCATTCAAAATTCACTTGAATTGATTTATCTTTCTTGCGTAGGGTTACTTTTTTCTGCACTCCATTTGAGGTGATTATATAATCGCCGTAGAAAGCATCAGTTTTGAATGTTCCATCCTTGTCAGCTTTGCCGGATGTCTTAGTCCACCATTTGTTAAATACAAGATCGCGGTAGGCCAATGCCTGTGGAGTAGGCGTCCAGTCTTTTTTCCACATAGCGGTATGCGGCATCCAGTGGTCCTGCTCCCAGAAGCACCACATTATAATGGCTTCGACATTCGGGTGGGCGAAGCAAATCGGGAAAAACATCTGAAGTGCATCGGCCTTGGCTTGTTCGTCGGCTCCGTCGAAAAGGCATTCGGTAATTTTAATCGGCAAATTGAATTCTGCAAGTTTATCGAGGGTTTTCTGGACATCCTCAGGGGTAGTAGGGGCTTTCCCAGCAGCCGGTTTTGTGGCAACAAAATGCCCCTGACAGCCGATGCCTCCGATAGGGACGCCGGTTGCGAGGAAGTTCTCGATTTGGTTTATGTAAGCGCCGGCGTTGTAGCCACCCTCGACAAGGATGCCGTAGTCATTTACGAACAGTGTAATATCCGGGTTGCCTGCCTTGGCCATATATGCCATTTCGTTGACAATACCGTAGCCGAGGCGGCGTCGGAAGAAATTGCCTTGAACCATTTCGTTGTTGAGGTCGAATTCAGTGATGCGGCCTTTGAAATGTTTAGTAACGTCAATCGCCCTGCGGTGAACCGCTGCGCGGAGCTGGTCGTTATTGAGCTTATTCAGCCAGGACATAATGTATTTATCTTTCTCCCAGAATATGCAGTGGCCCCGCATCGGGATATTAAGTTCGTTGCAGATTTCCCATATTCTGTCGGCCCTGTAATAGTCGATAACGTTTTCTTCAGCTTCGCAGTCATACCATTTCAGGGCGTTTTCGTGAACGGCGTAGTTGAAGTTTTCGCTTAAGATCTTCAGAAACATCTTTCTGTCTTTGGGCGACATAGCGTTGTCGCTGTTTTCTGGGAGGTGGTCCCCAATAGCGGTGCCGAACAGAAATTCGTGGCGAACCTGCTGGACCTCAACGACAGCACCGGGTTTGGTTCTTACTATGATATCGCCCATTCGGATTTCCGCAATACGAGCGTCTATTGCAGCCGGCGTTATCTTTGCTGAAATATCATCCTGAGCGAGGCAGGCGGGGACGAAAAATGTAATTATAAACGGAGGTAAAAATATCGACTTTGCCTTCATAATCTGTGCTCCTTATCTACATTTGGCCATTATTTCTATTTGCCAGCAGGGTCCTTATCTTTATTCAATATAATGATAAAAGTCAAGCTCAATAAATGTGCTGAGTTGCGATGCAGGCCGGCAGAAAGGTCTGGAATGCAATTTTTGTTTCGTCAATGCTCGGAATGGCTGCTTGACAAAGGACTCTAAGGTGGTTAAAAGTAAGGTGTGGGAATTTTTCGTTAAAAGACATTTTGGAGAGAAAAATTATGATTAGTGCAATCGGAGCCAGAGCCATAGAGGATGTGAATAATATAGGTCGGTTCGGCAGGTTTGCTTGGCGGGCGGTATTGGCATCCAACTGGAGCATAGTCAGGGCAAGAACATATCCTTTGATATGGACACAGATGAATTTAATCGGTGTTCACAGTGTGCCGATTGTGATGATAACAGGAGCATTTGTAGGGATGATACTGGCGGTTCAGGCGTATGACCAGCTTGCAGGTATGGGGCTCGAAGAACACCTTGGGGTTTTGATTAACATTTCAGTTGTTAAAGAATTGGGTCCTGTTCTTGCGGCGGTGATGCTGGCGGGTCGGGTCGGCGGGGCCTTAACGGCGGAATTAGGAACGATGAATGTTACCGAGCAAATAGATGCGGTCAAAAGTATGGGTGTAGACCCGCTAAGGTACCTGGTTGCGCCGCGGTTTATGGCGTGCCTGCTTCTTACACCGGCGTTGATTATATATGCGGATTTGCTCGGCGTGCTGGGCGGTTATTTCGTCGGGGTTATGCAGTTCGGGATTAACAGTGAGGGTTATTGGAGTTTTAGTGCTTCCGGCGTTGAGTTGTGGGATGTGCTTGTCGGTGTTGTAAAAGGTTTTTTCTTCGGCGGTGCTATCGCGGTAATCAGCTGTTATAAGGGCTTTACATGCAAGGAAGGTGCGCATGGGGTGGGTCAGGCGTGCACGGAGGCCTTTGTGAGCAGTTTTATTTCTATATTGGCGCTTGATTTTGCACTGGCGGTGTTTTTCAAAGCGTTTTACAATACTTTTTGGCCGGTTAGAACTCTGGTATGACAGAAAGTGCGTGAGTAAGAGTGGAAAAGTCAGCAGAAAGTAAAGGGGCAGCAGCGGGGGCTAGTAATGGTATAATCGTTGTCAGGAATCTTACTAAGCAGTTCGGTGATAATGTTGTTCTGGATGATATTTCTCTGTCGGTAGAGAAAGGCAAAACGACGGTGGTGATTGGGCCGAGCGGTTGCGGCAAGACTGTTTTGATAAAAAATCTCATAGCACTGCTCAGGCCGAGCTCGGGCGAGGTTTATTTTAAGAACAAGCGAATCGATAATCTGGCCGAGAGGGAATTAAATAAGATACGCACCCATTACGGTTTTCTTTTTCAAGGGGGGGCGCTTTTTGACAGTCTTAATGTCGCCGAGAATATAATGTTTCCGATAGTCCAGCATTATAAGGCAGTCGATTGGAAGAAAATCAGTGAGGTTGTCAGGGCGAAGCTGGCAATGGTTGGTCTTGACGGGTTTCAGAATTATTATCCTGCCAATCTTTCCGGCGGCCAGAAAAAAAGAGTGGCGCTGGCAAGGGCTATTGCACTGAATCCGGAAGTGATTTTGTATGATGAACCGACGACGGGGTTGGATCCTATTCGTGCAGATACAATCAATGAGCTTATTTTGAAGCTTCAAAGAGAGCTCGGCGCGACGACGATTGCTGTTACCCATGATATGACAAGCGCTTATAAGATAGCGGACCGTATCATTATGCTACATAACGGCAAGATAATCGCCGACGGCGATTCCGACTATATTCGTAACCATTCACATCCTGTGGTTCAACAATTTATCACCGGCCAGATTGATGAAGAAGACCTTGCGGTGCTGCGTTCAAGCGGTGGTATTTCTCCTGCTCAATTCCTGCCTCGTGATTTTGAAGAATGATAAAGGCGATGCGTGAGAGAATCGACGATGTCGCGGGCGATTTAGCCAGGGTTGTGCGGGGAGATGTTTTCGCTGACATACTGCACAGAGCCGCTTACGCTTGCGATGCAAGCATCTATCAGATAATCCCCAAATATGTTGTTGCGCCTCGTGACGTTGCGGACGTAGCGGCTGTTGTAAAATATGCCAGTGCTCACGGCATACCGGTAGTTGCTCGCGGCGCGGGCAGCGGAGTGGCAGGCGAGTCGCTTTGCAGCGGGATAGTTTTTGATATGAGACGGTATATGAATGAGATTCTCAATGTGGAGGACGATGGAGCGGCTGTGATGTGTGAACCAGGCGTGGTGCTGGATGACTTGAATGATTTTCTGGCGGATTACAGCAGAAAAGTCGGGCCTGACCCGTCGAGCAGTAACAGGGCGACGGTAGGGGGCTGTGTTGCTAATAATGCCACGGGTGCTCATTCACTTGAATACGGTTATATCGGAGACTACGTGGAAAGTGTTGAGGCGGTTCTGGCCGATGGCAGTATTGTTGAGTTCAAAAATGATTTAGACCCGGAGAAAGAAGAGAATGAGAAGCTTGCTTCGATTGCAGAGCAATGCGAATCGGTTCTTTCAGGCAAGGAAGCGGTAATAGAGAAAGCACTGCCTAAAACAGACAGGAATCGCAGCGGCTATTCGATAGCTGGAGCTTGTCATAATGGTAGGATAGATTTGGCTCGGTTGCTGGCAGGGTCAGAGGGGACGTTGTGTGTTTTTACGAAAATCAAGCTTCGAGCAGTTGCGGTGCCGAAGGCGAAGGGGCTGTTGCAGCTTGAATTTGATTCTTTCGAAAAGATGGCAACGGCTGTGCCGATTATTGTCGCCAGCGGGGCATCGGCGTGTGAGTTGATGGACAGGACTTTGATTGATATGGTGATTGAGGCACGGCCTGAATACAGGGATGTTTTGCCCGCTGATAGGACTGCTGTTCTTTTGGTTGAGCATATCGGCGATACGGATGAGCAGGTGAAAGAGAAAATAGAAGCTGCCGATTCGAAAGTTGAGGTATTGGCGTGCAGGCGTAAGACTATTTTAGGGCAGGAGCAGCAGAAGAGATTATGGAAGTCGCGCAAAGATGCTGCGGCGCTGCTCGAGAGAAAAAAAGGGAGAAAGCATCCGATTCCGTTTATTGAAGATGTTTCGGTAGGAAACAAACGGTTGGCGGAGTATATTTCAGGTCTGCAGGAAGTCGGCAGGCGTTATGATATTACGATGTCCTTTTATGGTCATGCCGGCGACGGTGAGCTTCATATCCGTCCATACCTGGATTTGGGTAATCTAGCAGAGGTGGAGAAAATGCGCTCGATTGCGAACGATGTTTTCGAGCTTGCTTGGTCGCTTGGTGGGTCAATAAGCGGCGAGCACGCGAGCGGGCTGGTAAGGGCCGCCTTTTTATGTAGACAATACGGCGATGAGTTTTATGAACTGCTTCGGGTGGTTAAGAATATATTCGACCCCAATGGAGTGATGAATCCCGGTAAAATCATCAGCGACGATGCTGATATTATGATTAAGAATTTGCGGGCTGGACATAACTGGATACCGAGGCGGCTCAAAACAGATTTGTATTTTGAAGAGGATGAACTTCGCTCGGAAATTGAACGGTGTAGCGGGTGCGGGATTTGTTTGAGCAGGGAATCTGATTTGCGGATGTGCCCCGTGTTCCGGGAGGTGGGTGAAGAGTTAGGCAGTTCTCGGGCGAAGGCGAATATACTTCGATTATGGGCGACGGGGCAGTTGGAGAAAAAAGATTTCGAATCGCCGGAGTTCAGGAAATTTTTGGATTTGTGTGTTAACTGCAAGGCGTGCTCGCGGGAGTGTCCGGCGGGGGTTGATATTTCCAAGCTGATGGCAACGGCGAGAGCAGAATATGTGAAGCGGCGGGGGTTAAGGCATGCGGAACTTGCGCTGAGTCACAATCGGTATCTCAGTATGTTAGGCAATATTTTTTCACCGGTTTCAGATTTCTTTATGTGGCTGTCAATTTTCAAGTGGTTTTTAGAGAGATTTTCAGGTATAGACCGGCGAAGGAATATGCCTTCATTTGGGGGCAGGTCATTTTTGAAAGCAGGACAAAAATATCTAAAGGCCTGTGCGAAGATAGAGCCGCCGGTTGATAGGATTGTGTATTTTGTAGATACGTATGCGAATTACAATGACCACGAATTAGGTTTTGCGGTTCTGGAAGTTTTACAGCATAACGGTATCGAGGTTATTTTGCCGAAGCAGCGGCCTGCGCCACTGCCGGCGATTGTATATGGTGATGTGAAACTGGCGCGCAAGGATTTATCTTACAGTGTAAAGCATTTGATTAAAGCGGTCAGAGATGGATATAAGATAGTGTGCTCAGAACCGAGTGCCACCTTGTGTCTGAAGCAGGAATTGAGGCATTATGTTGCCGGGGAAGATGCGCAGCTTGTTTCGGAGAATACGTATGAGTTGATGGGTTATCTTTTGGATTTATTTGAGCAAAATAAGCTAAAGCCCGTTAAGAATCCAGTATCACGCGGTTTTGTTTATCATCAGCCCTGTCATTTGTATGCGATTGGCGGCGGAAAGGCAGGTGTCGAGCTTCTGAGAAGACTTTGTTCTGTTATGATAACCGAGCTCAATGCTGGCTGCTGCGGGATTGCTGGGACATTCGGTATGCAGAAGAAGAACTATGAGCTTTCATCCCGTATCGCTTCGAGATTAAAAAAGGCATTGGAATCATGCACCAGCAGATATGTATTAACCGAATGCAGCGCATGTAAAATGCAGATAGAGCATATAAGCGAGGCGACTGTGGTGCATCCTATAAAGATTGTAGCGGAGAGTTACGGGTTGTGTTCCTGAAGTTTGTTATAAAGCACTTCGGTGTTTTTCATTCGCTCAAGCACCTTTAGCCAGCCCAATACTATCAAAGCTGCACTGACTAATATGACGCTTACGGCAAGAGCCATATCAAAAGTGAGATTTTTGGAGAAGACAATTATTGCTATAAAAGCGAACGGTATTAGAAGCACAGAGAGTTTTGTGAGGATAAGCAGCATTATGATGGCTGCAATTGCCAAGAAGGCGAGTTCTAAAGAATTTCCAACGTATTCTCCGAGAGTTTTGACGATTTCCGGATTATTTTTAAGAAAAGCGGGTAAACATTTCCAGAGCAGTAACAATCCTGAGACCAGTACACAGGGGCCAAGTGTGGTGCAGACCATAATAAAAGATGCCGTCCATTCAAGATGTGTTTTGTCATCTTGAGATGCTTTTTCATTGATTATAATATTTGCCTGTCTCAATCTTTTAGTTACTTCCCATCGTCTTCTTCGTCCTTTTGGGATGTCCGGGAAGATGGCTGTCCACTTTTCGCCATAGAGGCATCTGTATAGCCATCTTAGGGGGAACCGGGGTTTAAGGTAATTTGCAGTTTTTACGATGTGCAACAGAGAGAAGACTTCCTGAAGACAATAGCCGACCGCATATGCCAGTCCGATTCCTATAACGTAGAATATGATATTGGCTGATTTCGGTATAACGGTAATATCAATGGTTTTCTTGGAGACATCTATTTTGCCCCAAACGTGCAAGAAGCTAAGTATGACGGCGGTACCGCCTAATATATAAATTATATCTCTGATGATGAAATTCCTAATGGATTTAGCTAATTTGCTCATAAAAAGTCTCCTATACTGTTATACAGAGTCAAATCGGCTTAAATTGCCCGCAACATTGATTTTATTCGACTCATTGTGTATATTTTGCAGAGAACCGGTTCAATTTAGGGGAAAATCAGGCATGGAATCACGAGGCGAAAATCTGAGGCGGGCAGTATTATGGGAACCGGACAGTGATAAAAAGGTTCGGTGTAAGCTGTGTAACCATCGGTGCGTTATTGCTGACGGCAAGCTTGGCAGATGTTACGTTCGTAAGAATATAGAAGGCGTATTGTATTCGCTAAATTATGACAAGGTGTGCTCAGCTAATCCTGACCCGATAGAGAAAAAACCGTTGTT
>CAYXUW010000073.1:0-12048 GCA_964468375.1 uncultured Pirellulales bacterium | reverse complement strand
ACCAAGCACGAAGTATATATGGGTACCGACCCCTGTTCTCTGTCGTTAGTAGGCAGCCCAACCGCTGCGAGTTACACACCGTCCAGCTTCCTTGCGATGGACCAGACTTATTACTGGCGCGTCGACGAGCTGCCGGGCCCGGTCACAGGTGATCTCTGGAGCTTTACGACAGTAAACAATCATCTTGTGGATGATTTTGAAGCGTATGATCCCGGCGGGAATCCAATATATAATACATGGTGCGATTATGCGTGCAACGGCACATCCTCAGAAGTTTATACCGGACTGGCACCTACGAACCCCGCTCTTGATGAGAAATCGATGAAGTATCAATTCGAGAACGCCACTTACCCGCCGCACTATTCCGAGGCCTGGGTGGAATTAGCTGACTTAGGAATCGATACGGACTTCGCCAGTATGAACGTTCAAGCATTGTCGATAATGTTCCATGGTGTCGCCGAAAACCCCGTTACCGAGCAGATGTATGCAATACTAAGCGACGGCACGAACACCGCAAAAGTGGATTATATCGGCGATATGAACGATATTAAGGAAGAAGAGGAATGGCAGGAATGGAACATTTCTATGCAAGAGTTCCTTGACGTTTGCGATGTAGACTTGGGCAACATTTCGTACGTCGGTATCGGCTTCGCCGAAGGCGCTCCCGCCGATGGTGTAGTATACTTCGACGATATCCGGCTTTATGCGACCAGATGCGTTCTCGCAGAACGTTCAGGTGCGTTTGCATTGGCGGATTTTGCTCCAATCAGCAACGAGGATTGCATGGTAGACGATGCGGAGCTTGAGATAATTACAAGCGACTGGCTTATGAGAGATCAAGTCACTCTTACGAAGAACCCGAACGATGTCAATCTTCTTTTGTATTATCCGCTTGAGGAGGGCGACGGCAACATGATATATCCTGATCCTGCCGGCAGGCTGAACGATCCTTGTCTCTGGAGCGGAAATTCCTACAATCCTGCCATGGATCCACCGAGGAACACGGCCGAATGGTCGACAGACCACGCGCCGGTAGAAGGATGCGGCTCCTACAGCGTGTTTTTTAACGGCGAAGCCGGCTGCAGGATCCAGTGCGGAACCTACGGCCAGGCGGCTCTTGGAATCGGTCCAGATGCAAAACCAATGACTCTGTCTGTCTGGTTAAAGTCGTTAGGACAACGCGAAGATCCCGGCCTTTCTATCAAGGCCCTAGGTATTATGGGTAAGCGAGGCGGTTATTCTGTAGATACCGTGATATGGTACACGGGGCTTACTGAAACCGGTGCTTCGGCATTTATTGCTGCTCGTACTGGTACTACATATACACCGTCCAGATTCCTTCCATTTGTAGGCGAATGGATACACTTTGCCGTAACGTATCCGCATCCTGCGGACGACCCTTGTGATGACCCCCTTAGCAGGATATATCTCAACGGAAACATGATAGCGGAAGCGAATGATTTTCATTATGACGACGGGAACGACAACGAGATCTTTCTGTCAATAGGCAATGTGGGGGACTATAACTCCTGGCCCGAGTGCCCCGAAAACTGGTGGGGGTGGATGGACGAAGTCCGCATCTACGATCGTGCACTGGAGCCCAATGAGATAGCCTATCTGGCTGACCCCACGCCTGACGACGGTGTGCTGACAGTTCCGGTTCCGTCAGCCGCTGAGTTGTATAAGCAGGAGCCGGAAGGCCAGAGGGTAATTAACTTCAGGGACTTCGCTTTTATTGCAGATCAGTGGCTTAAGGAGGAATACTGGCCGTAATCAGCATCGTGATACATTGATTCAGCACCAAATTCGGGGCCTATGCCGCTTGGCATAGGCCCCGGCTGTTTTTAAAACTCAAGAACTCAGCTCGTCTGAAAAGGCACAAATTAAGCTCTGATGATATCTGTGATTTTCATCAGGCGGGATGTGTTATCGCGTTCGGCCTCGGCAAGTTTGTCGAAAATAAACCTGATGGTTTCGTGCAGCTCGGGAATAACAACGTGCTCCAAGACATTGACCCTTCGGCGGGTCATTCGCAATTCAGCAGCAAGAAGACGGGCCTGCTTCTCTCTTTCAGCGAGTTCAATCAAGTCATCGAAAACATGCTCCAGGGCAAGCAACGCAGCATCCATTTCCCCGGATGTTGTTGCATAGCCGTAACAAATAATCTCACCGCCCATTTCCTTGGATAAATGCGGGACTTTTACGTTCATAATATGAGCAAATTCGACAGCCAGCGTAAATTTCTTCGTGGGAACTTCAAGTGCGGCTTTTACATCTTCCGGCTCCATCGATGACCGGGCCAACATAAAACGTCGGCATGTTTCCAAAAGCCCTTGCTCGACCTTTTGACGCAGGGATTTAATACCCTTGGCAATATGGTTCAACTGACGGGAAAGCTCATCTCGCTTTTCGCTCAGCAAACGATGCCCGCGAGCGGCCAAAGCCACCCGTTTTCGAAGATGTAAAAGCTCCATTCGCGTTGCGTTAACAGATGCCAACATCTACTTGCTTTCCTTTTCTTTCCTAAACCGCGGCATATACTTATCAATAAGTTTAACATCGATTCGCTTCAGCTCGGCGTTCTCAAACATACTCAACAGCTCCCAACCGAGGTCAAGAGTCTCTTCGACCGGGCGGTTTTCATAATAATCCTGCGAAACATAACGGGCCTCGAATCTGTCTGCGAAGTCCACATATTTTTTGTCTTCTTCAGATAAAGCGGCCTCGCCCATAATGGTCGCAAGCTCCTGAACTTCCTTGCCCCGCGAATAAGCAGCGTAAAGCTGATTGTACAGGTCGGCATGGTCCTCGCGAGTTTTCCCCTCGCCGATGCCCTTGTCTTTAAGTCGTGAAAGAGAAGGCAAAACATCGACCGGCGGCGACACAGACTTTCTGTGCAGCGGGCGAGACAAAATAATCTGCCCCTCGGTAATATAGCCGGTAAGGTCGGGAACGGGATGGGTCTTGTCGTCCTCGGGCATAGTCAGAACCGGCACAAGTGTGATGGAGCCCTTTTTGCCCTTTATTCGCCCAGCCCTTTCATAAACGGTTGCCAGGTCGGTATAAAGGTACCCGGGGTAACCGCGCCTGCCGGGAACCTCTTTTCTGGCAGCGCTGATTTCTCGCAGGGCCTCGCAATAATTAGTCATATCATTTAAGATAACCAAAACGTGCATATCCAGCTCAAAGGCGAGATATTCTGCCGCCGTAAGTGCGAACCTGGGCGTCGCTATTCTCTCGATTGCAGGGTCATTTGCAAGATTGACAAACATAATCGCACGTTCGATAGCACCGGTTTCGCGCAGGTCGTCAATGAAAAACTGGGCGGACTCGAAAGTGATTCCCATCGCGGCAAAAACAACGGCGAATTCTTCACCTTCGCCGAGGACTGTTGCCTGACGGGCCAACTGAGCGGTTATCTGGTCGTGCGGCAGTCCTGTCCCTGAAAAAACAGGCAGCTTCTGGCCCCTAACGATGGGGTTAAGCCCATCAATTGTCGATATGCCGGTCTGGATAAATTCGTTGGGATAGTCCCTTGCATCAGGATTAATAGGCCTACCGTTGATATCGAGCCGCTTTTCAGGGATGATTGCAGGGCCATCGTCTTTCGGTTCCCCGAGACCGCTGAAAACTCTCCCCAAAATGTCGGCTGAAACAGCCAATTCTAGCGGCCTGGCTAAAAAACGAACTGCGCTCTTGTCAACATCGACGCCATGCGTCCCCTCGAAAACCTGTACGAGAACTTTATCTTTTTCCACCTGCAAAATCTGCCCGTGCCGTATTGAACCGTCACCTAATTCGATGTCGACTATATGCCCGAACTTGGCACCATCAACCTTCTCAACCAGCATCAATGGCCCAGAAATGTTCGCCACAGTTCGATATTCCTTTATTCCAAACATCTTATTCTCCACTGTCCTGTTCGTCTTTTTTACCTTTCCCAGCGTCTTTTTGCTCATCATCCTCGTTCTCCGCCGCTTCTTCAGTATTCTTATCTTGGTCTTCACCGCCCCCCGACTTCAGTTTATTCATCTGCTGGTCTATTTTTTCTCTTATCTTCGCAATCTCCTCAAATCCTCCTGATTGTTCAACCGGTTTATCTTTCGATTCCTCGCCGACGGTGCGCTTTTTACTATCCCCGGCTATATATTTCGCTCTCGCGATATCTTCCCGAACAGCTAATTTGAATATTCCATCAGTCTCAATTCCCGCTTCAATAGCAGCCATTGACTGCTCATGGAAATGAAGGATAGTTTTTAACATCTCATATTGTTTGGCCATTGGCGAATACGTATCAACCTCATGAAAAGCATTCTGATGGAGAAAGTCCTCGCGCAGCGACTTTGCCGTCTCAAGGGCCAGCCGTTCCTGAGGCGACAGGGCCTCGGCGCCGACAAGGCGAACAATTTCGCGAAGCTCAGACTCCTGCTCGAGCAAGCTCATCGCCTTCGCCGTCATATCTTCCATTTCCAGCCCCTTATCCTTGTCTTCGAAACACCCTTTCAGGTATTGTTTATAAAATGAATAACTTGTCAGCCAATCGATGGCTGGAAAGTGTCTCTGGTAAGCAAGTCTTCCAACAAGCGACCAAAAGACTTTCACTACGTGCAGCGTCGCCTGAACGACCGAATCCGACAAATCGCCTCCGGGCGGACTTACTGCACCGATAACCGATAAAGCCCCTTCGCGCTCGGGCCTGCCTAGGCATTTGACCCGGCCGGCCCTTTCGTAAAATGCAGCAATCCGCGCCGCCAGATAAGCAGGATAACCCTCTTCGGCCGGCATCTCTTCAAGCCGTGTCGATATCTCCCGCATCGCCTCCGCCCATCGGCTGGTGCTGTCGGCCATCAGTGCCACGGTATAACCCATATCCCGGAAATACTCTGCTATGGTAATACCCGTATAAACCGAGGCTTCTCTTGCGGCCACAGGCATATTAGATGTATTCGCAATCAGCACCGAGCGCTTCATCAACGGCTCACCGGAGCGGGGGTCCTTCAGCTCCGGGAACTCTGTAAGCACATCGGTCATTTCATTGCCGCGTTCACCACAACCGACGTAAACAACAATATCTGCATCAACCCATTTCGCCAATTGATGCTGAACAACTGTTTTTCCTGTCCCGAAAGGCCCCGGTACACAAGCAGTCCCGCCCTTGGCCACGGGGAAAAAAGTATCAATGACCCTTTGGCCGGTAACAAGGACTTTCTCCGGTGCAAAACGCTTTACTACCCTTCTTGCACCTCTAACGGGACACTTCTGCATCAGTTTCAATTCGGTCTTAGCGCCGTCATCGCCGGTGCAAACAGCGATTACATCCTCGACCGTGTAATCGCCTTCGGATATTTTCTGAATAGTCCCCTTTACTCCGGGAGGCACCATAACCTTATGCACAAATTGTGAGGTCTCCTGAACTTCACCAATAACATCACCCGGCTCGACGTTTTCATCACTCTTTACAGTTGGTTTGAAGTGCCATTTCTTTTCCCTGTTCAGGCCCGGCATTGCGCTGCCTCTGCTCATAAACTCACCCTCGGCTTCCACAAGTGCCTCCAGAGGTCTTTGAATTCCATCGTAAATACTCTCGATTAGACCCGGCCCCAACTCGACTGATAATGGCGCCTCTGTATCAACTACGGGCTCACCCGGCCCTATGCCTGTGGTTTCTTCATATACCTGTATTGAAGCGAGGTCACCTTTTAATTCTACGATTTCGCCGATGAGAGACAAATTTCCGACACGAACAACATCATACATGCGGGCTCCCATCATACCCTCGGCAACAACAACAGGACCTGCAACCTTAACTATCTTGCCGGTTTTTCCTTCAGCCATCGCTAAAATTTTCTCCTAATCATTCTGTAAAATATTCACACCTGTGGCCATCTTAAGAGCTTCACCCAAGGTTTTTGTTGCAGCACCCGTCGGTTCGGCAGTAAACGGAACAACCACAATACAGGGCGTCGGGGCACCCTGATAACCTGAAAAGGCCTCCTCAACCATAGGTGCTATATTTTCGGCAACTATAATAAGAGCATATTTATCACTGATTATCTTATTTACGATTTCAAGCTTTTGATCGGACCACTTAGCAGAAGAATATGTATCCACTCCAAGCACCGAGAACGGCAGCACAAAATCTGCATCACCCAAAACTGCTACTTTACCTTCCATAATTCGTTACCTATATATATTATGAAACACGGTCTGAAATAAGCTTTGTATCAAGCGAGTTCTTTTTGGCTGTTAATATCAACCGAACTTTGCGGATTTCGCTCTCCTTCATCAACAGGTAGGCAATAACCGGCTGAGACCCGGCAGTAATTTGAGCCGTCGTTTTCAGAAACCCGGTTAAGAACTCCTCACACTGCTGCTCAATCTTCAAAAAAGACTTATCCGACGCCAAGTAACCGGCGCCCCTATCGACTACTTGCTGGTAAGGCAGCACAAAAAACAATTGCCCCTGCGACTCGTAATCGGCATCCTGCGCCTTTTCCAATCGCCCTAGCTCGATGAAGCCGCCTTCCAGAAAAACATTACGCTGTTCCGACTCGGTAAACTTCAGTCGTAGCATCGTGCGTATGTTCGTTAAATCAATCTGTATTCTAAAAAGCCCGATTAGAAACAAACTATTCAGCTGGCGCGCTCTTTTCAAATTATATCCCGCCTGAAACCGGTCGATTACATAATCAATCTGGCGTATATCTTTCTTTTGGTAGTAAGCCAGAATCGCCTGCTCCGCCGCCTCAGCCATATAATCAGGAAGCAGGTCGTAGTTTTCTTCCTCAAAAACCTGCGCGAAAATCTCAGGCGAAACATTTCCTTCTTCGCTGTAATCCTCACCCAACGGTTTCTCTGTTAATATTCGCCGCAGAGCTAGCCGCAGGTTTGCGAAATCATCACGCGTTTTGAAAAGCTCCACAATCGGTTTATCAATCATCAATTCCGCAAATAATTCTCTCACTGCCGATCTTCTACTCTGAAGAATATTCTCGACCTCTGCAAAATCTTTACTGCCGTGCGGCAGGGCATACTCGCCGCCGGACAGTAAATCCGCAGCCGACTCGAAACTCCCCGCATTGACCATATCCATCAAGACAGCTTCGCTGAGCATCTGCGTCTCAAGCACCCGCACCTTGGCCGTCTGAAACGCGTATCGCCAGTCATCACCACCGATAGGCGGATACGTGTAAAAATCCAAGACAGCTTGTTCTGCAACTTTAACCATTTACCGATTAGTTTCCGAATAATTCCTTAGCCAACTCGATTTCCAGCTCCTCGCGCGCCTGAGCCAGCAGCACTTCAACTGATACGTTGTTTTTTACATTACCTCGCTTTAATATAAAGCCCTTTCCGAGATTGGCCCTGTCCCCTGACAATTTTAGTTCGCCTTTTCGGTCAGAACCAATCTGTTTCTTAATACTGTCTATAAACCTCTGGTCGATTTGCTTTTCCTTTTCGTCGATGATGACCTCCTCGTCGCCGGTTTCGACCGCATCGCGCATCAACTTAGTCATCAGCTTAAGATACGGCTCGTCCGAAAGATTCTCCAGCTGCCGTCGTGCCTGCTCAAAGACCTCATCGAGAATTTTTCTTTTCTCAGACAGAAGCTGCTTTGAAATCTCCATCCTTGCATCTGCCAGAATATGCGACCTTTCATCTTCCACGGCCTTTTTAGCAAGAATCTCCGTCTGCTCTTTATATTCTTTAAGCTGCTCATCGAGCTTTGCCTGCTCCTCGATCTGGGCTTCCTCGGCCTGCTTTTTTATCTTCTCCGCTTCGGCTTTCGCATCAGCTAATATCTTTTCTATTACCTGCTGTGCTTCCATAATCGAATTCCATCAATAAAATTAAACACCGGCAACTGTAACCTGCGGCCAATCTATTCCCAGAAAGATAATAAATATAGTAGCAACCAGACCGAGCATCGCATAAAGCTCAACCAAAACGGCATAAATGACGCCGGCCTTGAACGCCATCTCCGGTTTTTTAGCAGTCATCAGAATACCGCCTGCACAAACCTTGCCCTGATGTATTCCGCTTACAAGACCCGCTATTGCAACGGGTAGACAAGCGGCGAATATCTGCCAGCCGAGTTGAGGTGTTATAGTCATCGTTCCTGCACCGAAAAAATTCATTTTCAGCATCGCAAAAAACGCCCCCAAAAAGCCGTATAATCCCTGTGTACCCGGCAATACAACCATTATAAACATCTGGCCATACAGCTCCGTTTTCTCACTAAGAACGCCGGTTGCACTCCTCGCCGCTATGCCGATGCCAATTGAAGAACCGATGCCGGCTATAAAAACCGCCAATCCGGCACCAGCCAAAGCAATCGCCATTCCGTAATCCATATTTAACCTTCCTTTCCGTTTTTAGAACACTAAGTTTTTTTGATGTATATATGTTTATAGCTTTTCTCGAGCGGCTTAAACGACAACCCGCCGCCGGTAAAAAACTTGGGGAAAAATTCTGCGTATTGCAGTCTAAGCGTGTGCACAAAAGCACCCAGCGCGTTTATACCAATATTAAACAAATGCCCGAAGACAAGAATTAACAGCGCAGCTACAAAGCCAACGATGGGTAATTTATAAGCAAGCTCGGCGATTTGATTCACCGCCATAGCCAGCCCAGCAGTTACCAGACCCAGCGCCATAAGTCTCAAATAGCTTAAAACATCACCTATATAAAATATCGCGCTGAACAAATTATAAAATCCCATCCCCAACCTCGCCGGCCAGCCACCCTCCCGATGACTTAATAAGAAGATGACAGCCGCCGAAAACAACGCTGCATATCCGAACGGAGGTCCTGACTGGCTGGGCAGCTTGCCTGTCCTGGCTAATACAAAAACAACGATGGAATTTAACATCACCAGCCAACTGAGTTTGTCGCAAACTGCGGTCACATAAAGTTTTCTTTTTAAGTCATGCAAAAATGCAATCAACAATCCGGCCATAATCTGAATATATCCGAGGATAAGCGAAAGAACAAAAAACCTAAGCGGATACTTCATAGGGTCAAACCACATCACCTTTTGCCTGAGCGGCTCCAGCGATGGTATGAACTTCTGAACAGCGTCACCGAACCAGCCGCCCATTAAAGCTCCCGCAGTTACCGTCGCAACTGAACAGATTGCGAGCATCCACATCAGCTTTTTATCGCCCTGCATCTTTCTTATGAAATAGATTGAAATAGCGAGAATAACAATTCCATAGCCAGCATCTGTAAGGCACAAACCGAAAAAGATAGCGAAAAACGGCGCTAAAAAGACCGTCGGGTCAACTTCGAAGTACCGCGGCATACCGTAAAGACGTGTTATTACTTCAAACGGCTTTATCACATTTTTATTCTCTATATCAACCGGAATTTCTTCGCCCTCGGCCGGCTCGATTCTGTGCAAACTCGAAGCTTCGAATCTCGAAACCGTTTCTTCAAGCCGTTCAAAGTTATCTTTTTTGACCCACCCTTCCAGCAAAACTGTCCGCTCCGTCGCCGGCGCATCGGTCATCGTCTCTTCTCTGTTCAACAGGTTAGCATAATGGTCGTAGAGAATTTCAAGCTTGAGCAGATTTTTGCTCAATGATACACCCTTTTTATGCTCGGCCTGCAGCTGGTTCTCCGCCTCGTCTAATTTTTCACTGTTCTTTTCTAACAACTCTGCAGTAGTTCCGGCCATACCTTCGAAGCCGACAATTTCAAAATCAGCCGACCGCAGCAGTTTTTGCAATTCACTGAAATTCCGATTCAGACAGGCAACAACACAAGCTTGCTTGCCACCTGATGTGCCTACAACTTCAACCGCTGCGCCAAGCTCATCTAACTGCTGGCTCAGTTCCTCAAAATGTTCCACAGGTATCAAACCCGTCAAAGCCGTTGTCTGCTGAAATCGTCCAATCTCCTCAACGGGCGTCTCAAGCAAAGCCCACGGTCGTAGCTGCTCCAAAGTGCCGAGGATATTCTCACGTTCGTTTCTCAGCTTTTCTATTCTTGTCTCGCACTCACGGCACTGCTCGACGATTTCAAGAATTTCCTTGCTCGAGACAACCTCATTGTATGCTTGCTCGTCAACAACTCTTCGAGGCGCAAGAATACTACCAAGGCCTTTTAAAGATTCGGCGTAGTTTCTCAGAAATGCTGCGCTTCTACCCAGCCCATCCAAACGCCGCTGAATATCCCTGGGTTTTTCACCCCCGGCGACAAGCTCAGGCATATCTCTGCTGACCATCGCCTCCTGAGCGTTCAATATGTGACAAATACCCTCTTGCTGCAACGCTTCCAGAAGCTCCGAAACCTGAGTGCGATGGCTGACAATTATAACTTTCACCATTTGCGCAACGGCCATAATTACCCTCTCAAGTAGTCCATCACCTTTGTCGCTGCAGAAGCTATTTTATCAGACACCTCACTGCGCAACTTCTGCCGGTCCTTCTCAGCTCCGGCTTTGAGCTTCTCAGCTTCCTCAAGGCCTTGCGACTTTGCCTCGGCAATAGCAGCTTCGACAGCTTTTTTCCTTTTTTGTTCGGCTTCAGCTAAAAGCTGGCTACGGCTATCCTGCCCCTCCTCGGCTTGTTTGGCCGCTTCCGCTTTGGCATTTCTGACAATCTCTTGTGCCTCTGCTTCCGCCTGCTTAATTTTCTTTATAAGCTCCATTTGAGCTCCTGCGATTCAAAAACGCTGTCTTAATTCTAAAGCTGTTCACAATACAACATTATTGGCCATAATTCAATAAGCAGCCCTTATTGGAAATTCGTTAAAATCATTTTTCCGGCTCTGCTATGAACCCCTCTGCCATCAACAGACGGGTTTGCTCTCTTGCCTTCTTTATGATTGCTTCAGCTTGTTTATATAATTCTTCCCGTGCTACAGTTTTCTGCGCTATCCCCTGCTCGATTGCCATAACCCCGACCGCAGCCGCCTCACGAGGAAACACCTCCCATTCATCCATAGACGGAATTATGTAATCCTCGCTTAATCCCTTATCTTCAGCGGTCTTTGCTAATTCTCTCGCCGCTTCAATACACATTTCATCAGTTATTGTCTTGGCTCTTACATCAAGAGCTCCCCTGAAAATACCTGGAAAACCGAGTGAGTTATTAACCTGGTTCGGAAAATCGCTGCGCCCCGTCGCAACTATCCTCGCGCCAGCCTCTTTTGCTTCCCACGGCCATATCTCGGGAACCGGATTCGCACAAACGAAAACAATAGAATCCTTCGCCATCCTCGAGAGCCATTCCTTTTGAACAATCCCAGGCCCCGGCCTTGAAAGAGAAATCAAAACATCCGCCCCCTGCAGCGCTTCAGCAACCGGCCCATCAAAACCAGCTTCATTGGTAATCCGGCAGATATTCGCTTTCTCCTTCAAAGACGGTTCATCCATTACGTCAGTCCGGCTTTTACAAAGAGCTCCCTTGCTGTCATACATAATGCACCTTTTTGCATCAGCCCCGAACTGAAAGATAAGGTCTGAAATCCTTATATTCGACGCACCCGCCCCCATAAAAACTATTTTCACATCTTCGATTTTCTTGCCGACCACCTTCAAAGCATTGATAAGACCGGCAAGCGTAACCGTTGCCGTCCCCTGCTGGTCGTCGTGCCATACCGGTATCGGGCTTTCCTTCCTCAACCTGTCGAGTATGTAAAAACACTTCGGCTGTGCTATATCTTCGAGATTCACCCCCCCGAAAGAAGGATGCAATAACAAAACCGCCTCTATAAACTTATCAGCGTCTTTAGTATCAAGGCATATCGGATACGCATCGACCCCGCCGAGATACTTATATATCAGTGCCTTGCCTTCCATCACCGGAAGAGCCGCCTGCGGCCCTATATCGCCGAGCCCCAGCACCCGCGTCCCGTCGCTGATAACGGCAACACTGTTCCATTTGCTGGTCAATTCGTAAACCATTTCCGGCTTGCTGACAATATCTCTGCACGGCGACGCGACCCCCGGCGTATACCATATGTCA
Source organism: uncultured Pirellulales bacterium (assembly GCA_964468375.1). Lineage (GTDB taxonomy): Bacteria > Planctomycetota > Phycisphaerae > Sedimentisphaerales > Anaerobacaceae > CAYXUW01. The sequence continues at coordinate 76 of CAYXUW010000073.1, read as the reverse complement.
AAATCATGCAGGTCTCTCACACGGCATTTAGGCGTTACCGCTATCTTGCCTTTATAATACTTATGAAGCTCTGTTG
>CAYXUW010000072.1:0-12118 GCA_964468375.1 uncultured Pirellulales bacterium | reverse complement strand
AACCATCCCAGAATAAAAGCCGCGATAAAAAAACAGCTAAATTCTCTCGATCACACTTTACTTGCCGGCTTTACTCATAAGCCGGCGGTCCTCCTGGCTGAAAAACTTGTTTCCGTTACCCCTAAAAACCTAACCAAAGTCTTTTTCTCTGACAACGGCTCAACCGCCGTTGAAACCGCCCTTAAGATGTCCTTTCAATACTGGCGCAATGTCGGCCGAAAATCCAAAACAAAATTTCTTTCTCTCGACCTCGCTTATCACGGTGATACTATCGGTGCGATGAGCATTGGCGGGAATACCGTATTCAGCAGGGCGTTTGATTCCTTACGTTTCGATTCCTTTAAAGTCCCAACACCTTATTGTTACCGCTGTCCTCTCGGCAAACAAAGAGCTTCTTGCAATATCGACTGCATAAAGCATCTGGAAAACACCTTAAAAAAGCACAAAGACAGAATAGCTGCTCTTGTTTTGGAGCCCCTCCTGTTGGCGGCGGGAGGGATGATTGTTTATCCGGTTGAGTATCTAAAACAGGCCGCCGCCCTTGCCGAAAAGTATAATATTCACTTAATCCTCGATGAAGTCGCCACCGGCTTCGGCCGGACAGGAAAAATGTTTGCCTGCCAGCATGCATCCGTCGAGTCGGATTTTATTTGTCTCGCTAAAGGCATCACTTCTGGAACGCTTCCCCTCGCCGCAACCTTGACAACTAACAAAATCTATAATGCCTTCTATGATGATTATGAGAAATTCAAAACTTTCTATCACGGCCATACCTATACCGCAAATCCTGTCGGCTGTGTTGCTGCTCTGGCAACCCTTGAAATCTTCGAGCAGGAAAAAACATTGCGGAAATTAGACACACTTATTCCTGCATTTCATAACGGTATGGAAAAATTCAGGCCGTTGCCTTTTGTCGGCGATGTAAGATATATTGGTATGGTAGGAGCTCTTGAGCTGGTTAAAAACAAAAAGACGAAACAGCCGTTTTCTGTTAAAGAGAGAATCGGACAGCAAATCTTTCAAAAAGGTCTTAAAGAAAATCTAATCCTGCGTCCTTTAAGTAATGTCATTTACCTGTTCCTTCCTCTTAGTATAAAAGAAATCCAGTTGAATAATATTTTGAAAAGAACATTCAAAGTTGTCGCAGATTTAGATTATTAAGTGCTACTCAACCGTAACGCTTTTTGCGAGATTTCTGGGTTTATCGACATCGTGCCCGCGCAGAACTGCAGCGTGATATGCCAGAAGTTGTAGCGGAATGACCGTCAGCATAGGTTGCAGCAGTTCCGGTGCATCGGGGATGGCGATTAAATGGTCGGCGTGTTGCTTGATGTTCTCGTCACCCTCGGTTGCGACGACAATAATTTTCCCGCCGCGGGCCCTGACTTCTTCGATGTTTCCTAAAATTTTGTCGTATTGCGGCCCGGCTGTCGCTATGAAAACTGCGGGCATACCGTCGGCGATTAAAGCAATCGGCCCGTGTTTCATCTCTGCGGCAGGCAGCCCTTCTGCGTGTATATAGCTTATTTCTTTCAGCTTCAAAGCCCCTTCGATAGCGACCGGGTAATTAAAGCCCCGGCCCAGGAAGAGCCAGTTGTCTTTTTTGATATTTGCCGAGGCGATTTCTTTTATCTTTTCGGATTGTTCCAATATACTGCTTATCTTCTCCGGTATCCGGGAAAGCTCTTCTATATATGTTCCCACTTTGCTGCTGCTAATGAGTTTTCTTCTGCCGAGTTCAATCGCCAGCATCGTCAGCACTGCTACCTGTGCGGTGAACGCTTTTGTACTGGCAACCCCAATCTCCGGGCCGACGTGCAGATATATTCCCGAGTCGGTTGCCCTCGCAATCGACGAACCGACGACGTTGACTATACCTAGCACCGCCGCCCCGCGCTCTTTTGCTTCTTCTATCGCGGCGAGGGTATCGGCTGTTTCTCCCGATTGGCTTATTGCTATAACCACCGTTCCATCTTCTATAATCGGATTGCGGTATCTGAATTCACTGGCGTATACAGTCTCTGTGGGAATTCGCGATAAGTGCTCGAATAAGAACTCACCGACCAGAGCCGCATGAAATGCCGTCCCGCAGGCCGTCAGGATTAGCCGTTTGGTGCGGGTCAGCTCGCGCAGATAGCCGGCTATACCGCCGAGTTTGATTTTATTCTCTTTGGTGTCTATTCGGCCGCCCATACACGTAGTCAGCGACGTTGGCTGCTCAAAAATCTCCTTGAGCATATGATGTTGAAAACCGTTAAGCTCGATTTGCTCCAGTGAAAATTCGATTTCCTGCAGCTCTTTTGTAACGCTTACGTTATCGAGCGTTTTTGTTCGGAATCCTTTTGAGCTTATTATTACTATTTCGTTATCGGCTGGGTATATCGCCTGCTTCGTATGTTCAACAATCGCTGCCGCGTCCGAGGCTAGAATATATTCATTCTCGCCCACCCCCAGAATCAGCGGACTGCCTTTTTTAGCTCCGATGAGCATATCCGGGAAGTCGCCGCAAACAATCGCCAGCCCGTATGTCCCACTCAATTCCCTAAGCGCGTGTTGGACCGCCCATTCGAATCTGTTTTGACCGTTGCTTTTTGCTTTCTCTTTGCTTTGGGTATAGAAGTATCCAATCAGGTTGGCTATTACTTCAGTATCGGTTTCGCTTTTAAATTCGGCTCCCTTATCTTTAAGCCACGTCTTTAGTGTTTCGTAGTTTTCGATAATGCCGTTATGGACCACCGCGATTTTGCCGGTATAGTCTAAATGCGGATGTGCGTTTAAGCTTGTCGGCGCGCCGTGTGTGGCCCACCGTGTATGGCCTATACCAAGTGTCTCGCTGCTGTCGGGCTTATCCAGTATCTCTTCCAGTGCGTTGATTCTGCCGCTGCATTTTTTTATCTTTATTTTGCCGTCGCTTAGCAGTCCCACGCCTGCCGAATCATAACCACGATATTCCAGACGCTTCAGCCCCTCTATCAGGGTCGGCTGTGCACTTTTTTTACCTAAATAAGCTACTATCCCGCACATTCGTACTTCCTTAAATCATGGAAAGCTGTTTTGAATTAATCGGCAAAAAAACTCCCTGGCCTGATACCAATGCAAAAATATACGGTAATTAATCTATCATTGTTCCGTGTTATTGTAGAAAAATCCCTTTCACCCTTCAAATTAATTTCGTTCGATAGACCAATAAATTGTTCGCGTTTGACTTTTTGACGATTTTGCGGTTTAATACCGTTTATGCTGATTATAATCGATTACAACGTGGGAAACGTTAAAAGCGTGGCCAACGCCTTTCACCATATCGGCTGTGGGGCGGAGTTAAGCTGCAATCCTGCTGATATCGAAAGCGCCGAGGGCTTGGTCTTACCCGGCGTTGCAGCTTTCGGATATGCTGTTAATGCCTTGGGTGTGTTGGCTGAATTAATAAAAAAGCTTGCTTTGGCTGGCAAGCCCCTGCTCGGTATTTGTGTTGGCTACCAGATGCTTTTCGACCAGAGCTCAGAATACGGTTCCCACGAAGGTCTCGGATTAATCAAAGGCAATGTCGTTCCTATACCTGATACCCAGGTAATTCCTCATATGGGCTGGAACCTCGTAAAGCTTCCGAAAGATATGAATCTGTTTGCAGGACTGCCGGAAGAAAAGCATTTCTATTTCGCGCACTCTTTCTACGCCGATGTTAACGACGCCGATGCCAAAATCGCCTATACCGACTACGGTTTTTCTTTGCCCGCTTCAGTCCAGAAGGGCAATATCTACGGCACCCAGTTTCACCCCGAAAAGAGCGGCAACGCCGGCCTTAAGCTGCTCGAAAACTTTTCCAGAATCTGCCGGAGGAAATCGACCCGATGCTGACAAAAAGAATCATTCCCTGTCTCGATGTCAAAGACAACCGTGTGGTAAAGGGCGTCAACTTCTTGAATCTCCGCGACGCCGGCGACCCTGTTGAACTCGGTGCGAGATACAGCGATGAAGGCGCAGATGAGCTGGTTTTCCTCGACATCACCGCTACCATTCGCTCCCGCAAAACCATCGTCGAGCTTGTAGAAAAAGTCGCCGAAAATGTCTTCATTCCGTTCACCGTGGGCGGCGGCATACAGACCGTTGAGCAGATTGATGAGCTTCTCCGAAGTGGCGCAGAAAAAGTATCTGTTAACACCGCTGCCGTTCAAAATCCGAAACTGCTCACCGAAGCCGCCCGGCGTTTCGGTAATCAATGTGTTGTCCTTGCCATCGACGCCCGCCGCTCGAAAGAGAGAAAAGGACATTGGCAGGTTACCGTCAAAGCCGGTTCAGAACCTACCGAGCTTGACGTCGTCAAGTGGGCTGTCGAAGCCGAAAAGCTCGGCGCCGGCGAGATATTGCTGACCAGTATGGACGCCGATGGCACTAGAGCTGGCTACGATAATGAGCTTAACAAGGCCGTATCCGACGCCGTCAATATCCCTGTAATCGCATCCGGCGGAGCGGGCGAGCTTGACCACCTCTACGATGCCATTGTTGACGGCGGCGCTGATGCAGTGCTTATGGCCTCCATCACTCACTTTGAGAATTACACCATAAAACAGATAAAGGAACACCTCGCTTCCCGCGGCATACCCGTAAATCTGTAGCTTAGAAGTCCCCAAACCAATTTGATATCCTTGCGCCGGCAAATACAGGATAATATTGCAGAGTGTCGGCTGATGTGTTATCATATTGCCCTCAAATGAATTATGAGTATGAATCAAAAGGAGGACTAATATGTCTTTGAAAGGTCTGGGCAGAACGCTGTTTTTGGTTGTATTTTTGTCATTAGCGTCTGCTTGTTGCGGTGACACAAATATTCTTGTTAATCCCGGGTTCGAGAATGGGACAAACGGCTGGGCCGGCCGAAATTGCCTGATTGAGCCTGTTACGTCGGTAGTCCACAGCGGCTCGGGCAGCGTGAAAGCATCGGACAGAGATGCTGGTTGGCAGGGGGTAAAGCAGTCTGTTTTCGAAAAAATGGCCGATGGCCAAACTTACAGAATATCCGGCTGGGTAAGGCTTGATAACGCGCCGAGCGATACCGTTTCTTTATCCGTCGAGCAGCAGGACGGCAGCGGCACCAACTATCATAACGTGGCCACTGCTACTGTGCCGGACTCCCAATGGGTCCTGCTTTCAGGCGAATTCACGCTTAATGTAACCGATACGTTGTCGGTGCTTGATGTGTACTTCGAAGGTCCTAAGCCGGGCGTTAATTTCTACGTTGACGATGCGAACGTTTACGGCCCCGAGTTCGTTGCCGCCGAGGTTATTCCCATCGAACCGAATGCCGCAGGTGAGATTGACGCAGGTAAGCGCCATCAGAAAATCGAGGGCTTCGGTGCCTCCGGTGCCCATTATACGATGGAATTTGTAAACCATCAGAAAAAAACTGAATTATATGATCTTCTCTTCAAAGAGCTGGGGCTTGATATCTTCCGCATAAGAAATAATCACGATATGGAACCGAAGTCTTTCAAAGAAACAGTGGAAATTGTCAAAGGTGCCAAGGAAGTTGTCGGACAGGACCTGAAGATTATGATTTCATCGTGGTCGCCGCCCGCCAGGTTGAAAGCTTATGGAGTTACAGTCGGCGGAACACTTGCCAAAACCGACGGCAAATACCCCTATGACGGGTTTGCACAGTGGTGGGCTGACAGCTTGGCCGCTTACACCAGGGCGGGGGTAAAAGCCGACTATATAAATATCCAGAATGAGCCCGACTTCGAAGCAAGGTGGGATTCGTGCAGATTCGCCCCTGCTGAGGATGCGAACCTCGCTGGCTATGACGCCGCCTTTGAAGCGGTCTGGCAAAAGCTTAATACTGAAATGGGCTCGGCTATGCCCAAAATGCTCGCTCCCGAAACGTATAGCATAAATATGGCGGGAGGTTATATAGACAACTTGGACAATTTGTCTCACGTTTATGGTTACGCGCATCATCTCTACGGTTGCAGCGGTTGTGCCGAAGCTCCCGACAGGTACATCCCCGAAATGGAAAAGCTCAAATCCGAATACGGCAATAAACCGCTGTTTCAGACGGAATTTCAGCACGAGCCGGATACCTGGGAAGGTGCTATGAACACGGCTGTCCTGATACATAATTCTATGACCGCAGAAAGCACCGCTGCATATCTGTATTGGGATTTATTCTGGGGCTCAACCAGCGGAATGGTGAGCATAGATAATCCGAGCATCTACGTTATCAAGCCGGTCTATTATGCTTTTAAGCAATACTCAGCTTTTATACACTCCGGCTGGCAGCGTGTGGAAGCGGCAGCTGACAATCCCGGCCTGAGGGTATCGGCATATATAAGCCCGGACAATCAAAAGCTGACCGCGGTAATGATAAATACCGCCGCCGACACCGATATTACATTTACTTTTTCTGTAAAGGGCTTTTCTGCCGCAGATGGTAAAATCTACCGCTCCAGCGAATCAGAAAAATGCGTCAATGTAGGTGCTTACAAGACAGGCGAACCGCTGAAATTGCCTGCGAATTCCATAACGACTCTGGTGCTTTCCGGAAAATAGTCTTTGGATTAAGGAGCAATAAGATGTCTTTCAAAGGTCTTTGTAATTTTACATTGTCTTTTTTGTTATTGGTAGCCGCCGGCTGCGGGACAAGTTACAGCACAGCTGAGATTGATAAAAACACCAACATTCTTATCAATCCCGGTTTTGAAAACGGAACAGACGGCTGGGGCGGCCGCAGCTGCCAAATTGAGCCGATTACGTCAATAGTGCATAGCGGTTCCGGCAGCGCTAAGGCATTGGGCAGAGAAGCGGGCTGGCAGGGGATAAGGCAATCTGTGTATGACACAATGACCGATGGGCAGACTTACCAGATATCCGGCTGGGTAAGACTTGATAATGCTCCGAGTGCTCAGGTATTGCTGTCTGTCGAGCAGCAGGACGACGGCGGCACCGATTATCATAATGTAGACACTGTAACTGCCACGGACGGCGATTGGGTTCAGCTTTCAGGCGAATTTACATTGAATGTTACCGGTGGCTTGTCGGTTCTGGATGTTTATTTCGACGGTCCGCCGCCGGGCGTTAATTTTTACGTCGATGACGTGGTTGTATTTGGTCCTGCGCCGGTCGGCGATAAATTTGCAGTCATAAAACCCAAAGCAAAAGGCGAGATTGATGCGAATATACGGCATCAAAAAATAGAAGGCCTCGGTGCTTCCGGTGCTTTTCGCACGGCAGAATTTGTTGAACATAAAAAGAAAAACGAGCTCTATAACCTTCTCTTCAAAGAGCTTGACCTCGACATCTTCCGCATACGAAACACTTATGATATCAACCAAATCGACTTCGATAATGTGGTGGAAATAGCCCAAAGCGGCCGGGCCGCACTTGGAAAAGATATGAAGATTATGATTTCGTCGTGGACGCCGCCTGCCCGGTTGAAAAGCAGCGGCAGTGTAATCGGCGGAACACTCGCGAAAGTCGACGGCAAGTATGTTTACGGTGATTTTGCCCAATGGTGGGCGGACAGTTTGAAGGCATATTTGAAAGCCGGAATCAAAGCCGACTATATAACTATGCAGAATGAGCCGGATTGGGAAGCCCCCTATGATTCATGCATATTTGGCCCGACCGAAGATGCAAACCGCGCCGGCTATGATGCCGCTCTTGAGGCGGTTTGGCACAAGCTCCATACCGAAATGAGTTCTTCTATGCCGAAGATGCTCGACCCGGAAACGATGGGTTTCCCCGGCATTGAAAATTATATTAACAATTTAGACAACTCCCTTGTTTATGGTTATGCACACCACCTATACAATTGCAGCGGCTGCGGCGAAAATCCCGACAGATATATTCCTAAAATGACCAGCTTAAAAGAACTTGCTGCACAATACGGCGGCAAGCCCATTTTCCAGACAGAATTTGAGCACGAACCAGAAACCTGGACGGGAGCAATGAACACGGCGGTTCTAATGCACAACTCCCTTACAGTGGAAAACGTAGCTGGTTATCTTTACTGGGATTTGTTCTGGGACCCCAACAGCGGCTTGGTGAGTATCGATAGTCCTGAATCCTATGTCATCAGGCCCGCTTACTATGCCTTCAAGCAGTTCTCAGCTTTCACCGGCTCCGACTGGCAGCGCGTGGACGCCTCGACAGATAGCGACGGCTTGAGAATTTCAGCATATATCAGCCCGGATAACAAAAAACTGACTGCCGTCATTATCAACACCGCACCGGAAACCGATATTACCCTTAAACTTTCTTTAAATGGCTTCTCTGCTTCCAGAGGCAAGGTTTATCGCTCCAGCGAGTTGGAAAAATGTGAATACATCGGCAAATATAAACCGGGTGAGAAATTAAAACTGCCCGCCAGTTCTATAACGACATTGGTTTTATCTGCCGGTTGATTTTAGGGGTACGTATAAGCGAGTTATTTCTTAGAGGCGTCGAGCCAGTCCTCGAGGTTCTTCGCAAGGATGACAACATCCTTTTTATTCATAATATATTCGATTATCGCCGGTTTTACCTTAAGCTTCAGCATCGCTTTGTGCACCCTTTTCCAGAGCTGGGCTTGCTTGGCCGGGCTTTCGGCAAGGTAAAGCTGGCTAACTAATTCCTGCAGTCTGGCCAGCGCTATCGTGTCGAGATTACCATAATATCTCGAAATAACCTTCCGTTGATAATCTGAATACTCTTTACTCATCCGTATTTTAGGTCAATTCGACGTCGGTGGGCTTTTCCGGCGGGGCGGTATCGGCGGCGGCCAATTCCTTACCGAGGCGAAACGCCTCCTCCATTGCACTGGGATGTTCTTTAATCTGGCCGGCTTCCTCTACCTTGTTCACAAACAGGTTAGAGGTGTAGTTTATGTCAAGAACATCGAAAAAGTATTTCATCGTCAGGCGAATGCTCTCAAACATCTTTTTGCTTTTCGAGCCGCCTATGGCGATAACCATAGCCCGTCTGTCCCAGCTGGCGGTTTTGATAAGCGGTTTCTTCAGAACATATTTATGCGCCCAGAGGCATTGGCAGCGGTCGATAAGGGCTTTTGCCTGTGCACAGACGGCCATAAAAAATATCGGCGTCGCAAAAATCAGCCGGTCGGCCTCTAACATTTTGGCCGAAATAGTTTGATAGTCATCTTTCACCGCACAGACGCCGGTTTTGTAGCAGCGGTTGCATTCTATACACGGTGCGATTTTAAAATCTGCTAGGCGGATATATTCAGTTTCGGCGCCGGCCGACTCAGCCCCCGCCAGTGCCTGCCTCAGTAGCAAATCGCTGTTGCCGCCAAATCGTGGACTTGTCGAGATTCCAATTACTTTCAGAGCCATATCAATAGTAAATCAGTATTTTCCGAAAAAAGCAACGATAAATGATACCGCCGTGATTTCCGCAATTGAAAACAGCAGCCGCTTGTGGTAAAAATGGGACAAAGAATGATTTTCAATCCGGGATAATTCAAATGGCGGTTCAGTTTATTCTCGGCAGAAGCGGCACGGGTAAGACGAGCTATTGCATAAACACAATAGTCGATGCTCTCTTGGACACGGAAGACAGCTGGCCGCTGATTTTGCTGGTCCCCGAACAGGCGACATATCAGGCAGAGCGTGCGATTCTAAGTGATAACCGGGTAGGGGGGTATAACAAATTGCATGTGCTTTCGTTTGCGCGCCTCCAGTTTTTATTATCCGGCAAAAATACTGCCAAACCCGCCGTGAGCCGCATCGGCCGGCAAATGATAATCCAGCGGATTTTACGCGATAATAAGAGCAAATTAAAGGTTTTCAGCTCGTCCGCGGGATTCCCCGGCCTGGGCCGGCAAATTGCCCAAACAATAGACGAACTGCACCAGTATGCGAAAACGCCCGAAGACATCGAGCGGTTGCTCGACCGGTTGCAAAAAGATGAAAGCAGCAGCTTAACAGCGCTGAAATTTGCCGATATCCGACTGATTTTACAGGAATACTCGAATTTTATCGAAGGCGGTTTTCTCAATCCTGATGTCCAGTTAAAACGCAGTTGCCGGGAGGTAGCTGCATCGATTTTCACTAAAGGCGCAAAACTATGGGTCGATGGATTTGCCGGTTTCACGGCATCCGAGATAGCGATTTTGACGGAGCTGCTTAAATCAGCGGCCGATGTTCAAATTGCACTGTGTCTCGACCCTTCAGGTATTGATTTGGCAAATCCCGATACCGCTAAGCTCGAAGCAGCGAGTATGTTCAGCCCGACTGAACATACATACACCGACCTTGTAAAGATAATCAAAAAAAATAACTTGAGACTGGCCGAACCGATAATCTTAAAGGACGCGGTAAGGTTTTCTGCCGGCCCGGAGCTTGCCCACATCGAAAGTAATGTTTTCAAGCTTAAATCTTCTAAGATGCCGGCGGGTGACAGCGTCCGGATTATGTCCGCGCCGAATATCCGTGCCGAGGTCCAGTTTGTCGCCGGTGAAATACTCCGCCTGCTCAAACAAAAAGATTATCGATACCGGGACATCGCCGTCATTGCCTCGGATATCGAGCTTTACGAGCACTACATAAGGGCCTGTTTCGACGATTACGAGATACCGTTTTTTATCGACAGACCCAAAAAACTGAATCAGCACCCCGCAATTGGCCTTATCTGTTCAGCCCTGCAGGTTGTGCTCGAAGGTTTTTCTCACAGCGACATATTCAGCTTTCTTAAAACCGATTTGGTTCCCATAGAGCGCAGCAACGTCGATTTGCTGGAAAACTATTGTCTTGCATTCGGAATAACCGCAAACGACTGGACAAGTAAGCACGCTTGGCAATTTGCCGGCGGGGAGAACGAGCAATTCGACGAAGAGCATATAAACCGTGTCCGCCTGAAAGTCATCTCGCCTTTGCTTGAGCTTCGCGACAAACTTTGCCCACCTGAAAACCCGGCAAAGACGATGGATGCCGATGAGTTTGTGCGGATTATATTTGATTTTCTAAACGCCCTTGGCGTGGTTAAGGTCATTGGCGGTTGGCTTGAAGAGGAAAATCAGCAGTTCTTTAAAGCCCTGTTGGATATATTCGACGAGCTCACCGAAGTCTTTACCGGCCGGCAGGAGTTAGCCGAAAATTATTACGCCGTTATCAATTCCGCATTTTCACAGATGACACTGGCCTTTATTCCGCCTGCTTTAGACCAGGTGCTTGTCGGTTCTATCGAGCGCAGCCGCCACCCGGATTTGAAAGCGGTTTTTCTCATAGGGGCTACTCAAAAGGTATTCCCTGTCCCCATGGCTTTCGATAGCATATTGACCGACGAAGACCGCAAGGCCGCCGAAGAAGTGGAATTCGAGCTGGCCGCAGCGACCGGCCAGAAACTGGCCGAACGCCAGTACCTCGCTTATATTGCATTTACCCGACCGAAAGAGCTTCTGTATGTTACTTATCCCTCCACCGATGAAAGCGGCGGCACAACGGTGCGCTCGCAGTTTATAGACAATCTCGAATCACTTTTTGAAAACCTCAGCGAGCAGCCAATTGCGGAGCACAAAAATCACATCGAGCAAGTCCACAATCGCAGCGAGCTTGCCGATTTGCTCTGTACCCGTTTGGGTAAAGATGTTTTCGAGACGGAGGGGAGAGAACAGCTGGATGGTTTGTTAGATGATATTACCTCTGATGATGAGCTTGCTGAATTGGGCTCGGATGTTCAGTCGGCGATAAATTACGACAATAGTGCACGGTTGGGCACGAATATAGTAAAAAAACTTTTTGGTAACCAGCTCGAAAGCTCCTCTACAAAATTGAGCACTTTCTCAGCTTGCCCATATCAGTATTTTGCCCGGTATATACTCGAATTAAAGGAGCGAGAGGAGTTTAAATTCGAGCCGTTGGATTTAGGTAAATTTTATCATCACATTCTGGATTGTTTATTGAAACAGCTTAATTCGCTGAAAAAAGATTTCGCGACTATCACAGACAAGGAGCTTCTAAAACTTCTGCGGGAACAGATAGAAAAATTTATCACCGATGATACCTTTATATCGAATTTCAGTCGCCGTTCGGCACATAACGCTTTTATCATTCATTGTGCCGGTGAAGTTCTTGAAGATTGCGTCCTGGCGATTGCGGAAATGGTTCGTGCGGGCAGCTTCCACCCTTGC
>CAYXUW010000071.1:0-12122 GCA_964468375.1 uncultured Pirellulales bacterium | reverse complement strand
CGCGCCGAAAGTAGTGCAAAGAACATCTTTAACAGCCACCGGCACCCCCGCCAGTTCCCCTGCAGGCTGTCCCGCGGCAATCTTGTCGTCAATTTCCTGCGCCCGCGCAAGGGCCTGCTCCTTGAACGTGCTTATATACGCGCCGATTGTCCCCTCATATTTTTCTATACTGCCGAATACCGCATCCGTGGCCGCAGCGCTCTTAATTTCCCCTGCCGCTATTTTGTCCCGCAGTATTTTACAATCAACATCTGGCATAAAACCATCCACTACTCGCTGTCAATTATCTTAGGCACCTTGAAAAACTCACCGTCCCGCTCCGGCGCATTCGCCAGCGTCTTCTCCGTCCCCAGCGACTCCTTGACAACATCCTCCCGAAAAACACTGCTTATCGGCAGGCAGTGCGCCAACGGCTCAACACCTGTGGTGTCCAGCTCATTCATCTTGGCCACATACTCAAGAATTGCGCTTAGCTGACCTGTAAATTCCCCGATTTCCTCTTCGCTCAAATCAAGACGGGATAACTTGGCGACCTTCCTCACCTCTTCTTGGTCGATTCTTTTCCCCATTTCTTACGCCTGAAAAAAAAGCGAGGCAAAACCCGCCCCGCCGATTAAAACACACAAACCTGCGATTTTACTCCGCTGCTTTGTAATTCCGCTTGGGCGGCTTCTCGACCAGCCCCATACGTATCGCCTTAGCCGAAACCTTAATCCTGCAGACCTTACCGTCAACAATCGCACGAACCTTTTGTATATTCGGCTTAAACTTCCTCTTGGTAACGCCCGTAATCTTTCTGCCGACGCCGCCAAGATGTTTGGCCTTGCCCCGCCGCTTAATGCTTCTGCCGCTGCTCGTTCGCTTACCGGTAAAATAACACACTCTCGACATCTATACACTCCCGATTATATACTCAGGTTATTACCAAAATTACCCTAAAACCCATGACTATACTCATCACCAGAAAAATTGCAAGCCCAAACCCTTTTTATCGCAAAAAAAACACCTTTGGCGCTTTCCGCCGAAAAACACCTCCTTTCAACCTGTAATCTTCTTCAGGTATCCAACTTCCGCCTTCGTCAGCGCCCTGAATTTACCTACACCTAGCCCTCGTCCGTCAATTTTGCCAATCCGCGTCCTTTTAAGTGACTTCACCGACAACCCCACTTTAGCAAACATCCTCCTGACCTGCCGGTTAAGCCCCTCTCGAATCGTAACCTCTACCAAAGATTCCCCACGACCTCGCTTTAATATCTTTACCGCCGCTTTATTTGTCTTCCCCTCAGACAGCCATACCCCCTCTTTCAATTTCTCTATCTGCTCACCGCTGACCTGAGCTTTGATTCCGACAACATACGTTTTACTCACTCCATATCTGGGATGTGTCAATTTGTTTGTCATCTCACTGTCGTTAGTAAGAATAATCAAGCCCGTGCTGTCTATATCCAACCTGCCGACACAAAAAACTCGTTCACGCGCCCCCACGATATCTATCGCTTTTTTTCTTCCCTGTGGGTCCGAATTTGTGCAAATCACACCTTTGGGCTTATTCAAAAGAAAATACACATTCCTCGCCGCGCGAATTTTTCTGCCATTTACAGTTATAACGTCCTTCTCAGGGTCGGCGAACGCCGGCAGCTCATCTACCACCTTACTATTCACGCGCACAACCCCCTCAAGTATCAGCTCCTCGCATCGCCTACGGGAAGTCACACCCCCCGACGCCAGAATTTTTTGCAATCTTTCCCAGCTCATTATTTGCCTATCATCAAAATAATTGATAAATTATATATAGAGGGGCTTGTTAACGCCCGGCATATTGTACCCTTTTTACCTGAAAAACAGCAGCTAATTATGATGACAACAGTCATTTTCGATTTAGACGACACACTCTACGATGAGCGGGAATACTGCAAAAGCGGCTTCAATGCCGTTGCTCACTCTCTTTCCAATCTGGTGGACGTCCTCACCCCTGAAGAAATTTTCGACGGCTTATGGCAGCAGTTCTCCGACGGAAACCGCACCAAAACCTTCAATGCCGTTCTTGAACACCACGGCATCGATTACGATGAAAAACTCATACAAAAAATGATAGAAACCTATCGCACCCATACCCCCCAAATATCCCTGCCTTCTGATTCCGATAAAGTCCTGAATCAGCTAAGCGAAAAATACACCCTCGCCCTGCTCACCGACGGCTTCCTGCCCGCCCAGCAGCTGAAAGTCCAGGCCCTCGATATAGAAAAATACTTCAAGGCCGTAATCTACACCGAACAGCTCGGCAGACAATACTGGAAACCCTCGCCGGCCGGTTTCGAAAAAATCATACAGCAGCTAAATGCAAAACCCCAAAACACCGTCTGCATCGCCGACAATGAAATAAAGGATTTTATCGCACCAAATAAATTAGGCATCCTCACCATCCAGCTCATCCGCCCTGCTCGCATACACACATCAACCTCCGACGACCCCGACGCCGCTGCCAAACACGTAATACACAAACTCAGCGAACTGCCCGCCCTTCTTGATAAACTTTGACCCTCCACCGTCGGTTCAAAACCTAAAATCAAGCCGATAACACCTCAAAACAACCAAACTGCCACTTAAAGCTGCTCCCATCCGGTTTTTTGTTGACTTAGCCCCCCTTTTAGACGATAATATACTGTTTATAAGGCCTTAATAGGCATTCTTTTAGTGTTATAGGAGGTTTTTACTATGCCAGCAGGCAAAAGACAGCAAAACAACGCTATGTTATATACCGTCGTAGTATTCGTCGGCCTTTTTATCGTTTCAACCACTGTTGCAGTCATCTACTATCTGCAGGCCGAAAAATATCGCACAGAGACATCAAATCTGCAAAACCAGATGGACGACCTCGCAACTCCCTCGGAGCTGCGAAATATAGGGGCTGTAGTGGGGACAAAACAGCCGAGAAAAAGCCGCCTCGGCACAATGGTCGATTACCTCGACCAAACGGTTTCCCTTGTCGTCGGCGGACTGCCAGAAGACACCTCTGCCGAAGTCAAAGTTGATAAAGCAAACAGAGAGACAAAAGAAATATTGGCCTCATTAAGTCGACAGCACACAATGCCCGAAAACATCACGACCGAAGTCCCCGATAACGAAGTTGTAAACCTGCTCGTCGAGCAACAGTTTGAAACGCTGACGGAAAAATTCGACGAAACGATGAAAGCCGAATTGCCCGTCGAGCAAATACAGCAAACCTGGGAATCTACCATCGCTCAAATGGGGCCTTTTAAAAGACAGGTAGGCCTCCGAACAGAAGAACAGATGGATGTTGAAATTACATCCGTCACCTGTGAATTCGAGCAGGGTTACCTCGATATACAAATTGCTTATAACGATGAAAATCAAATCGCCGGCTTGCTTATGATCCCCACGCCGCCGGACATACTGGAAAGCTATCAGCAAACACCTTCGCTCGAAACCACCAAACAAGCTTATATTAAAATCGATGACCCAAATACAATAGGTCTCGTCAGAGTGATAAAAAAACTGACGACAAAACTGAACAACACTGCAAATACCGCCCTTGCCCTTCAGGACCAACTCGAACAACTGCAAAAACGCTTTGACGACGCAATGCAGGAAACCCTCGAGAAAGAAAAAACCCTGCTGGCCGAAAAGGAAAAGTACCAGCAGCAGGTCAACGAAATCAAACAGGACTACAACAACCTTAAGGCATTGACGCAACAAACAGCAAATCAGCAGGTCAATACGCTTATGACCCAACTCGATGAGGAAAGAGCTGCAAGAAAAAGACTGAACCAGCAACTGCTGAAAACAGAAGCGGAATTGGCAATAGCCGAAGAAAGAATGAAACGCGCTCAGGAAAAACTGCACGAGCTTGTCCCGCCTCCTGACAGCGAGATAGCGGCTTATCAGCCCGACGGGAAAATAATACTAATCGATGAATCGGCAAAAATAGTCCACATCAACCTCGGAAGCGAAGACCATGTCTATCGCGGCCTGACCTTTTCGGTCTATGATAAAAATATGCCCATCCCCAAGGACGGTCGGGGGAAAGCCGAAATCGAAGTATTCAATGTGGGCAAAAACATCTCAGCCGCACGAATCATACGCTCCAGCGTCAAAAACCCCATTATTCTGAACGACATCATCGCAAATCTGATTTGGGATAGTGACAAAACGAATGTCTTCGTAGTAGCCGGCGAATTCGACCTCGATAATGACGGAACCGTCGATTACCGGGGAGCCGAAAAGATAAAAGCCCTCATCGAAAAATGGGGCGGCAAAGCCGTAGATAATATCTCCATTAACACCGACTTCCTCGTTCTCGGAACAACGCCGACCGTGCTCGAAAGGCCCACATTCGAACAAATGGAAGTTGACCCTATGGCTATGGAGAAATATGAGGCCTCGCTACAGCGGCTCGAATTTTACAACGATGTGCAAAACCGGGCACAGTTATTCTCGATTCCTGTATTCAACACTGAAAGATTTCTCTACTTTATCGGCTATAAAACCCAGTCAGTCAGACCCGGCGCGTTTTAATCAGACGGCTCAACACCTATCGAGGCCACGTAAACCTCACCGGTATATTCACCGAGTATCTTTGGAATGCTGAACCCCCGCTTAATTGCAGCAAAAGTAACGGTATAGCTCGCCTTCACAGCTACACCCAGCGGCTCACCCGAATCGCAGTCCAGCCCCGACGGAATATCAACCGCCAGAATAGGACAGCCCTGCGAATTTATGCTTTCTATCAGTTCTTTATACTCATCGTTAAGCTTACCGCTTAATCCCGTCCCGAAAATTGCGTCAACAAGCATATCCGCGCCCGCCGCAAAAGTCTCAATCTCGCTCCGGACCTCATCCCCATCCAGATTTAACTTTTCGATTCTCTGCCCAAGTCCTTCCAAAACATCCAGATTTATCTTCGCATCGCCTTTGATTTTACCGCGCTCGCCGCATATTACCACCGTAACCTCGAAACCGCTGTTGTTCAAAAGATGCCTTGCAATCACGTAGCCGTCGCCTCCGTTGTTGCCCGTCCCGCAGAATATACAAACCTTAGAATGGCTGACGCCGGCCAGCTTTTCTTTTATAAGTTCGGCACAACTCCGGCCGGCGTTCTCCATCAGAACCACTCCCGGTATGCCAAGCTCATTTATTGCCCACGCATCGAACGCGCGAACCTCGTCCCTGCTCATCACTGAACATTTCTTTCCCGGCGAATATTTTTCCATAAGTGAACATTATAAACCATATTACCAAACGGTCAATTGACAGAAATTGTAAAAACATTACAATCATCTCTCGGACATAAAGCTATGAATATATTGCTGACAAATGATGATGGCATTTTCGCACCCGGACTGGCCGCCATTTACAAAGAGCTGGTAAAACTCGGCGACGTTACCGTCGTCGCGCCCGCCGACAGCCGCTCCGGCGTCAGCCATACCGTCACCTTCAAAGAGCCGCTCGTCTGCAATAAGGTCGATATAAACGGCCTGTTTACCGGCTTTAGCGTTCAAGGCACCCCCGCCGACTGCGTAAAGCTTGCCTGTATGCAGCTTTGCAAACAGCCGATAGACCTGCTCGTCGCCGGCATTAATAACGGCGTAAATGCCGGAATAAATATCTACTATTCCGGAACCGTCGCCGCCGCTATGGAAGGGGCATTTCTAAAAATCCCGTCAGTCGCGATGAGTCTTGCCGTCGACGATTATATGGATTATGAAAAGGCCGCCGAACACTGTGTCGATGTCCTCAAAAAGCTTATGCCGCTTGAAAACGGCTACGTCACAAACATAAACATACCGCAGTTATCAAAAGGTAAACCAAAAGGCATAAAAGTCGTCCCCCAATCGGTCGGCGGTTTCCACGAGCGTTACATACCACAAAAAAACGAGCAGGGACAAACCGTATTTCAGTTAGACGCCGGAATGCACCGCGAAGAGGAAGACTGGACTGATACAACCTCACTGGCCGATGGTTTTATAACCATAACCGCTCTAGCGCTTGGTATGACAGATTACGAAAAAACAGAAAAATTAAAAAAACGTAAAAATAGTAAGCCCGTTTAATAAGCGGAGACACGATTAAATGTTCAATTTCTTCGAAAATCCTTGGGGTCTGATAGCTGTATCCGCCTTCGCTTTCTTTGTTCTGCTAATATTTCGAGCGGTTTTCCCGGAAAAACGGCTCCGATGGATGATGCTCATACCGGCCTTACTAATCCTCGCCGCCTTCGGGCTTGATTACCTCATCGAAACCGATGCGGAAAAAATCGACGCAGCAATAACCGCCGCCGTAAAAGCCGCAGAAAATGAAGACCCCGATTCTATCGAAATGCTCATCGCCGATAACTACAGAGATTCTTACCACCGCTCAAAAAATGCCTTTATGTCACACTGCAGAAGAACTCTTTCAGAACCCCTTATTGAAAAAAACATAATGAGAATCGTTTCAATGGATATTCAGCCCGCCCAAGGGCGAGGCCTCGCCGAAAGCGGACCGCCGCAGGCAGATGTAATTTTCACAGTGCGAGTATTATTTGACAAACAAAGCCGTCCCTATCAGGGCTTCAAACAGCAAATGCTCACAGAGCTGCAGGCCAACCTCCAAAAACAGCCTGATGGTCGATGGCTTATCAGCCGCGCCGAACTGCTTAAAATCGACCTCCATCCCGCCAGCTGGCAAGACGTCAGAGAAGCAAACTGGTAAAATCATAGACTGATTGTCATCTTCGCACTTGTGAAACCAATTTCAAACAATTTCCGAAAGTCGCCGTCCGAATTAGCCGATGAGGAGGGTGATAACCCGAAATTTTATCCCTGTTGAACCTTTAAAAATTGGTTATGTTCAGTAAATTAACAAAAAACAAGCTGCCTCTGAGAATAAAGCTTTTCAACATCCGTTGGTATCCCAGCGGCAGAAGCTGCACAAACAAACCCAACCGAAAGGCCAAACCTCAGCAGATGCCGCCCCTTATGGTCCGCAAACCCGAATGGCGAAGATAACCCATACCGAAAATATAATAAATCACACCCATTTTTCCCAAAATACCGCCCCACAAATCCTTGACTGCGACTCTCGTAACAATATAATGACCGCTGATATGCAGAATTAAAACAGTGGATGTGATAAGGGCAATGAAAAATAAATTCAGGATAGGATACCCGTTTTTACTCGCCATCTTAACCCTACCAAGTCTGCTCTTCTCAATCGGCTGCAACGCTCCCAAAGACCACCTGAAAGTCTTTAACACAAGTTTCGAGGCGGCAAATTACGATAGCTCTGCGCTCTTCGCCCAGAAAAAACTGGGCAACAGCAAAAATCCCGACGGCGAAGACCTGCTCTGGGCATTGCAGCTCGGCGCCGTTGAAAGAATCCGCAGAAACTACCCCAAAAGCACAGAATTCCTCGACAAAGCAGAAAATATGCTCAAGTTCTATGATGAGCAGTTCAAAGGCGGCGACATCATCGGCTCAACCGTCGCAAGTGACAACGTCATCCCCTACAGAGGCGAAGAATACGATGGCGTAATGGTCAATACCTACAAAGCCCTCAACTTTATGGCCGAAGGCAAAACAGACCTCGCCCGCGTCGAGTTTAATCGCGCCCTCGACAGACAAAGAAGGGCAAAAGAAAAATTCACCAAGGAAATAAACAAGTTAAACTCCGAGCTGAAAAAGCAAAGTTCTTTCTCGCGGTCCAACGTTGAAAACCCGACCACCCATCAGCTCCTCGCCGAAAAATATCCCAACCTACACAACTTCCAGGCCTACCCCGATTTCGTCAACCCTTTTGCAACCTATATGGCCGGCCTGTTTTTCAATCTCGTCGGTGACTACTCCAAAGCGGTCGATTTAATCAAAGAATCCTACGGCATGGTCTCTGACAATCCCTACATAGCCGACGACCTCAGCACCACCGAAAAAATACTCGACACCGGCGGCCGACTCAAAAATACGGTTTGGGTAATATTCGAAAACGGCTTGGGGCCGGTAAAGGAGGAATTTCGCATCGACCTGCCCCTGTTCATCGCCACAAACAAAGTTAAATACGTCGGCATCGCCCTGCCGAAATTGGAATTCAGATATCAGGCCTATCCCTACCTGCTCGTAAACTCCGACGGCACCGATTATATGACCCTCCCGGTCGCTGATATGGACAGGGTCGTCCAGACCGAATTCAGCAAAGATTACCCTGCCATTCTTACAAGAGCCATCATATCAACAACAGCAAAGGCAATTGCACAATACGCCCTCGAGGAACAGGGCTCCAATGCCGCTTCAATCGGCTCTATCCTCGTTGCCGCATACAGTTTCGCATCCACCGCCGCCGATGTAAGAATATGGACGGCTTTACCGAAGGATTTTCAGGTCGCCCGATTGCCAAAGCCCGAAAATGGCAAATTAAAAATTACTCCGCCCGGCTATATCCCGCTTGACATCGATATACCCCCCTGTAATAATGCCGTAATATACGTCAGAATAATATCTAACCGGACAATACCGGTATATAGTGTTATGACTTTTTGAAATAACATTTTCTATATAATAGGGGTGAAAAAATGAAAACCATTACAAACATATTACTACTCGCCGCCCTGTTCGCGCTCGCAAGCTGCTATGAGCAGAAAGGTCCCGTCCACCTCAGAACCGGAGTCAGAAGCGACGACCTCGGCAACAACATCGTAACCCGCCCCGTCGCCTTTGCCTTCAGCGCACTAATCGGCGAAGGAATCGAAATCAACGAAGCCGTCCTCCGCAGAAACAAAGGCGGATTCCTCGAACTGCACGTCAACGGCTTCAACCGCTCACAGTTCAAAAAGAAATTCCAATACAGGGTGGAATGGCTCGACCAAGACGGAATGTTGATTCAAACAAAAACAAGCGTATGGCAAAGAATGTCCGCTATGGGTAAATCACCATTCAGCTTCAAAGTCGTCGCACCGAGACCCGAAGCCGTAACCTTCAGAATGGACACGAGAAAGTGGGAGTAAACTATGAAAAAAACAATACTGCAAATACTGATAATTACTACCGGCCTTTTTTTAACCGGCTGCACCGAAGTCTCATACATCGACACTATGCATGATGAGGGAAAAGCCGTTATGGCCCTCGACTACAGAGACTTCGACCAGGCCGCAAGCGAGATGGTTCAGTCTATGCTCGCCTCCGGCGCCCTCAGGAAACAAGACGGCACCAGGTATGTTATGACAACAGGACGCATCATCAACGATACTATGCAGAGAATCGACACCGACCAGCTAATGGCAAAAATCGAGGAAGAGCTTCTAAACAGCGGACAGGTCGTGATGACCTCTGCCGTCGGCGGAAGAGGCGCATCAGACCAGATGATTTACCAAACCAGAGATATCAGAGACTCCGACGTCGGCGACGAATTCCAGCAGGAAACCCTTTCCTCCAAGGGACAGCTAATCGCACCCGAGCTGAGCATCGCCGGCAAAATCTTCCAGAGAAATATCCGATACGACAACAACAAACAGCAGGTCGAATACTACTTCCAGCTTCAGGTTACAGACCTGACCACAGGCCTCAGATTCTGGCAGAAAGAAACCCTTATCGGTAAACGTGGCAGCAACAAGTCCGTTGCCTGGTAAATATAATTTAATATGACTATTTTCACATTTATGGGAGGCTCTAAAATGAAACGCGCCCTTCTACTCGTAATTATACTGATACTGGTTTCCTCGCCACTCTTAGCCGCCGAAGCCAATACCAAAGTTCTCGAAACAAAAGGTCAGGGCGTCAACAGGGACGAAGCCATCAACCAGGCCCTAAAGCAGGCCGTCGCACAGGCCAGAGGCGTGGCGGTCAGTTCCATTGACACCAATTTCCTTTATCGCTCCGCCTCCGCTGACATTGAAAGAACCGACACCGGCAAAAGAGTCGAATTCGACGCCGTAGGCGTCCAGACAGGCGGAACAACCCTCAGAACCGATATGGCAGGCTTGATAAAAACATACGAAGTCCTCAGCGAGAAAATACTCAAAAACGGCTTATACGAGGTAATGCTCAAGGTCTGGGTATACGACTACGAGTCCCCCGAAAAAAGCGACCGCCTCCGCCTCGCCGTAATGCCGATTAGAACGCTCGCCCCGTCCTACACCTTCGGCAACCTCACAGTCCCCTCATTCGACGTCTCCCGCCAGTTCTCGCAGAGACTGGCCTCGGCGCTGACGCAGACCAATAAATTCGCCGTCCTCGACCGCGAATACATCCAGGAATTCGCCCGCGAAAGAAACATACTGCTCTCGGACAGCACCTCTCTCGACGAGCTGTCCCGGCTGGGCGAGGTCCTCGGCGTTGACTATATGCTCGTCGGAACTATCACCGACGCCGGAATCCGAAGAGACCAGCAGTTTTCGCCAGCCATCGGCAGGCCAACAAGCGAATACGAAGCCGACTTCACCTTCGAATACCGCCTAATCGTCGGCCCCACAAGACAAATCAAACTCGCCGGCGTCCTCGATATCTCGCTTGACAAAACCGAGCAAATCAAAAAGCTCGTCAAAAAATGGGAACCGCAGGATATGGACTGGCGCGAAATGACCGACAATTTCATCACTATGGCCGCCAACCAGCTCGTCGAAACCGTCATCGACCAAATATATCCTGTCCGCATCGCAGGCATCACCGGCGACGGCCAAATCATTATCAATCAGGGCGGCTCGAGAATCTCCGCAGGACAGTTATTTGATATCTACTCGCAGGGCAAAGAGTTATTCGACGTCGACACCCACGAATCGCTCGGCACAACCGAAACCCTCGTCGCAACCATAAAAGTCGAAAAGGTCCTGCCGAGAATGTCATACGCAAAACTAATCAACGGCAGTATCGCACAGCTCTCCGAAGGGCTGATTTGCAGGCCCAGAAAAGCTGAACAAGCCCCGCTCGAAGGCCGAAAAGGCAATATACCACGCTCCCCGCAGGGCGGAGTAAAACTGCCGTTCGACTGATAAGAAAACCCGGCGGAGGTTATTTCACCACTTTACAAAAAGGGGGTATAAATTATGAACTGGGAAATCAAGTATTTGCAGGATTATGATATTGCGTTTGCAAAGGTGCTGAACCCTCTCAGCGTGGAGGATGCCAAGCAACTCTCCATAGACTTAAGGAATGTAGCAAGCGAACACGACTCACACAAATACCTCATCGACCATCGCGGCGTTGATGTAGTAATGTCTGTATCGGACATTCAAGAAGTGCCCCAGGCCTTGAGAGAAGCCAGCGCTGATTTTCTGGGCAAAATCGCAATTCTGATTGACCCTGACGCTCCAAAAAGTGAACGGTTCGAGATATTTAAAAACGTGCTGGCAAAGGCCTGGATGCATTTCGAGCTGTTCTCCAACGAGCAAAAAGCCCGCGACTGGCTGAAATCCGTGTAGCCCAAAATTGGGTTCGTTTGGGTTTGTATTGGCTTTGTTTTTTAGGTTGGCAGTTCATAGTTTTTTGTTCGTAGTCGTTGTTATAACTGAAGTTACAACAACTGGGGCGTTTTGAAAATTGGGTTTGTTTTGCACATTTTGTTTATTTTGATTGATTGAACCCCAGCGCGCAGCGACAGCGCGAACCGTCGGCGGCTTAGAGCAAACGGGCGATATAAACTTGTCAGAGAGCTTTTCGAGATTCCGCCGTCGCCGAAGCTATGGCGAGACAAGCAGACGGCTTCTCTATAATTGGACGAACCTGCGCGATTTCGCCGAAAAAGCAGAGCTTTTTTGAGGGGTAAAAACTTATAAGTAGTCGTGGGGAAAGGACTAAAAAAAATTTGGGGAAGCGGGGTTTTGGTGTGCAACTACCCGCGCAGATGATTGATTTTTCACTGCTTGCTGTTGGAGGTGTTAAAATGGGCAATATACAACATTATCGGACGTTACCAGTGGGTGGTGGGGAGTCTCTCCCTCCGAGTAAGGTAGGAAGGAGGGAGAAAAAGAAAGAAAGAAGGAAGGAAGGAGGTGGTTGGCAGGTGGATAAGATAAATGGTGTGAGGTAGACAGTCGATCGGACGTTGCCAGAGAAGAGGAGGAAGGTTTACTAACTGTGGGGGGGAAATAAGTAGGAGGTGGGGTGGGTCGTGTTAGAGGTGGAGGAAACGAGAGGACA
>CAYXUW010000070.1:0-12261 GCA_964468375.1 uncultured Pirellulales bacterium | reverse complement strand
TCGCTTCCGCCTTCAGCGTCCCTTGCCCTGACGACAGCGTCGGCGGGAACACCGCCGTCAAACGGGTCGCTGCCGGGGTCAAAATGCGGTCCATCGATGAAGCCGCCGTTTGCATCGGCGAAAGTCGTGTCGATAAGCTCATCGTCCACATAGATGGAAATTTCACTGTATGGGGCGTAGTTTTCGCCGACCAGCTCGATTGGGTCGCCGGGGTTAATCTGTGTTGTGACGAGCGTCAAAGCAGGGTCGGTGTCGGAGGTATCTTCCCAGGTGAATACAGCCTCGTCGCTGAAGCCGGAGCCGGAGTCATACGAAGTTACGAGGCCCTGCATATAATCGTTGACATCGCCGAGCTGCTGCATCGGGAGCTGGACATAGACGCCGTCGACATAAGGTTCCGAATAGGGGCCTGTCTCGTCGTCGATGATTTTCTTTATTCGCCGGGTGGAGGCGAAGGGCAGGAAGGCGGTAGTTCCGGCCACCGTATTCTCCATATGCGCAATAACCTCACCGCCGGGCTGCTCGCCATCGACGTTGATTTCGATTATTCTGTCTACGCCAAGAACGGGTCCTACCGGGATTCCGGTGGCGGGGTCGCCGTCGGAATTTATATTTATAGTGAAAAGCATACTGACTGGCGCGGCCGGGAAGAGACCCTCGGTGAGTATGCTGATTTCGAGATTGCTCAAAATATTTTCAGCGTAGAAGAAGCCTGCTCCGAGGTCGACATACTCGAGGGGGACTTCGTACATATCGTCGACCCATCCGCCGCGAATTTGAGACACAGTGACGATTTGGGGGGCGGCCATATTGTTCAGCTTTTCGACTTTCTTGATTTTCTTGCAGTGGCGTTTTGCGCCTTCAAAGACTTCATACCGCTGGCCGTTCCCGAGCTCATTGCCGTCTGTAATAGTGGGGTTCATAAGATTGTTCCCGTCCATGATATGGCCGTTGGCATCAGAAAACCTGAGTTTGAAGAAACCTATGTCGACAATATCCTTGTCGCCGAGAGTGAAAACGTGGCAGGCCTCATGAGCGAGGACATGTCCGAACTGCTCATTGGTAAGTGTGGGGTCATTCTTGATGTAGATAATTGGTTTTGCATCGAAGTTTCCGTTTGCATCCTCTTCAACGTGAGGTGCCAAACCGAGTATATTGTTGTCGTCGCGAATCTGGTTTGTGAAGTAGACTTTGAGGCCTACGCCTTCGCCGAACTCACCGTCTATTTCGTTCTGGCCTGCCTCGTCGAGCTCCTTCTCTTCGTTTTTCTGGATTTCGCCATCGCCGTTGCCCTGGTCATTGACGTCACGCGAGACATTCGGGTCGTTATCCAAACTGACGTTGGCCTGGTCGAGGATTTTGTTGGCCTCTTTGAAGACGTCCTTGATTTTAGCGTCGTTGACATCCACGCCGGGGAGAACATTGACTTTCACAGGGGGGCTTGCTACTTCCTTTGCCCACGCTGTTCTAATAACACCCGCCAAAAGAAACAGACAGAAAACAACAGATAATATGATTGAGAAATGTTTCATTTTTTTCCTCCTTATTAAAAATTGAACTGATTTTCTCTTTAACAGAGATTATATCAGAAACAGTATTAAAAGTCCAGAGGCCAATTCAGGCACGGCCCTAGGGTATCATTTCAATTCCACCGACCAGTAGGCGTGGTCGAGGAATTGTTTCCAACTTTTGTATCGTGGGTGGCCGAGGTGGATGTGGACGAGTGGGTTGCTCTTGGGCTTTACGGGTTTCTGGATTAGAGTGAGGCCGGCCTGCTTGGGGGTTCGGCCGCCCTTTTTCACATTGCAGCTTGTGCAGGCGCAGACCATATTCGCCCAGGTGGATTTTCCGCCCATACTTCGGGGGATAACGTGGTCGAGTGACAGCTCGCTGGTGGGGAAGCGCCGGCCGCAATACTGGCACTTGTTTTTGTCGCGGGCGTAGATGTTGCGGCGATTGAACTTCACCTCGTTTCGGGGGAGGCGGTCGTAGAACAACAGGCGAATGATTCGAGGGACGGCGACGTAGAAATTTACGGTGGAGACCCAGTCGTGGCCGTCCGGCTCGAAATTGCGCTTGAATTCGCTGACCTCGCACCAGGAGTGGAAATTGTAGTTGGAGTATACACCCTGCTCGAAGGCGACGACCTCGGCAAGCTCTCGGCAGAGCAGGGAAAAGGCCCTTTTGGCGCCGATAATGCGGATAGCCATATAATGCTTGTTCAGGACAAGGACATTACAATTCAGGCCTGATTTTGATTCTGAAGCAATCATAATCACCACTCACCAAACCTCGGCTAAAATAGCACAAGGGTTAAAAAAAGCAAGTAAAAATTTTGTCAGGATTGCGAGGTAAATTGCAGGCCGGTTTATCTGGGGAACGGGAGTTGTATACAAGCACCCCCTTACGTCCACAACTAAGAAACGAATACGAAGTTTACTCTGTTTCCGGTTCCTGTTCTTTTTCCGGCTCTTGTTCTTCCGGCGTCTCTTCGGCCTTCGGTTCCTGCTTCTTCGGGGCCGGTTTGGATTTCTTAGCCGCCTTCGGAATTACATTTTCTGCACGGAGACCTTTTTCGCCTTTGACGACGTCAAAAGTTACGGGGTCGCCTTCGCCGAGTGTTTTATATCCATCGCTCTTGATGTTCGAGTAGTGGACGAAAATATCGGAGCCGTCCTCGGTGGAGATGAAGCCGTAACCTTTTCTGGTGTTGAACCACTTAACTGTTCCCTCTGCCATAAAAATACTCCTTACAACCCTGCTAAATACTTATCTGTGCTCCACAAAAACGCGTGCCTGGTTAAAGGGGTTTGTCTTTTGCGGGGCTCACAACTTTTTTCAAATCAAATACTTCTTCCAATTCATTTCGCAGCGGACCCGCCGAGCTTTTCTCTCATCAGCCGGCCCATTTTAAACTTGACGGTTCTCTTGGGGGGAACTTTTACCCGCTCGAGAGTTTTGGGGTTCTGCGCAACCCTTGCGGCTCTCATTCTGGTTTCGAAGACGCCGAAGTCACGAAATTCCAGGCGGTTGTCTTTGCCCAGTTCTTCTACTATCTCATCAAGAAATGCTTGAGTTATGTGCTTTACCAGAACTCGCTTTGCCTGCGTTCGTTCTGCGATTCTGTCGATAAGTTCTTTCTTTGTAACTGTTGACATACGCTACCTCACTTCAGAGCAAATGGTGGATTGAATTCTGCCCGCTGCGGGGCGAGCTGTTTTCAGAATAACTGTGTGACAGATTAAACATTAAACTGTTCATTACACACCTCTGCACAGTTTCCCGGGCCTAACGGCCGCCATTCATAACTTCGCGAAAAAACAGACGTCGAAACACTGCAACTTACTATAATATAAAGACTTCTATCCGGCAAGCAATTTTTATGCAAAAATTTTTCAACTTCTGAAAAAACGGGTATCAAAAAGAGAGCAAAAAGATAAACCGGCGCCAGCTTAGGCCGGCGGGCAGCCCGGCTGCGGCTCGAAGCTTGTAACTTCCTTGTTTTCAAGATGTTATGTAAAGAAACCTCTGTCTCCAAGACTTATTGTCCGGCGAGGGTGTCCCCCGCGGAAATATTCTGTAAAACAGCACAGAAAGAATTAGTTTATTGACCGGAGGGGGCTCATCAGCATAATTAGGGTTTTTAATCTATTGAGGCGTCATTTATGTCTGAAAGTAAAAATAAAGAAGGCGGCGTAGCCAATACGCTCGAATGGCTGATAACGGCCTTTATGCTGGCCTTTCTTGCGCGGGCGTTTATATTGGAGGCGTTCAGGATTCCGACCGGCAGTATGGCGGACACGCTCAAAGGCGACCATTTTCGTATGCGGTGCGAGCAATGCGGCTATGAATACGACTATGGTTTCGAGCCGGGAAGGCATAGGCAGGGTCAGGATATTTCCGCCGCCGGCGATTTTAAGCCGCCTCTCACCCGCTGCCCGAGCTGCGGCTATTACCATCCGGGCACGAGAGCGATTCCCGTATGCAATGGCGACCGGGTACTTGTTCTCAAGTGCATCTATCAGTTTTTCGAGCCGAAACGCTGGGACGTCGTGGTATTCAAAAACCCGCTCGACCCTCCGGAGAATTATATTAAAAGACTGATAGGTCTGCCGGGAGAAACTGTGGAGATAATCGATGGTGATGTTTACATCGACGGAGAAATCAACCGAAAACCGGAGAGGATTCAGGAAGAGCTGTGGATGCCGGTGTATGATAACGATTATCAGCCCGCCCGGCCGAGAGAAGGTTCGTTTAACGGGCGTCAGTGGCAGCAGCCGCTTAAGAATGCTGCGGGGTCAAAATGGAAAACCGATGAATCGAATCCCACCAAATTTAAATTAGACAGCGAGCCGGAAGAAACAAACTGGTTAGTTTATGACAGTGAAGTCGGCAACAGTTTCGAGACAACCTACGCTTACAACAGCGTCAGAAGCTACGAGTATATGCCTTACTGCAGCGATCTGATGGTTCGTTTCCGCGTCCAATCGGACTGGAGGAAGGAACACATCGGTATAGCTTTGAGCAAATATCAAACCACATATAAAGCATGGGTGGATTTTGCCGGCAATATGATTATCGCTAAGGTTTCGGGGGGCGAGGAAATAATCTTAAGCGGCAAAACAATTACACCATCAGCTATGAAAAAATCTGCTGCGATCGAATTTGCCAATGTCGACCATCAATTGATTTTCCGTTTCGGCGACGAGAAATTAACTCACGATTTGGGACGCTCTGTCGAGGATGCCGGCGAAATTAAGGATGAGGTCGAACCGCAGGCAAAAATTTTCGGCTCGGGCGCCTTGACGCTTTCGCACATAGCTATTTTCAGGGATATTCACTACACCTCAGAAAAATACGCCAACAGCGGCGACGAAGGAAGGGCGACAAAAGGCAATCCTTTCACGCTCGGCCGGGACGAGTTTTTTGTGCTTGGCGATAACAGCCCCAACAGCGAAGACGGCAGGTGGTGGAGCAGAGAGGGTGTCGGTAATAACGGGCAGTTTTACAGAGAAGGCATTGTTCCTCGTGATTACCTCGTTGGTAAAGCTCTTCTCGTCTATTGGCCGGGCGGCTTCGAATTTCCGTGGCCCTACGGCTTAAAAACCTTTCTGTTCAAGAACAGCAGAGACAGCGGTCTGGCCAAAGTAATGTATTGGCTCGTTTCGTGGAAGTGGATTCCCAACATCGGAGAGATGCGTTTTATCCGCGGCGGCTCAGGCCAAAATCAATAGGGGCCTGCGACAGTTCATACAGGGGGGCCGTCCAGGGAAAAACCTGCCTAAAAAACGCGGGAATATTGTGAAATAGCCCCTAAAAATAGCCGATTAGTAAATTATACGCTCTGCGGTTATATTGCAGAATTTTATCTCCGGCCAAACTCAGGACAGAATAAGGAGGTTTATGACAAACAAGTCTTTCGGCTACAGTGACGTGCTGGGGTTCGGGTGGGACGTGATGAAGTCGAACTTCTGGTTCTTCACGGGGATACTTTTCGTTTTATTCACAATATCTATTTTTGAACAAATAGCTCAACAAATGGCGGCACATTTCCCGGAGGCGGTTGCTCCTTTTTTGGTTATTACAATTACTCTGATAACATACGCAATCGATATCATACTGGGAATAGGTTTAATTAAAATAGCGCTTAGTTTTTGCGACGACATAAAGCCGACATTCGGCGTTTTATTTGACGGGCTGGATTGCTTCTGGCGATACTTAGCTGCAGGTTTGCTTTACGGCCTGATTATAATTGGTGTTTTTGTCGCGTGTGCTCTGCCGTTCGGAGTATTTTCCTTCCTGACCGGCACGCCCCCGTCGGTCTGTTTAATTCTGCCTGTTTTTGCCGGGGCCTCTATATTTGTGGCAGTTTTGTCAATTAAGTTCAGCTTGTGTTTCTACTTTGTCATCGACAAAGGATTCGGCCCGATCAAGGCGCTGAAGGCAAGCAGCCGAGCAACGAACGGAGCTAAGGGAGCATTATTTGTCTTCGGTATTATATGCGGCTTTATAAACCTTCTGGGCGCGCTGTGCTTTATGGTCGGCTTGCTTGCTACAATCCCAACGGTTATTGTGGCAACGGCACTGGTGTACAAACAACTGTCCTCGCAAACACCTGAACTGGCAGAGTTCGGTATCAGCACCCCCGCCGCCAAAAACGCTCAACTCAGCTCCGCCGGTCAAGCCGGTCTGAGTATTCGGCTCAGTGAAGACGAGCAGTCCGGCGCCGGCGATGCTTCCGCGAACCCCTCTATCGGCAGCCAACCTGCTGAGGATATCGCAACCAGTCTCAGCGTTCGCCTTAGTGAAGAGCAGCCGTCTGTCAGCCATGCCCAGCCAGCAAGCAGTGCTCAGCCCGCAGGCGAGACTCCGTTGGAAGGAAAAGGGAAAAATAAAAACCTTTTGTGGGTTGCTGTTATTATGTTGCTGGTAGGCGTCCTGATCACTACTGCAATCGGGCTGGGTTACTACCTCCGGAACGACGTAAACGTTCCTTTTATTCCACCGAAAGTGGCCCTAAACGGCATATTATATTCTGAAGATAATCCCTCGGCTGTAATCGGCACCAGAATAGTTAAAGAAGGCGACACTGTAAGCGGCATTGGCGACACTGCAAACGACATTACGGTCATCAAAATAAACAAAGATGGAGTTGAATTCGATAAAAACGGCCGGACGTGGACGCAAAAATTGAAATAGTCGTCCCGTCCGACACAGCCGTTTCGACCATTTTTTAACCATTTCTAATTCTTGACTTTCCGCTCTTTTGAAGTTAATCTAACTGCGAATATTTAACACCCTAAAATTAATTGCAGAACATTCGGCGCAAGGAAATATGAAAGAAGCCCAGCAAATCCAAGAGCGCTTCGAGAAGATGCGGATTCTCGACGAGCTGAAGAACTCATACCTCAACTATGCTATGAGCGTCATCGTTTCGCGTGCGCTGCCGGACGTTCGCGACGGTCTGAAGCCGTCCCAACGGCGCATACTTGTTGCAATGAACGATTTGAATCTCGGGCCGAGGAGCAGACACCGCAAGTGCGCGAAAATCGTCGGCGACACGAGCGGAAACTATCACCCGCACGGCGACCAGGCGACATACGGAACTCTCGTGCGCCTGGGGCAGGATTGGAATATGCGCTATACGCTGGTTGACCCGCAGGGCAATTTCGGCAGTATCGATGCCGACCCACCGGCGGCTATGAGATATACCGAAGCAAGGATGGCCGCGCCGG
This sequence comes from uncultured Pirellulales bacterium, assembly GCA_964468375.1. Classification (GTDB taxonomy): domain Bacteria; phylum Planctomycetota; class Phycisphaerae; order Sedimentisphaerales; family Anaerobacaceae; genus CAYXUW01. The sequence goes on along the minus strand of CAYXUW010000070.1, from coordinate 5,026 downwards.
CGATGGAGATGCTCGAAGATATCAATCTGGACAGCGTTGATTTTGTGCCGAACTACGATGAGTCCCGCTTGGAGCCGACGGTTCTGCCCGCTAAGTTTCCGAATCTTCTAGTGAACGGCTCGACCGGAATCGCCGTTGGAATGGCGACGAACATCTCTCCGCACAATATTGCCGAGGTCTGCGACGCTCTGCTGCTGGTCATTAACGACCCGAAATGCGGGTTCAAGGACATTATGAATTGTCTGCCGGGTCCGGACTTTCCGACTGGGGGAATCATCTGCGGCAAAAAAGGGATTACGGACGCCTACACCACCGGCAGGGGTCATCTTACTGTCCGCGGCAAGGCGGATATCGAGACAACGAAGAAAGGCAAAGCAAGAATCGTAATCACCGAAATACCATATATGGTTGTCAAGACGACGATTGTGTCTAAAATCGCGGACTGTGTTCATAGCGGCCAAATTGCAGAAATCGCCGACGTCAGGGACGAATCAGACCGGCACGGTCTGCGTATTGTTGTGGAGCTGAAGAAAGACGCTGACAGCAATGTTGTGCTGAATAAGCTCTACCGCTACAGTCCTTTGCAGAACACCTTCGCTATTGCCAACATAGCGCTGGTCAGGAACAGGCCCGAGACTCTTAATATCAAGCAAATGCTCGAATGTTTTATCGAGCATCGCAAGAGCGTTATCCGCAGACGAAGCAATTACCTGCTCAAAAAATGCAGAAACAGGGCCCACATCCTCGAAGGCCTTATTCTAGCTGTCAGCGACATCGACGAAATCATCGAGCTGATAAAAAAATCGCCCGACACACCGACGGCAAAGTTGAACCTGATGAAGAAGCCGCTTAAACTGTCGGTCTCGGCCACTCTTAAAAAACTGCTGCCGGAAGCTTTTGTTAATGAAAAAAGCAAATCCGACCAATACCTCACAGGCCCTCAGGCAGACGCAATTTTAACTATGCAGCTGCAAAGATTGACCGGCCTGGAGATGGAAAAGCTCGCCAAAGAATATGCGAACCTTACCGAGCAGATAGAGGGCTATGAGGCGATACTGGCCAACGAACAGGTTCTGCTGGATATTATCCGCGAAGATATCCACGAGATAAAAGAGAAATACGGCGATAAACGGCGAACAGCAATTACCTCCAAAGTCGAGGAGCTTAACATCGAGGATTTGATTGCCGAGGAGGAAGTTATAGTAACTATAAGCCACAGCGGCTACGTCAAAAGGATGCCTATCGACACATACCGCAAGCAGGGCCGGGGCGGCACGGGCGTCATCGGCTCCGATACCAAAGAAGGCGACTTCATCGAGCATCTTTTCACCGCGTCCACTCACGATTATCTGCTTATCTTCACCAACCGCGGCAAGTGCTACTGGCTGAAGGTCTACGATATTCCAAGTATGTCGAGACAAAGCAAAGGCAGGAGCATTGCCAATCTTTTGAATTTAGGCAACCAGACGGTGGCGTCAATAATCAACGTGCGGAAATTCGACAAAGAAAGCGAAAAACGCCAGCTCATTATGGCCACCAAGAACGGCCTAGTAAAGAAGAGCAAACTCTCGGCCTACAGCAATCCGAGAGCAACGGGCGTCATCGCAATCAAACTCGACCCGAATGATGTCTTGATTGGCGTTGCGCTGACGAGCGGCAAAGACCACATTGTGCTCGGCACGCGGGACGGCATGGCAATACATTTCGGCGAGGAGCAGGTGCGCTCAATGGGACGCGTTTCGCGAGGCGTCAAGGGGATAAAACTTCGAGGCAAGGATGTCGTCGTCGGGATGGTGATAGCCGAGCGGGGGGTATCGCTACTCACAGTTTGCGAAAAGGGTTACGGCAAACGAACCAGCATCGACGACTATCGCTGTCAGGGAAGAGGGGGAATAGGGCTGATAAATATAAAAACGACCGACCGAAACGGAAAGGTAGTGGCTCTGAAAGCGGTCCGGGAGCACGATGAGTTAATGATGATAACAGCCAATGGAATGATAATCCGCACGGGCCTGGAGCAAATCCGCTCTATCGGCAGGAACACCCAAGGCGTTCGCCTGATAAACCTAAGGGCGGGGGACAAACTCGTTGCCGCCGAAAAAATAGTTGCTGAAGACGACGAAGGCCCAAAGAAAGAGCCCGACACTAACAGCAAATCCGAACCTGAAACCCCGACAAAAAAGAGTAAACAAAATCGCAAACCGAAATAGAACTTCGACGAGCCATATCAGCCGAGCAAAAATGGTTAAAAGCAAAAACAAATCCGAGAAAAAACACGAGGCGATTTATGTAATAGCCGGCAAAGAAAAATCTCTTGTCGACGCAGAGTTCGACAAGCTCCTCGACAAACTGCTGGAGCCGGAACAGAGAGCAACTGGGCTTTTAAATACCGACGCCGCAGAAGTTTCGGCAAGAGAAATTTTAGACGAGCTTCGCACGCTGCCTTTTTTAACAAAGACAAGGGTGGTTGCTGTAAGAGATGCGGACAAATTCGTCTCTGAGAACCGCGAGCTGCTTGAGAGATATTTTGACAATCCCTGTCCGACGGGCATACTTATATTGACGGTCGGCAACTGGGATGCAAGAACCAAGCTGGCTAAAAAACTGCCGTCGGTCGGAAAATTACTAAGCGCAGCGCCGCCCAGTAGAGGACAGCTTCCCCGTCGGCTTATACAATACGCCAGAGAGGCCCATGGAAAAAACTTAAACTGGGCCGCCGCCGAGCTTTTAATCGAGCTGGCCGGGGATGAACTGGTTCGGCTGTATGGCGAAATTGACAAGCTTGCCCTATTCGCACACGGCGAAAAATCGATAACAGAAAAACACATAGAATCGCTGACCGGCCATAACCGTATATTCAGCGCGTTCGCAGTAATTGATGCGATTACCGCCGGTAATACCGCAGAGGCAATAAACCGGCTAAGAGCTATGTTCGCAGCGGACAAAACGGCGGAGTATACCGTAGTCGGCGCTTTTGCATACCACTTCCGCAGGTTATTCGGCGCTAAAGTCCTGCTTGGAAAAGGGGTCGGCACCGCTGAAATCGCAAAAAGGCTTAGAATCTGGGGCAACAAGGAAAGTTTCTTCGCACAACTTCGAAAAATGTCTCTGAAACAAATAGGAAACGTTCTGCAGCAGCTGGCCGCTATCGACTACGCGGTAAAAACGGGTCGTGAAAAAGTCGAAGCGGCAATAGAGCAATTGGTTCTCAGATTGGCAAACGGTCAAAACAGCAAAAAAGACGTGGTCTATTCTTATTGATTATTTGTGGCGGTTACGGGCTGAGGGCTGTGCTTCGGCAGAGTAAAACAAAAACGGTTTCCCCGGCCCTCTTTGTTTTCAGCCCATATACAGCCGCCGTGCATCTCAATCAATTCTCTTGCTACCGGTAATCCCAGAGACAGCTCCTCTTTGCCCTCGCGGAGCTGTTCTCTAATCTGCTCAAAACGATTGAAAACCTTGTTAAGCTCACCATCTTCGACACTCGGGCCGTCATTCTCCACCTCGACAGTAACGTCATCATCCAGCTCTTTTACATGAACGAAGATATGGCCGTTATCCGGAACCGACTCTATCGAATTAGTCAAAAGTGTTATCAGAACCTGCGAGATTTTGTCCCGGTCGGCATTAACAACAACCTCGCTGTCAGCAGCCGAACTTTCCAGAGTGATATTCTTCTCGGCGGCAAGGGGGGAGAGCACTTCCACGACCTCTGAAACAACAGAATGAAGGCCAAGCTCGGTCTTGTCTAATTCAGTCTTGGCAGTATCTATGTCAGAGGCCTCCAGAAAATCGCTGATGATACCTTTTGCATCGCTGATATTTCTGTCTATACATTCAAGCTTTTCTTTCAACACTGTATCGGTTTGCTCGGTCAACATGCCGGATACACCATTGGCACATTCTGCTATCAACTCGTTCAGCTGCTCAGATACCGCCACCGCCAGCTCGCTTTTGAGCTGGTTCTGCCTCTGCAGTTTCTGATTGGCGCCCTTGAGCTGCTCTTCCATAGCGATATGCTCGGATATGTCGCGAACCACCCCGACGACCGCTATCTCGTTGCCTGCCCCGTCCCTGATAATCGACCTCGAAAGAGAAACGGGAAATACGCTGCCGTCTTTTTTCTTGTGATAGAAACCAACCTCCCAGGCGCTTCTGGCGATTTGGAAAACGCTTCGGGTATCTTTGGCCTGAAGCCTGCCTATCCAGAGGACATTGCTGTCTTTGCCGATGACGTCCTCTTTGGAATAGCCGTAGGTATTACAAAACGCCCTGTTGACGAAGATAATCTTGTTCTCCATATCGGTGATGTAAACGCTGTCGTCGGTGCTCATAATCGCCCCTGAGAGCAACTGAACCTTTTGCTCGGCCTCCTTGTGCTTGAGAACGTTGTCTACGGTTACCGGAAGGGCCTTCAGATAGCTTCGTTCGAGGTCCTTTATCAGGTAATCGTAGGCCCCCGCCCGCCAGGCCTTGACGGCCAGCTCCTCATCGCCGGTGCCTGTGACAATTATAAAGGGCGTCTTCTTCGCCGAACCAAGAAGGTCGAAAGCGGTGCCGTCGCCGAGGTCGTAGTCGGCAATTATGATATCGAACTGGTCAGAGGCGAGGATGCTGCGGGCCTGAGATACCGAGCCGGCCAGCTTGTAATCGTAGGGCAGCTTCTCGTCTGACACCAGCCGTTCGAAGGCTTGCTGGTCGAGCTTGTCGTCCTCGACCATAAGAACTCTGTATCGGGTATTCTCCATAGCGTTACACATTAACCTCCACCGGCAGCTCGCTTAAAGTCCAGTAGATATTTATGGTTCTCATCGCATCTACAAACTTCTTATAATCGGTGGGCTTGACTATGTAGCCGGCCACACTCAATCCGAAAGCCGCAACTTTGTCACGTATGTCCTCGGATGTGGTTAAAATTACAACAGGAATCATTTTCAGCTCATCGTCGGCCTTCAGGATCTTAAGCAGCTCTATGCCGTTCATCCTCGGCATATTCAAATCCAGAAGAATGACGCAGGGTCTTTTG
>CAYXUW010000069.1:7557-12492 GCA_964468375.1 uncultured Pirellulales bacterium | reverse complement strand
TAGCTGTTCTATTACACTGTCGTTGGTAACGGAATGAACCGCCCAGTATTGAATGGCCTTGTTCTCAGAATCGAGCCAGTCCGTAGCTAAATCCGCCAGATGCAAGTCCTCCAGCGAATCTACCAGAATCAATAGATTGAGAACTATTTTAAAGCGGCGTTCCGGATTGTTTAACCCCTTCGCCTCTTCGAGCGCCGCAGATATGTATTTATGGGCCGACTCGGAAAACTGTGCGGCATACTGGGCTTTGGCGCTGTCAACGTTTGAGTTGCTGCGGGATAAAATTATCGTCCGAATTCTCGCAATAGAGGTGAAGTCTTTGGTTTCAACCAATTCATCCACCGCATCAGCGATAAAATCGTCGATAATCCTCAAATCCCTGTCGTCGAGCAGTTCCTTTTGGCAGCATATATCAACTTCACGGGTCTCGACCGCCATAGAACCAGAACTTGCCGCCAAAACCGAAAATACCACCGAAAAAGCAAAAATCACCCATTTACCATTCATTATTTACCACATCCTCAAAAACAGTCAGTGTTCGCCTTGTTAGATAACCCCTCGCTTCGACGCCTCTAACGCAGCTTGTCGTATTTCCACCTTCTATGTCTATTAAGGATACTGTTTTAACTGCTGTTAGTCAAGTTAATTCGCAGCAGACCCTGATATTCTAAACTCGTCCAACATTTGCATTTTCTTAAGCAAATTCCGAATAGAATCTGCCTAACAATCTCTACATCCGGTATAATATATTTGAGAGCTGTAATAGAATTAGGGATTTTTCCGATGTCTGAGCAGCCCGTAAAACTAACACGCATAGACCCTTTTCGGCTGCGTATGGAGCGCCGAGGGCAAATGGTGACAGATGCGACGATATTCGCTTCGGAGTCCATTCGTTTAGAACCAGAGGCGGTTCGCCAGCTTTATGACGCCGCTTCATTGCCGCCGGCGAAGAAAGTCCTCGCCACCGCTGACATGCACGTCGGCTTCGGCATACCAATAGGCGCAGTCTTGGGACTGGACACAGCTATAATGCCCCCTGCTGTTGGATATGATATAAACTGCGGTATGCGCCTGTTGCGCACGCCGTTTTCAAAAGGCGATATAGATATCGACAAAATTGCCCTCTCCATAGCAAGAGATGTCCCCCTCGGAGAGGGTAAATCCAATCTGGAATTGGACAAGACAGGCCTCGAGGCCGTCGCCAATCGGGGTGTGTCCGCAACCCCGATACTCGCACGAAGAAGTGGTCACCGGGCGTGGGAAGCGTTTGACCCCGACGAATTCGCCGACGACCTCAAAAGAATCGAGGAAAACGGCTGTATGCCCGGCGACCTTGCTGCTGTTCCGAAGAATGCGATACAAAAGGGCTCCGCTCAGCTCGGAACTCTCGGCGGCGGAAATCATTTCATTGAAATTCAATATGTGCAGCAAGTTCGCGACACGGCTTTAGCGGAGACCTTCGGTCTTTTCAAGGACCAAATAGTCGTAATGATACACTCCGGTTCCCGCCGCTTTGGCTACGAAATCGCCGACCATTATATGAATATCGCCGCCCAAAGACCGGATATGGTGGGACGAAAAAAAATGCTCGCATATCTTCCGGCAGACACCGCCGCCGGTAAGGATTACATCGCCGCAATGTCCGCCGCCGCCAATTTTGCATTTACCAATCGCCACGTTATGGCGCTGCTTGTCCGGCGGTGTTTCAACAGAATGTTCGGCCCCACCCCTCTGCAGCTTGTTTACGACGTCGCGCACAATATGGCAAAGTTTGAAACCCACGAAGGCAATCAGCTCTGGGTCCACCGCAAAGACGCCACTCGCGCTTTTGGACAAAAACGTATGACAGACACCATTTTCAGCAAAACCGGCCAGCCAATAATCATCCCCGGCTCTATGGGAACCGCAAGTTACCTGCTCGTTGGGACAGGTGACTCTGAAGAATCTCTCTGTTCGGTAAACCATGGTGCAGGCAGGGTGATGAGCCGCACCGCCGCTCTGGGAAAATCCCGCAGAGGCAAAACCGTCGCGCCTGCCCTAATCAGCGATGACCAGTTCAAACGCAGTATGAAAGGTATAAAACTTATCGCCGGCGACAAACGCAGAATAAAAGAAGAAGCGCCGGACGCTTACAAAGATATCGATGAAGTCGTGCGGATTGTCATCGAATGCGGCTGGGCCGGCGCCGTCGCCCGAATGGTCCCTTTAGCCGTCCTGAAGGGCTGATGCGTATCGTTTCCTCGTAATGCCCAATTCTTCTGCTGGATTCAAAATTTCCTTGTAAAAGTATGAAAACTAATTAACATATCTCTTTACAAACAAAGTATTCTTAGAAGGTAGCAAAATGCTTAGACAATTCGTTACTTATCTAATTGTGCTGACGGCACTTTTTTTTACGGTCGGTTGCCCGGAGACTCCGCCTGAATCTGTCAAGCCCCAGGAGCCGGAACCCGCCCCGACCGTTTCCTTTCACGACAAGTGCGCCGCCATACTGGAAAACTATGTCGACGACAATGGAATGGTCGATTATAAAGCGCTCTCGCGAAGAAAGACCGAGCTTAACCAGCTCCTTAATGAATTCGCCCAGCTTGACCCGAACGAATACAACTCTTGGCCGAAGGAGGACAAAATCGCCTTCTGGATTAATGCATATAACATGAAAATGCTCGAAATAATCACCAATAATTATCCCATCGAATCTTCGCGAATTCTACGCATCTTTTGGCCGCCCGACAGCATCCGGCACATCAAAGGCATCTGGGATAGATACAAATTCATCGTAATGGACGAGGAATTTACTCTCCAGGAGGTCGAAAGACGCTTCTTCCGGAGGGAGTTTAACGAGCCGCGGGCGCTTCTGGCGATATCTTATGCCAGCCGCTCCAGTCCGCCCTTGCGCAACGAGCCGTATTACGGGCGCACACTCTATGAACAGTTGAATGATCAGGCCGAAAAGTTCTTGTCCAAACCACTCACCTTCAGAATAGACCGGCAAAAGAATATAGTTTATCTTTCCGCCGTTTTTCTGCCAAACTGGTTTGGAAAAGAGTTTATCGGCAAGTATGGCATAGACAAAAAATTCCAGGATCACCCGCCGGTCGTCCGGGCGGTTTTGAACTTTGCTGCAAATTACATCCCTCGGCAGGATATCAGCTTTCTTGAAATAGAAAATTATTCCATAGAATATATGGACTATAATTGGAGATTGAACGCCCAATAACCCGCAACCCGCGAATAGCGAACTGTTAAAAGGACAAACAACAAATGGTTAAAAAACACATCCATACCAACCCTCATTGTGACACTAACACATATCTCTTCACCAGCGAGTCCGTAACAATGGGCCACCCGGACAAATTGGCCGACTGCATCTCCGACGCAATACTCGACGCAATGCTCGAGCAGGACCCGAAAAGCAGAGTTGCCTGCGAAACCCTTGTGAAGGATGCCGCCGTAATAGTTGCAGGTGAAGTAACTTCCACCGCAGTTGTGGATATTCCGTCTGTGGTGCGCCGGACAATAAAAAAAATCGGCTACAACGACCCCGCTATCGGCTTCGATGCCGAAAACTGCTCTGTCATCGTGATGCTCGGAAAACAAAGTCCCGATATCTCGCAGGGCGTAACAGCTGGCACCGGCCTGCATAAAGAACAGGGCGCAGGCGACCAGGGCCTTATGTTCGGCTACGCCTGCCACGAGACCCCCCAGCTTATGCCTATGCCAATCCAGCTCGCGCACGCCATAACCACTCGACTGGAAAAAATGCGGCAATCCAAAAAGCTTCCTTGGCTGCGGCCGGATGGAAAAAGCCAGGTAACAGTCGAATACGAAAACAGCAAGCCAAGGCGTATTCACACTGTTGTCGTAGCCGCCCAGCACGCCCCGGACATTACATATCAAAAGTTGCGAAAACAAATAATCGAAAAGGTTGTTCTGCCAGTTCTGCCGAAGCGCCTCATGGATAAAAACATCGTCTATCACATCAATCCGACCGGCAAATTCGTAATAGGAGGCCCAAAAGGCGATTGCGGCCTGACAGGAAGAAAAATCATCGTCGATACCTACGGCGGCAGAGGCAGCCACGGCGGAGGCGCCTTCAGCGGAAAAGACCCCACAAAAGTCGACAGGACCGCAAGCTATATGGCCAGATATATTGCTAAAAACGTCGTTGCCGCGGGCCTCGCCGACCACTGCGAAGTCCAGCTCTCTTATGCTATCGGAGTAGCTGAACCGGTTTCTGTTCTTATTGATACTGAGGAAACTGCTAAAATCAGCGAGAAAAAAATCAGCCGAATCGTCCGAGAACTGTTCCCATTGACCCCGAGAGAAATGATTCGCTATCTGAAACTCGCAAGACCAATCTTCTCGGACACCGCCCACGGCGGACACTTCGGGAGAACAGGCCCGAACTTCACCTGGGAAAAAACAGATATGACCGCGAAACTGCGAAAAGCCGCAGGAATATAAACTTGGCCCAGACCCGTCAATAAAAAAAAGCCCGACATTCATCGGGCTTTTTTAATGTTCTCATTGCATCTTAATGCTTGAAGTGCCGTTTGCCGGTGAAGACCATCGCGATGCCATGCTTGTCCGCACACTCGATTACTTCATTATCCTTATTCGAGCCGCCCGGCTGGACTATCGCGGCTATCCCTGCCTTGGCGGCGTTTTCAACATTATCCGGGAACGGGAAAAACGCATCCGATGCCAGCACCGCTCCCTTCGTTTGGTCTCCCGCGTGCCTGTAGGCAATCAGCCCGGATTCGACACGATTCATCTGTCCGGCTCCTGTGCCTATAACCTTTTTGTCCTTAACCAGCACAATCGTATTGCTCTTAGTATGTTTCGCCACGAGCCATGCTATCCGCAGGTTCTCAAGTTGCTCTTTTGTCGGTTTCGCTTTTGTCGGATTCGTCAGAACATCTGGCTCCCAGC
>CAYXUW010000069.1:0-7547 GCA_964468375.1 uncultured Pirellulales bacterium | reverse complement strand
GTTCCGGAGCGATAATCACCTCGGCGAAAAATCCGCCCGCCCCCATTGCCTTGCCGAATCGCCCGTAAGATTCCATAATTATCCGTGCCAGTTCCACATTAACTTTCCTGTTTAGAGCGACGATACTGCCGAAAGCGCTGACAACGTCGCCTTCGTATGCCTTCCTGTATGCCTCGCAAATATCATCGTCAACCGCACAGCCGCACGGATTAAGATGTTTAACGACAACCGCCGTCGGCTCGCTGAATTCCTTCACCAACTCGAACGCCGCGTTAGTATCCAGAAGATTATTAAAGCTGATTCCTTTACCACCCTCCAGCAGCTTCGCGCTGCTGACCGACATCTCCCCGCTTGATGCCAGTTTATAGAAAGCTGCGCTCTGATGGGGATTCTCGCCGTAACGAAGTGTCCCTTCCTTCTTAAGAGCGATTGAAACCCTCTCCGGATACTCCACTTGCTGCTTGCCGTTGAGATACTTTGAGATAGCCGCATCATAGGAAGCCGTCAGCCCGAACGCCGCCTTGGCACAATCACTGCGAAGCTCCTCGCTCACCGCCCCGCCCTTGGCCTCCATTTCTTCGATGACTTTATCATACTGGCCCGGCTCGGTAACGACCGTAACGAATTTATGATTCTTCGCAGCCGAGCGAATCATGCTCGGTCCGCCTATATCGATATTCTCTATCGCCTCCTCCAGCGTGCAGTCCGGCTTGGCAATCGTCGCTTCGAACGGATAAAGATTTACGCACACTAGGTCTATCGGCTCAATGCTGTGCTCCTTCATCGCATCGGTATGTTCTTTTTTGTCGCGCAGTCCGAGTAGCCCGCCGTGTATCTTCGGATGAAGCGTTTTTACCCTGCCGTCCATCATCTCCGGAAAGCCCGTCACTTCCTCTATACCCACAACATTCACACCCGCCTCGCTCAGCTTCTTAGCCGTCCCCCCTGTGCTGATTATCTTGACCCCCATCCCGCTCAGCTTCTTCGCAAAATCTACGACCCCCTTTTTCTCAGAAACACTTATCAACGCCGTCTTAATTTTTACATCCATTTGAACTTATTCCTTTCGAAAACTTCTCTGTTACAGTTTACAGCTTGTGTAACCTGCCGCACCTCCGAATGTGCAGGGAAATAAAAAATCACCGCTCAATATTCGATGGGCTTTAGACAGGCAATCCGCCCTTGCTTATCTGCGATATATATCTTCGAATCTTTTGTATTGGTTGTGTATAGCGAAACGCCGGTCAGTTCAGCACTGTACACCTGTTTCGCTTTCTCATTGTCCATAACTGCCAGCGTCTCTTCATTCGTGATCACGTAGCTTTTACCCTCTGCCTCCGCCAGCAAATCAACGCCGTTCTCCAGCTTCCACAAAAGCTCTCCGCTATCTTTATCTATCGCCGACAAACCTTCATTCTGGGCATACTGATAAACCCTGCTTTCCGTAACCCGCGGCCCTTTATCGAGCATCGCCCCCGTCTGATATTTCCAAACAAGCTCCCCCGTTCGTAAGTCAAGTTTGTAAATGTTCGTGTCTTTACTTGCGGCGAACAGTGACTTTTCGTCTTTTACAATCGGTTGGGCAATACCGCCGGCGGCATCAAACTGCCACAGCTTTGCCGGTTTATCCGAAGCAATGCTGATGCACCCGCCCGTATCCGTGGCAAAAACAACAAATTCCTCGTCGGCTATAACCGAAACAATCCCCGAATCATCCTCCGCCGCCACCTCGAAAACCTGAATCTTGTCGTCTGAACGGAATACCCGCATGCGCTTGTCCGTGCCCGCTACGTAAAAATATGACTCATTACACACGGCCGGACAGGACACACTGAACTCCATACGCTTGGAGTTCCGGTCTATGCCGGAATCCGCGTTAATCTCAACCAGCTCACCTCCGGCTACGGAAAAAAGCTCATCACCATAAAGCCCCAGCCCTACCACCGGCAAACCGAAAGGAGCAATAGACCTGATAAATATTATATTGCCTGTATTTCTGCCCAAGCTGAACATAAAATTCCCGTCCGTGAGACCGTATACGCGGTTGCCAAGCTCACCCTTAGCACCGTTAATGGGAACAAGCAGTTGCTCTAAGTTCTCTGCCGACTTTATAGGCAGCTTCGTCTCCCATATCACCTCCAGCCCGGCTTCCTTGAGTGCTTCCGGCTCAACAAGCCGTTCATAACCGTTCTCCATCATCTCAGCCGAAGCAGAAAAGAAAACAAAAAAAACCGCCCCTAAAATTAACTTGCCTCCTAGCGTCTTCAACATTTTATCTACCCTCACAAAAAAAACTGTTTTATCACCGCTTCCTTTAGTCTCCTTGTTTAAAGCAAATCAACATAGTCAGCCAAATCAATTTTATGCTTCGCCTCGAACTCCTGCATCTGCTCGACGCGCTCGATATCATCCTGTATCCGATTTGCCAGCTTGAATATATATGGCTTGCCCGCCAGTCGGTTCCGAAGGTCATCAAGCATCGGTTCCCACGACCCCTCATAAAGCTGCGCCTTCAAAATAATCAGCATGCGCTGCTCATCGCTCAGGCCATTTACAAAAGCGTTCACAACTGCATTGACAGCAGTTTTATCGCCTTTCTCGCTGTCCTTGACCGGCTTAGCCATCTGGCTCCTGTCTATTCCCCGCCCGAAACGTTCCTTTTCGCAGCGAATCGCCGCTTTTTACGCCCTCTTCAGAACCCAATTCCCCCGAATCCTAACCCCGTGTCCGGAAAATTGCAACAAATTTCTAAAATTACCCCTTCTAAAGCACCTCTTCGTCCTCCTCACGCCACGCCGGCTCTACTATACACAGAAATTCCAAATCACAATCCCCCGTGTTCTTAATGTATTGCGTCGCTCCCGGCGGAATGTAAGTAACGCTGCCCTCATCGGCCTCGAAATCCTCCCCGTCTATGTGCATCAGCCCCTTCCCGGCCGTTATGTAGTAAACCTCCGAAGATTTAAGTCTGTGTGGGAAGCTTTCCTTCCCCGCCGCCACCTTTGCATGGGCCAAGCTGTAGCCAATCTCCAGGTCCGCTTTGTCAGGATGCAATAGTTCCCGCAAAATAGACCCGTCACCGGCTACGAATTCTCTGCAATTCTCCAGACGCTTTACAAACATAATAGACCTCCTAAACGGCTGTGTAGCTCGAATAATTAAAAGGCGCAGATTCATCTTACACCCGGCACCTTAAACCAGCAACATGGCATTGTCATCTTGTCATATTATCTAAAAAAATACTGCAAAATGGCTAATCAAACCACTACCTTTTCGTCGGTAGTGGGTCAGTTTCATTTTTCTAATAACTCAATTATGTTTTTCAATGTCCATTGACGGGTGCTTTTACCTACCGCCATAGCAGGAGTAACACCTAAGCTGCCGTGTATTCTACAATAGTTATAGTGCATAAAATGCAACGCTACAGCGTGGCTTAAATTCTCGATTTTCTTGCTAAAGCCATTAGTCAATCTTGTAAACCTTCTCATCTGCATACGCATTGTTAAATTCTGCCGCTCAACATACGATGTCGATATATGGCTTTCGTCCGGCTGTCCTATCATTGTTTTCGGCAAGGCACACAGCAATTTAGGCGGACTGTATTTCTTGCCGCTCTCTTGCTGTTCTTTACCGTATAGCTTCATAAGCTGAGCATAATCCACCTTTTCACCAAACGCATCATAAACTGCTTTATAATACGGCTTATAAGCGTCTGTCGTTATCTGAACCCGTCTTGGTATTCGCCAAGCTAAATCATACATAAACCTTTTAGCCCACCAAGCACCACGACCACCAACAAGCCAAGTCGGCACAAGTTTACTGTCAGGGTCTAACGCTACCCACGTCCAAACATCACCATAACCTTTTCTGCCCCGATACTTTTCGGGGACGTTCTTTTGCTTGGCGTAACAATAAGACCAAATCTCATCTACCTGTATTCGCTTGCAGGGCAAGCTTTTCATATTTATATGCTGATAACGCTCACAGGCACGGCCTACATCGCACAAAAGCTTAACAACAGTATTCTTGGCTGCGCCGGTCATTCTGACGGTAGAACGAATCGAATTGCCCTCTACCAAAGCCCCCAAAACTTGAACCCGCTTGTCTGTAGCCAGTCTGTTCATACTGACTATTATGCTTGAGCGGTCAAGTATTGTCAAGGAAATTTTTACGAATTTCCTAAAAAATATTTTATGAGTTTTTGTTGCCCGTTAGTGATGGTAGGTTGTTGTGTTGCCTCATTAAGGATATTTTTAACGATATCTCGCTTTTTTAAAGCTATTTTGCTTTTTTGTTCTATTGTTTTAAATATATCAGATAATTTTTTCGTCATTCAGCTTCACCTCCTGTTTCTTCGGCACTTTTTTCATCTTCTGGCTTTGCTATCTTGGTGTGTAAAGCAACTATAGAACCCGCACCTCTCTTTGACAACAAAGTTTCAAAAACAGGCAACAACGAATTGGCTAACTCTTGCTCATTCTTTTTAGGAGGCCGTATTCTTTGAAAAAGCTTTTCGGTTTCTTTCTTGTCTATAACAAATCCGTGCGAGGGATACTTTTGTGATAACTTGTGTAGAGTAAAACGCTTAAGATTGTGGCTATGGTCATTAAGTCTCTTTCCATATTCCTCTGCTACCAACATATCGCCGTGATATTCACCAAGCCGAATAGGGTCTAATTGATTATAAATATGCTGGAACAACCCGATTGTTATTTCGGTAGCTATTTCCGATGCAGTTTTTGTGGTGATTGTTTGTCCGCTTCGAGCAACTGTTTCTATTAGAAAATGCTCAAACAAATCAAAGGAGTGTTCTTGCAAGAATTTCAATGCCTGAACCGGAGCTAAACCTGAAACAACACCAACTAATTCATCTGGTTTGCTTAGTTGCACATCTAAAGGCCCTAATTCTGCATCGGTCGCCATTATTAATTCGGTAGCCCCTATAGCTAATAAAGTCCCTGCGCTTTTGCATTTATTAGGGACAAAAATAGAAAAGGTTTCGTAATTAGCTTGGAAACACCGAGCTATTCTAAACGCTACATTTGCGTCTCCGCCGTAAGTAGCCAACAAAAGCAGTGCATCATTTTTTCGCTTGTTTTCTCTAACACACGATGCAGATTGAGAATCTAATGGTTCATAAAGTCCACCACCAATTAGATAAATATCACTTTTCCGTTCTTTGACAACTTTCTCTACGAACTCTATTAACTGTGTAATTTCAGGGTCTGTGTTATTTATTCTTTTGGTTTGATTCTTTTTTGCCATCGGATTTTGGCTGCCTTTACAGCTATTTTTTTGCGTTTTGCGGCTGACAATTTAGCCGCCCTTGCTTTACCACCTTTAAGACCACCTAACCGCCCTAACATCACAGCAGCAGGATTCTTGCCCTCTGCAATAGCTTTGTTAAGGAGTTCCTCGTTCGTCGCTTCATTAACAATATAGCTGGCGAGCTGGTTTGTGTCCATCTTTTTATTTTTTTTCCTTGACCGGTTAGGCATACTGCCATTATAATTTTAGCAGTATGCCTGTGTCAAGATTAATTAAAAAAATCGAGAATTTACACCCGTCTTAACTTGTAAAAGACCGATAAAAACGCATATAATTAACAATAACAGGGGGCAGACACGGGGTCTCCCCCACTTTATAAAGCAACCTCATCACAAGGAGGCTTTTTTATGACAAAGTCAAATCGAAACAGTGGCAAGCCTTGGACGCCTGCCGCCAAATCGCAACTTAGGCAACTTGCCAAAGGCAATACACCAACACGTGTTATTGGCCTTAAACTTGGCCGAACAGAAGCAGCTATATATGGCGAAGCAAGTAAGTTGAACATATCATTAAAACCGACTAATCAAAGTCCATACGGCACGAAAAAATAGCTTAACTCAATTTTCTTGCGGCATCTTCGTAGAGCTTTCGCTCTGAATTTGTCCATTTATGATTGTGGTTAGTAAGGGCTAACGCCAATGCGTCAAGAGCTTTGAGCGCAGTTTCCCTAACCTTAGTAACTGTAAAACGAAAAGCTAAATGGCATAGAGCTGGGAACGGCGGGAAAACCTGGCACAACCCGGCATAACGTGGGATTAAGCCCTTGAAAACAGGGATTTTGGGGCCTTCAAAGAGAGCAAATCAGCGGCCTTTCTAAATGGCACAAAACGCCAAATCAACCCTGTCAGCGCACGCTATATGGCGCAAAGCAGCCCGGCAGAGCGAAACGTTTAAGAGTCGTTTAAACTGCAGCGAAACGGTAGTTATACGCAAATCACGCTTTTTGAAAACGGCGGCCCAACATTCGAGTTCGTTGGGCGTTATCGGGTTTGAAAATCATCTAACCTTGCATTTTTGGGCTAAAAACAAGGGTGAAATTTTGGACTTTTCAGGACGGCATAGGACTTTTGGGGAAAAAGTCAAGAGTGGATTTTAGCTTAAAAATAGGGGTGATGAAAAAATCTGCAAAAATTCTCGGGTTTTCTGAAAATTTTTATTATCAGCGTTACTTATGTTTTATAGCGATTCTCCCAACGGGCCGAGAACCTCATTTAGCACTTGTCGAATCGTCTGGCAATACAATCGCATATTTTCAAGTTCGTCTTTGATTTCATCGCAGCGGAGTAACGACCCGCCGCCCAAACTTCCCTTAATCTGCAATTCCGCCCGCTCAGACTCTAAATCCTGCATTTTCTTCATTATTTGGGCCAAGTGGCTTTGTGCGTAGGGCTTTAGGAGTTTGATAGCAGGTGATGGTTCGCCGGTTATCAACCAATGAAGGTCTATTTTAAGGACAGAGGCAAGCTTAGATAAAGTTTCTATAGATGGGGAGCTGGTGCCTGATTCAAACCGATAAATAGCCGTATTGCCCTTAAAACCAAGCTTTTCTCCTAATTGCTCTTGTGTTAACCCTGCCTTGTTACGCACATCACGCAATCGCGATGCAAAATTTTCTTCAAATTTGTTCATTTTGTTCTTTACAAAATGCCGAAAATGAATAATATGGCCAACACAATGACACAAACACTCGAAAAACGCGTAAAATCAGTTCGTGTCACCAACAAAAAGGCAGTTGCTCTCATAAACGACAAAGCTGCTCGTGACTTTAGGTCTGCAAGCAGTACAGCAGCCTTGGTTATCATCGAGGCTTTGAGCGGCGGAGATAATACCAATAAGCCTGATGATAATCAAGAGAAAAGCGGGGGCGACAATGGCGAAGAGTAGGCATGCGAAAAACTCTCAGCAATATAAACGGCGGTCGCATTGTAGCCTTGATGCTTTACCGCCCAAACTGCGAAGAGCCGTAGAGAAGATGATTGTTAATAATGAATGGCCGAAAGATTTCAAAAAGCACTACAAGGGGAGTCCCCGTCACTGTGATATATCGGCATATTGCAAGCGAAAAGGATTTCGCCTTTCCAAATCAGCCGTGGGTCGTTTCGCTGTGAAAATACAAGCTGCATCGGCTCAAAAAATCGCGAGTGATTTCCGTAGTTACGCCAAGGCACATCTCGGCACGCTTTGTATGATATATGCAAATATCCAAAGCGACTTAGAGC
>CAYXUW010000068.1:9717-12693 GCA_964468375.1 uncultured Pirellulales bacterium | reverse complement strand
CAGCAGACCTCTTTGCTCTAATTCATTGCATTTCTGTTTAACAAGCTTTTGAATATCCGCTTCGGTTGCTTCAGGATTTTCCTGTTTTACTTTTTGCTCTATTTCTACGGGCGTTCGCGCGTTTTTATATTTCATCATTTTTTTTGCCGCGGAAACTCTGGGCTTGTTGGCATCGCCGGTAACGGTCAAAAGCGCCGGCAGGGCGGTTTTAACTTTCTGCCAGCCGGTGCCGATGCTGCGGCGTGCCGTTATAGATTTGCTGTTGAGTTCGATAAGCTCTTCAACGTAGGTGATTTGCGGAATGCCCAGTTTCTCCGCTAATTGCGGGCCGACCTGTGCGGTATCGCCGTCAATCGCCTGCCTGCCGCACAGAACGATGTCGTAATCGATTTTCTTAACGGCGCAGCTTAAAATATAGCTTGTTGCCAGTGTATCACTGGCGGCACATCTAATATCTGTTATTAAAACCGCATCATCAGCGCCGCGAAAGAGCGAATCACGAAGAACCGCACCCGCAGCCGGCAAGCCCATCGTAACAGTCGTTACTTTACCGCCGAACTGGTCCTTAATCTGCAGGGCCAGCTCAAGTGCATTAAGGTCTTCCGGATTAAAAATGGCCGGAAGGGCGGAGCGGTTAACGGTGCCGTCGTCGTTCATCGCTTCGCCTGTAATTCTTTTGGTATCAGGAACTTGTTTTATAAGAACAACACAGTTATAAGCCACTTATCAGCTCCTCGAAAATTACCATCTCAATAACAACGCCGAATTTTAGGGAAAAACACAGTTTAACGAGATTTAACGCCGAGTCAACCTTAAAGTCCGTTTGGGCTAAGATTAAGGTAACTTGTCTAAAAAGTGCTAAACCCAGAAATCATAAAAGTCGATTTTAAGCCATGAAGATTTATCCTTTTTATTGCGATTTTTCTTTGACAAACGTCCCATATAAAACATAATCAGCGTTTTCGGGTATATACAAACGGTCAATGACAACAAACGAAACAAATTACGATACTCTGTTCGGCAAAATGGCTGTAGACCAGGGTCTGTGCACGGATGCGGAACTGCGTCGCTCGCTTGAGGAGCTCGAATCTCGCCAGAAAATCAATCCCGTAATGCTCAAAGACCTTATGGTAAACCTGGGCTATATTACGCAGTCACAGGCCGAAAGATTAAAGACGACCATAAAAGAAAGCAAAGCAGCGGCACACCAGATTCCCGGTTATAAGATACTGGGCAAACTTGGCGCCGGTGCAATGGCGGTTGTTTACAAAGCTAAGCAACTGAGCTTGAACCGGACGGTTGCGATAAAGGTTTTGCCCAAGCGCTTCAGCGGAAATCCGGAATACGTGGAGCGGTTTTTCAGAGAAGGCCAGGCGGCAGGAAAACTCAATCATAATAATATCGTCCAGGCCTTCGATGTCGGTGAGGCAGGGGGATATCATTACTTTGTGATGGAATATGTCGAAGGCAAAACTCTGTATGACGATTTGTCGGCCGGTAAGGTTTTTAAAGAAGACGAAGCGCTGGATATAGTCATCCAGGTTGCTCACGCTCTTAATCACGCTCACTCGTGCGGCCTAATTCACCGCGATGTCAAGCCCAAGAACATAATGATAAACGCTGCTGGGGTAGTCAAACTTGCCGATATGGGTTTGGCTCGCGAAACGGCGGACATCGAGGCGGCACAAACCGAGGCGGGCAAAGCTTACGGAACGCCGTATTACATTTCACCTGAGCAAATTCGAGGAGAAATCGATATTGACGGCAGGGCCGACATTTACGGCCTTGGGGCGACCCTTTATCATATGGTAACCGGCCGGGTGCCTTTTATGGCGGATGACCCCTCGGATGTAATGAGAAAACATCTCAGGGAAGAACTTATTCCGCCCGACCATATAAATACCTCGCTCAGCGCAGGCATATCCGAAGTGATTGAGGTTATGATGGCCAAGCACAAAGAAGACCGCTATAACAATGTCGAAGAGCTTTTGACGGACTTGCAGGCCGTTCGAGACGGCCAGGCCCCGCTGCGGGCGCATAAAAGATTCGATGTCTCTGTGCTGGAGCAGCTGGAAAGAGGGGATGCCGTTGAAAATGAGGAAGATTCTTATCGGGAAGACACTATCGCGCATTACCGCATTGCGACATTAGTTTTAGGAGCGGTAACAGCGACGCTGTTGTTGGTTATCGTTTTTCTTTTGATACGTTAGCTGCCCGGAGTTTATCCGATGCGCAGGTATTTTGCCCCTTCGTATTGAAATCAGTTTGTTAAAATTAGAGAGCAGAGAATTTTATGTCCAGAGGCGGTGCACATTTTGCTTCCAAGGAACTGGCCCAAGTTCTCAGTCACTATGATATCGGCGTAATCCACCAGGTAACGCCTCTGTCGGCCGGCAACAGGCGTTCGCCGAAAATGGTGATTGTGTCCGAAGGCGGCAAATTTCTGCTGAAACGCCGGCCGAAAGGCAAAGACGACCTCTATCGTGTGGCTTTCGCCCACGCTGTCCAGACTCATCTGGCAAAGACAAATTTCCCGGTTGCGCCGCTTGTGGCTACACGCGACGAAAACAATACAATTCTGCACCTGAACAATCATATTTACGAGCTTTTTGAGTTTGTCAACGGCTCACGCTATGACGGCACGCCTGAGGCTACGACGGACACGGGAAAGCAGCTGGCGAATTTTCATCGGTATTCAGCCGATTTCGCCGAGACGTGGAAACCGCTCCGGGGCAGCTTCCACGATTCTTCAATCGTTCGCACACAGCTGAAAACGACCGGAACTGAAAAAGCCGCCGGAAGAAACAAAAAGCTGCAAAAAATAGCCGAAACACTGATGACCCTTTATAACGCTTCCAGTGTTCGCGTAAACGAGCTCGGATTTGACTCCTGGCAAGAGCAAATCGTGCACGGCGACTGGCATCCGGGCAATATGCTCTTTTCTGACCGCAAACTGATTGCAGTTCTTGATTTCGA
>CAYXUW010000068.1:0-9707 GCA_964468375.1 uncultured Pirellulales bacterium | reverse complement strand
TTGTGGGAAACCGTCCTAATCCCGCCGATTGGCCCGGTTATCTCGACCAGAATAAGCTTGTGCAGTTTTTTAACGGATACCGCAAAGTAATTGAGCTGGATGAAAATAAGCTAAGCTCTCTGCCCGATTTGATGATTGAGACGATGGTAGCTGAGGCGATATTGCCGGTGGCGGCGACCGGATTTTTCGGGAATTTGTCTGGGCTGGATTTTCTGAAGATGATTCAGCGCAAAACTGAGTGGATAGATAACAACCGCGATGAATTAACTAAAGCTATGAAGGATTAAGGACTTGCGAAAAGTCAGCAGGGGCCTGCCAATACCTGAGGAAGCGGGGAACGTATTAATATCTGAGGTGATAATGGTATTTATCGAAGGGGTGTTTATTAAGATGTTAAGCTCGAATTATGGGATATGATTAGAAAGCAGACTGGCAACGCCCGTTTATGGCTAAACTGGCGGGCGAAAAAAAGAAGGCCCCGAAACTGATTCGGGGCCTTTTGGTTTTATAACGCTTTGGTCTGAATTACTTCGGTATTACGTTAGTCGCGCAGGGTCCTTTTTTGCCCTCGCCGACCTCAAATTCTACCTTCTGGCCTTCCTCGAGTGTTGCGTAGCCCTCGGTCTTTATTTCGGAATGATGAACGAACAAATCCTTGTCTCCATCGTCCGGCGAAATAAAGCCAAAACCCTTACTTGCGTTAAACCATTTTACCGTGCCTGTGCCCACTTTCTTTCTCCTTGACTGCGTTTAAACGACTAAACCAATTATATCTCTACCTTATTTTTCGGGCGGTACTATTGAGAGAATGAAATAATATCCCCGTATTCAATTTGACCTGTCATTAGAGCATAATATTTAAAATTTGCAACAAATAAATATTATTTTTCAGCAGAAAAATATATACTGCTCAGAGCGGCAAACAGCCGAAATGAAGATAAGATAGGTAAGATAGAAGCCGGGGGCAGTTATGTTTGGTATTGTTTCAAAGCCGAATATAAGGGAAAAACTGGAGATACTCACTACCGATGCGCAGTATGACCTGGCGTGTGCATGCAGCGCCAGCAAAGATGAGAGCAGAAAACGCAGCAGTGACGGTAAATGGATATACCCGGTGACACTTCCGAACGGGGGGACGAGTGTGCTGTTTAAGACGCTGATTTCGAATGTATGCACGAACGACTGCAAATACTGCCCGCTAAGAGGCGGCAAGGATATCAGGCGGTGCAGTCTAAGTGCGGAGGAGACGGTGAAGGCGTTTCTGGATTATTACAAGAGGGGAGAAGTTTTCGGCCTGTTTTTGAGCTCCGGCGTTTGCAGGGCAGCTGACGGGACGATGGAGAACCTTAACAGGATTGGGAGAATACTGCGGAAAAGACACGGGTTTCACGGATATATTCATTTGAAGGTTATGCCGGGGGCGAGCGATGCGGCAGTTGAGGAAGCGCTGTCGCTGGCGAATACAGTGTCGGTGAATATCGAGACGCCCGGGGCGGCGAATCTTGCGAAGATATCGGCTAGGAAGGATTATATCAGCGATATCATCAGGCCGATTAAGCTGATAAGCAAATTAACCGGACGCGGGGAAAGATACGAGAGGGTGAAACAGACGACGCAGTTTATCGTAGGGGCGGCGGGGGAGTCGGACGCGGAAATCGTGAAGTATATGTGGGGGCTATATGACCGGCTAAAGATGCACAGGGTTTATTTCAGCGCTTATCAGAAGGGGCTGGGTGATGAGTCTATAGCCGGTGAACAGGCGCCGGAGCGATCGAGCGATGTGTTTGTCCGCGAGCACAGATTATATCAGGTCGATTTTCTGATGCGAAAATACGGGTTTACGGAGTCAGATATTTTCTTCGGGCAGGACGGCAGTTTGTCTCTGGCCCAGGACCCCAAAGAAGTGTGGGCGCAGAGGCATCCGGAGGCGTTTCCGGTGAATGTGAACCGGGCGTCGAGGTGGGAGCTTTTGCGGGTGCCGGGATTGGGGCCGGTTACAGTGAAGCGAATTCTGGAGAGGAGAAGAGGCCAGCGGATAAGGCGCATAGAAGATGTTGGCAAGATGGGGGTCAGACTTAGAAAAGCAAGTGAGTATGTAGCTTTTTAATCTTGCTGGTGCTTTATGGAGTTGAGCGATGAAAATCAAGCGGCTGTCGAAAAAATAAGGCATCTGGCCAGGGATATTGGGGTAGATACTAAAGGCGGCAGGGTCAGGAGGACGGCATCGCGTTTTTGCTTTGGGGTCGAACACGGCGATTACAACGGGACAGAGCTGTTCGGTGCGGGGATTGACAGGTTTATTTGGTTTAGCTATCGGCTTAACAGCAACAATAGAATAAAGTTATTCAGCGGTAATTTCCCAGATGATGGATTGGTTGAATTCAAGCTTGGGCAGATTCCTGAGCCGAAATCGACGTCTATAGCTGATACGTGGGGTCGCTTTGCCTATGGAGTGGAGTATATTTTGAGGCGGGAAGGAATAAAACTGACTCAGGGTATCGATGGTGTTGTTTACGGTAATATTCCCGGCGGGGGGATGAGCCGGTCGGCTTCGTTGACTATGAATCTTATTTTGTCGCTGCTGGATGCTAATGGTATTAAGATTGAGAATAAGTTTAAGATTGTTGATATGGCGCAGGCAGTGGAGAACGATTATGTTGGTTCTCCGTGCGGTCAGCTTGACCAAGTTATGATACTGTTTGCAAAGGATGGTATGGGGATTCATTATAATCCGAAAACAAGGAGGATAGATTATGTTCCTTTTGGCGGAGGGGTGGAAGACTTTCGCATTGTGGTGCTCGACACTGGGACGGTTCGACCTGGACTGGAGAAATCGACTTATAAGGTTCGAAGAGCAGAGTGTGAAGAACTGGTTTTGTTGTTACAGGGGGCGGGATACAATATAAGCCGTCTGGCTGATATTAAGGGCAGAAGTGTTTATGAAAGTATATTAAGCCGATTTCAAGGGGAATATCCGAATTTGTGCGACCGGTTGAAGTATATTTTCGAGGCGCAGGAGAGATTCAATAAAATGCTGGGCGCTTGGAAAGCAGGTTATATCGAGACTGTCGGGCGTATATTTCGCGAGGACGGGGTTGGTCTTCGAGATGATTATAAGATATCCGGGCCGGAGTTGGAGGTTATGTGCGAGATTGCACGCGGCGTGCCCGGTGTGCTGGGGGAAAGAATGCTCGGCGGAGGTGATAAAGGAGCTGTGGGTGCTTTGGTTAAAGTCGACAGTGTCGAGGCCTTAAAGATAGCGGTTGATGCTGTCTATCCGAACAAGTGTCCTGCATTTAAGGATAAATATGCTGTTCATATCTGCAAGATAGTCGAAGGCGTTAAGACCTACGATGGTTTGCTGGATTAGCCGCTTGCTTAGAACAAGGTTAAAAGGCGCCGCCGGCCTGCTTTCCGGGAATATAATAGCTCGGGCAGATGAAGCGGAACATATTCGCAAACTTTTTGGCCTTTTCGACTTTGGCCTGGCTTTCGGCTTCCGCTTCGGCAAGCTGGCTTCCGAAGAGCTCGTTGAAGTATTCTTCGGCCGCCTGCTGTTTCCGCTGCTCGCTGTCAAACAAGCTTCGTATATGTTTTAGCTCGCCGGCATCGAGCCAGATACCTGCACAGTTCGGGCATTCGTCAATCTCGACTTCTTTTTTGACGCTGAAGAAGTGCCTCATCATCGTAATGCCGTCGCACTTGGGGCAGTTGAGCCGTTTGTTGTGGTCGATTTTTACGTTCGGGTTAAGTTCCACATTAAGCAGGGCCTCGCCGGCGGATTCGTTGGGCTCGTCGAATTTTTTGAGCTCGAAATTGTCGAACCATATTCCGCCGCAGCCGCCCTTGCAGACGTCGACCGTAACGTCGGCGACGGTCATCTGCTGAAGCTCGTTATTGCACGCGGGACATTTCATAATTGGGTCTCCAATAAAAGTTCGAAAACAGCCGCGGATAGGGTAACTAAAAATTTTATCGGGGTCAAAGTAAATTTCGCGGAAATAGCGGCAGGTTATTAGCTTGACTGGCGGGTGTTTTTCGCTACATTGTGGTTCATATGAGCACAAAACACGAAGCGATTAAGACAAAGGGCGGCAAAGGGCCGTTTGATGCGCTTGTCTACAGCCATAAGCGGATAAAGGAACAGTTCTTTCGGCTGGGGCTTGAGTTTTCCAGCGGGGGGGCGGAGGCGTTCGGCAAGTTCAGGCCGGGGCAGTTTGTCCAGGTAGATTTGAGTAAGGCGGCTATGCCGGCGGCGGAGAAGATACCACAGGAGCTAACTGATGCGGTTGAGCGCAAGACGCTGCTGCGCAGGCCTTTCAGTTTTTGCGATGTCCGTAAAGAGGGTGGCAAGACACGGGTCGAAATTCTTTACGGTGTCGTCGGGCCTTCCACGTTGCGGATGACAACGCTGTCGAAGGGCAATTCGGTCAGCATAATAGGACCGCTGGGCAACGGCTTCTCGAAACCGGCGAACAAGAAAGCGGCGCTGCTCGTGCTCGGCGGGATGGGGGCGGGGCCTTTGCTGTATTTGACCAAGGTCATTACGACGGAGCTGCCCGATATGGAGGTGGTTGCGTTCGCCGGTGCGAGGACAAAGTGGGAGCTGCCGTTCGAAAAGACGTTCGATGAAATTTCACAGCAGGTGGGATTTTCGCTGCCTGAATTTGCCAAGTATAGCGTGGAGTCGCTGGTGGCGACGGACGACGGCTCGGTGGGATACAAGGGGTTTGTTACGGATTGCTTTTCGAATTGGCTCGATGAGCACAGCGTATCGGCTGAAGATACGATTATATACGCGTGCGGGCCGGAGCAGATGCTCGCTCGGGTAGCGCAGATTGCTGGAGATAAGAAAATCGATTGCCAGGTGAGTATGGAACGGCGGATGGCCTGCGGAATCGGAGTGTGCCAGAGCTGTGTAATTGAATGTAAAGTCGCCGGCTCCGAGGAAACCGTATATAAATTGTGCTGCGAGGACGGGCCGGTCTTCGACAGCAGGGAAGTGGTGTTCAAGTTATGACGGAATCTGTTGATATATCGGTGGAGTTTGCGGGGCTGAAGCTGGCCAACCCGGTGTTCGTCGCGTCTGGGACGTGCGGATACGCCGATGAGCTTTCTGATTTTATGGATGTTAATTCGCTCGGCGGGTTTGTTACCAAGAGCATTACAGTTAAGCCGAGGAAAGGCAATCCGCCGCCTCGGATAGTGGAGACAGATTCGGGTATGCTCAACGCAATCGGACTGGCCAACATCGGGCTGGACGCCTTCGTCGAGCAGAAGCTGCCGATACTCGCGAAATTCTCCACAGCGGTCTTTGTCAACGTGGCGGGCGAGACCGTCGAGGATTATGTCGCTGTGGTGCAGCGGCTGGCGGCCGAGCAGGCGATTGCGGGGTTCGAATTGAATATAAGCTGCCCGAACGTTTCCGAGGGCGGCATAACCTTCGGGACCGAGCCTTCGCGGGTCAGGGATATTACTAAAGCGGTCAAACAGGCGGCGGGGGACAAGGTTTTGATGGTAAAGCTCTCGCCGACTGTTACGGACATCGGCAAAATCGGACGGGCGGCGGTGGCGGGCGGAGCCGATGCGCTTAGCTTGGTCAATACTTTTACGGGTATGGTTATCGATATCGATACCCACAAACCCGTTCTGGCCAGCAGGACAGGCGGACTTTCAGGCCCGGCTATAAAGCCGATAGCGGTGTATTTGGTCAACAAGGTTTATAACGACGTCACGAAAGAGCACGGGACGCCGATTCTGGGGCTGGGCGGAATCAGAAACGCTTCGGACGCCGTCGAATTTATGATTGCGGGGGCCTCGGCTGTGGCGGTCGGCACGGCCAGTTTCATCGAGCCGAATTGCGCAGCGAAGATTATAGAAGGCATAAAGAAATACTGCGCCGGCAATGGAATAAAAGATATTAAAGAATTGATTGGGTGTCTTGAGTAAAAAACCAGTAAAGCCGCGGTTGATAGCATTCGAGGTTACGCGTCGGTGCCGGTATAGCTGTCGGCACTGCCGAGCCAATGCGAGTGCGTCGGTCGAGGAAGAATTGAGCACGAAAGAATGCAAAAAAATCATCAAGGCGATAGCGAAGTATCAGAAGTGCGTTTTGATATTTACCGGTGGCGAGCCGATGGAGCGGGAGGATATTTACGAGCTTATCGAATACAGCCGAGAGGTCGGTCTGCGGCCGGTTATGGCGACTTGCGGCTATCTGATTGACGAAGAGACGATTGCCAAATTGAAAAAAGCAGGTGTTTTGACTTTGTCTTTTTCCATCGACGGGTCGAGCGCGGAAAGCCACGACAAATTCAGGGGGACCGACGGGGCTTTCGATTCGACAATCAGGGCGGCCAGGTTAGCGCGGGAAAAACATATACGCTTCCAGATTAATACCACAATCAGCAAGCTCAATATCGACGAGGTCATCGGCATAGCGGAACTGGCCAGAGAGCTGGGGGCGTATTGCTTTAACCCGTTTATTCTTGTTCCAACGGGGCGGGGGAAGGAAATCTCCGACGAGATTCTCGACCCGGTGGAATATGAGGCGATTCTGAACGAGCTGCTGCGGATAAAACTTAAATCACAAATAAAGGTTCGGGTTACGTGCGGGCCGCAATTCGCGCGGGTGTGCAGACAGGCGGATGTTAAGGGCTTGACCAAAGATGTAAGCGGGTGTATGGGCGGCAGGGGGTTCGGATTTATAAGCAGCCGCGGCGACGTGCAGATTTGCGGTTTTCTCGACGTGCCGGCGGGCAATCTAATCGAGAACAATTTCAACTTCAAAAAGATTTGGGAGGGGTCGGAATTTTTGGAGGAAATTCGCGACGTGTCCGGTTATACGGGCAAGTGCAAGGGCTGTGAGTATGTCGGCACCTGCGGGGGGTGCAGGGCGAGGGCTTACGCAACAAGCGGCGACTACCTCGGCAGTGACCCTGTTTGTAATTATGAGCCGAGAGGCGAAAAGTGAGCACACGTTTGACGAAACTACAGAAGCGACTATGCAATCTGCTTCAGGAGGGGCTGGCAATTTGCAGGGAGCCATACGCTGATTTGGCGAAAAAATTAGAGAGCGATGAGGAAACAATCCTGCAGGAGGTCAGGCAGTTAGAAGAGGCGGGTGTCATACGACGGGTTTGTGCGATTATAAATGCCCGCGCGCTCGGCAGGGCGGGGACTCTGGTTGCGGCGCATATTCCGGAAGAGGATTTAGAAGGGGTCGTGGGGGTAATTAACAGTTTAGAAGGCGTATCTCATAATTACTTAAGGAAGCATTATTATAATTTGTGGTTTACGCTGCAGGCGAAGTCGCCGGAGCACATCGAGGTTGCGATATCGAAGCTGTCAGCGCGTCTGGGCGTTGAGTTTTACAGCTTGCCTGTCAAACGGGTCTTTAAGCTTGATGTTCGCTTCGATGCTGAGGGGAGAGGGCAGCCGGCTGGTGATATCGAGCAGGTTCCAGGCGGTGAGGCGGTTAAAATAAATGAAACAGAGAAACAGATATTATCAGGACTGCAGAATGACCTAGAGGTAATAAGCCAGCCGTTCGATTTTCTCTGCAGCGAAGGATTAGGAATAGAGAAGGCATTGCAGATTATACGGGGGCTGATTAAAAGGCGAGTTATTCGCCGAGTAGCGGCGGCGGTTAACCATTACAAACTGGGATTTGTTGCTAATGTTATGTTTTGCGGTGAGGTTTCAGAGGAGAAAATCGCAGAAGCGGGCAAGGCGCTGGCTTGTTTCGGGGTGGTGAGTCATTGTTATGAGAGGGAGACGATTGAGAAATGGCCTTATAATCTGTATGCGATGATGCACGGCAAGAGTATGGGGGAGATTCAGCATGTGATAAACAGATTTACCGCGTCCGAGCAGATAGAATCGTTCGAGTTGCTGCCGACAGAGGAGGAGTTTAAAAAGAAGCCGGTTAGATATCAGTTCCGACTTAGACGTTGAATTTGAAATTGATGATGTCGCCGTCCTGAACGATGTAGTCCTTGCCTTCAAGTCGGATTTTGCCAGCGGCCTTGACGGCCTTTTCGCTGCCGAGCTCTTTTAGGTCGTCGAGGCTAAAGACCTCGGCTTTGATAAAGCCGCGTTTTATATCGGTGTGGATTTTGCCGGCGGCGTCGAGGGCGGATGTTCCCTTTTTTATGGGCCAGGCGCGCAGCTCATCGGAGACGACCGTTAGAAAGCTGATTGAGCCGAGGGCGGAATAGCAGCTTTTGACGAATTTGCTTGCTTCAGATTCCTTTATGCCTAAATCGGCCATAAACTCGCGTTTGCTTTCGGGGTCTAACTGCGCCAGTTCATACTCAAGCTTGGCGCAGATTGTGATTACGGGGACGGAGCTGTCGATTGTTTCGGTGAAGTCAAATTTGGTATTCAACTGATTCTCGCCGACATTTACCGCGACTACCATCGGCTTTAGGGTGAGAAAGCCGAGAGATTTTATCATTTCGCGCTGGTCGTCTGTTTCGATGACCGAGCTAATCGGCTTTTCGGATTCTATCGCCTCCTGAAGCTTTTTCTGCAGTTCCAGTTCGGCTTTATCGTGCGCCTGAGTTTTGGTGGGTTTGCCGATTTGTTTTTCGAGATTGTCTATGCGCGTGGTAACAAGCTCTAAATCGGAAAGCAGTAATTCGGTTCGCAGCTCCACCAGGTCTCCGGCGGGGTCTATGCTGCCGCGGCAGGGCGGCACAGCGGGATTTTCAAATGCGCGAACGACCAGAACGAGCAGTTCTGCGGTTCTTATCTGATTAATCAGGCGTCGAGCGGCGGAGCGGCTGTGCTCATCGGTAAAGTTAAAACCCGGCAGGTCGAGACAGTCTATAGTTGCACGGGTAGTTTTTTTAGGTCTGTAGTATTCGGTGAGCCAGTCGAGGCGGGCATCTGGTACCGGCACAATAGCTTCTTCAATTTTAGTCGAGCCGATAGGCGGGATTGCTTTGCCGCTCAGTCCGGCTAATATAGTGCTCTTGCCGGACTGCAGTAAGCCGAGAATTGCTACTTTCAACTGGTCAGCTCCTTATTTATAAACGGTATTTCCGTGAGAATCGTAAGCAACGACAGCAGGAAAATCGACGACCTGCAGTTTTCGGACGGCTTCGGTTCCTAAATCTTCGTAGGCGATTATCTCGGCGGATACAATGTGTTTGCTAAGCAATGCTCCCGCTCCGCCGACGGCAGAGAGATGGACGGCGCCGTATTTTTTCAGGGCGTCTCTGACTTCGGTGCTTCGGTAGCCCTTTCCTATCATCGCGCGCAGGCCGTGGGCAATCAGCGTGGAGCTGAAGGCGTCCATTCTTGAAGAGGTGGTAGGGCCGGCAGCGCCGATTGCCTTTCCCGGCGGGGCGGGCGTCGGGCCGAGGAAGTAGATAACTGCTCCGTCAAGTTCGAAGGGGAGTTTGCCGTCAGTTTTTATCTGCTCGCACAACCTTTTATGAGCCATGTCCCGCGCGGTGTAGATTATGCCGGAGAGGAGGACTTCGTCGCCTGCTTTCAGCTCACGCGCGGCGGAGTCAGTCAGGGGCGGTTGTAATTTTTTAATTCGGCCCATACAGAGAGTTTACAATAAACAGCGGTTTTTTGCGAATTGAAAAAGCTTAGAATTTTGCTTGAAGTGTGTAGAGTAGCGGTATAATTTACTGTTATGGCTAAATATCCTATATTTCTCGAATTAGGCGGTCGACGTGCGGTTGTGATAG
>CAYXUW010000067.1:0-13286 GCA_964468375.1 uncultured Pirellulales bacterium | reverse complement strand
TACCGATTAATAAAAACAGCGGCATAGTTAATAAAGCTATTGAGGCAATGGCGGCCGGGTTGTGTGTCGTTGCTTTTCATAAAACATTTGAAGGAATCCCCAAAGCTAAGAACGAAGAAAATTGTCTTGCGGTTGGAAGTTTTGAAGAGATGGCAGATGCAATAATTAACATAATGAAGAATACCAATAAACAGCGTGAGATTCAGAAATCAGCACGCCAGACAGCTGTGCGGTGTTTTAGTTGGGAAAGCCGTGGAGCCAGATATCAACAAATGTACGAGCGTGCATCACAAATGGCTAAATCAAATCTCTGAAGTTTGTGATATGTGCAGATGTCTGAAGGAGATTTTAAAATGTTGAATATAGTCAATGAAATGGTTAGTAAAATTAATAACAGGCGAGTTTTATCTGTATCTATAGCAATAACTGGCATTTTTCTGCTTATACTGACGAATTTTTGCGGGAGTAATACCGAGGATAAAGTTACTGTTTCAAATATCCATGATACAAATGCACCACAACCCAAAGATAAACCTATTATTATCTGGTTTCATAACGGGGTTACCGACCCTATTGAAGCATTGAATACGGCACTTTCTTCAGGAATGATAACTCATGTTATGATAAAGTATATGCATAGAGCAGATGCAGATTGGAAGAAAAAAGAAAGTGTTGTTCAGGCTATAGAAATAGTGAAAAAATCTCCAGCTAAGCTCATATGGAGTCGTAACTTATGGCCTTATCGTAACCAGAAAGATATTCAGCTCAAAGATTTCTTTGACCCAAATTATTATATCAGGGAAATTCAGAGTGTTCGCTCGGAAGCAAAGCAAATGGGTGCCGATTTTATTGCGTTAGATCTTGAGGCTTATGCTGATTCAATAATGAAGCATTATTTGATTGGGAGGAACAGACTTTCCTCGAAACAGCGAGATGAGCTGCGCATCGTGGTTGAGAAAGTTGTTCAAACAGTTGGGCAGGTCGATTTTGTGTATCCCGGTGGATTCGTACGCAGCAAACATCCGTGGAATATCCTCGGCCGGCTCGGCGAGAATAGGATAGCGGAATCCACTTATTACTCGGATGAGGAGAGACTCAAAAACGTCAAATTTGAATACGAAATTTTCGGCGCCTATCTTAATATTGTGCACGAAAATAAAAAGCATCCGAATCTGCCCTTTCACCTTGTACCGGAAATTTTCGAAAAATCTTATCGTTGGTCTGACAAAAAGGGGCTTTTTCTTTACCCTAAAGAGGGCTCAGCTCTTATTGTAGCTAAAGAACTCTTGGCCTATGCCAAAAGTCTACCTAATGTCAAATCGGTTAGTACAATAAATTAACTGTTTTAGTACTCTATTTGTGAATGATTACCCATATCCATACTTTAACTTTAGCGCTTCGTTTGTCTAAACACGTGGATTAGTTGCGGAATTGGCTATCATAAAAGAGAGTTCTATATCTCGGAAAAGAAGATTCCTTATAGGTCCGGCAGCTTTGGATTGTAACCGTGGTGACCAAGCCTTAACTTGGGAAGCAATTGACCTGCTTCGGCAACTGAGCCCCAATTGTGAAATTGCCATAATGAGTGACTTCTATGATGACCCAGATGATAAGCAAAGTCTGCAAACTCGCAGCTTGGGCATTACGGTTATTCCGTCATTACTTTTTAATCCTCGTCGTGCAGCACATTCCAATGAGAGCGAAGTCTTTGATTCGGGATGGTCTCTATTGAAGATGAAAATACGAGCCTTGCTAGATTTTTTGCAATCGCAGTTTCTACTTGTATGGGCCAAGAACCACACATTGGCAAGGTTGCTTCTAGGCAGGAATTGCTATGATAGCTACGGATATTTACGATCCTGTGATGCTTTAGTTATAAAGGGAGGCGGTTATATTTATGCTTACCGCGGACTTCGGTGGGCTTATTATATCTGGTTCTGTCTTTTCCCACTGATGTTGGCACAGGGCTGTGGGGTAAATGTCATTATACTACCGAATTCTTTTGGGCCATTCCAAAGTGGATGGGGTAAGTGGTTGGTACGTCGAGTGCTGAGACGTTGTACATTAGTTACAGCCAGAGAGCCGAAGTCATTCGAGGTTTTAAATAATATTATTCCTGGCAAAGTCGAGCTTTTTCCAGATATGGCTTTTAATCTTCGACCGGCTGATTGTGAGTGGGCTAAAGCCGAGCTTATGTCCCAAAGGGTGGCTCTTGGAGACAAGCCGTGCGTAGGAATTACGATGCGGCCGTGGCGATTTCCTAATGCCGTAGACCCACATGCAAAATATGAAAAATATGTTCAGGCTTTTGGGCGATTATGTGAATATCTATTGGAGAAGGGATATATGCCGGTTCTTTTTGCACATACAACGGGACCGCATGCTCATGAGAATGACAGTATTGCTCTCAAGGATACTCTACAAGCCACTTCTGCAGCTGACCGGGTTTTTTATATTGACGGTGATTACAATTGCAGGCAGCTTAAATCGCTTTATGGATTCATGGATTTTATGATCTGTACAAGATTCCATTCTGCTATTTTTAGCATTGCTCAACAGGTGCCTTGTCTTGCTGTGAGTTATCAGGGGTATAAAGCCACAGGGATTATGGAAGAAATTGGGCTGGGTGATTTTACGATAGCAATCGAAGATGTTGATGATAAGCTACTTATCGAAAAATTTGAAAGACTTGTTGCTAATCAGCAAGTGATAAAACATAAGATGAGTTCGTATGTAATTTGTTGTCAGCAAAAATTAAAACAGTTGGAGTGTTTTGTTGTTTCGAAGATAAAGGAAATGAGTGGAGGTCAGGATTAGTAAAATCTTGTGACTTTTAGCGTTATTTATTGAAACTTAGACGTTGGTAGATACACTGCAGCAAAGCAAGTATCAAATGGATCATTTCGCCAATGGAAAATAGAACTTGTATAAACAGAAATTCTTCAGGAACAGACGTTTTTCCAGAAAAGAATATAAAGTTATTACTTACTTACGCGACACATGCATGTGAGAGTGATGGACAATTCTATAACTCCAGTGAGAGTTCGCTGACCTATGAGCGTTTAGCACGCTATCATAAATATATAAGAGATATTGTTCTTGTTTTACGTTGCAGGAAAGTCGACAGTGTAAATCCGAGCGAACCAAGAATAGATAGAGAGGGTGTGACTGTTATGCCGATTCCGGACCCTAAAACGCCCGCTTTGGCAATATTATTGTTGCCGAAGATGGTCTGGGCAGTGCTTAAGGCAATAATGATAGCTGACCGCTATTATCTAAGGTTGCCTGAGCCGACGGCAACGTTAGTCGGCCTCGTTCTTTTATTGCTTCGGAAAAAATATGTGGTAGAAGTGGTAGCAGATTCAAAGAAAGGAATATTGTTTGCGAAAAAAGATATGTTCTTTGTGAGATTTTATGCTTCTCTATTCGATGCACTTACAAAGTTTCTGATCAGGCGAGCCCACTGTGTAGCATATATTAGTCAGTATCTGCAGGACCGCTATCCCCCAAAGCTGAGCCAAAGTAAGTGGATTATTTGCTCAGTTGAACTGAATAAAGAGATAATCGGTCGACCTAAAACACTCGATATGTTTCGAGAAGGTCCTTTTAGAATATTCTCTGTGGGGCGATTCTCAGCAGAAAAGGGGCATATATATTTAGTCCGTGCATTCAAAAAGATTTGTGAGAAAGCTGATATCAATGTTGAGCTTCATCTGGTAGGTAATGGCCCCGAGCGGAATCGGCTTGAAGAAGAGGTTCGACGGCTTGATTTAAGTAATAATGTGCATTTTCACGGTTATATAAGGAAAGAGCAGAAACTGTTTGCTTTATTAGATTCTGCTCACTTGTACGTTATGCCATCCCTGACGGAGGGAATGGGTAGAGGGCTGATTGAGGCAATGGCGCGAGGCCTGCCATGTTTGGGTTCGAGTGTTGGCGGAATACCTGAATATCTGGACAGCGAAATGCTTTTTCGTGCTGGGGATGCTGAAGCTATCGCAGATAAAATAATTCCGCTTTTGGGAAATCCAGACAAACTTGCTCAAATATCGCTTCGTAATTTCGAATTCAGCAAGGCTTTTTGGCCAGAAGCACTTGAGGAGGTAAAAAGAGATTTTTGGCGTCATGTTGTGCAATGTTGTAAGTGACGGTGTTCCAATGAGAATCATGCATTTATCCAGAGCAACTTTGATGATTTGTCAGTTTCTCCTGCCTGTTATGGAGTTGCAGAAAAAAAAAGGCCATTACGTTTGTGTATGTGGTTCTGACGATTCCGATGTAGATACATTAAGGGGTTATGGCATAGACGTTTTTCCTCATAATCTTCGCAGAGATCTTAATCCATTTAATGTAATCAAAGGAATGCTTTACATAAAAAACATATTAATCGAACAGAAAATAGATGTGATTGTTTGTCACACTCCGATTGGTGCAGGTATTGGTAGAATAGCCGCAAGGTTGGCCAAAACGCCCCATATTATTTATTTCGCTCACGGCCTGGCCTGTGCTCCCGGACAAAACTTTTTTTTATGGTTTATACAGTTTTGTGTCGAATGGCTCTTGGGTCGTATCACCGATGCGATTTTGGTCATGAACAGTTATGATGAAAATTTATGTAAAAAGTATCATATTGTAAACCCCAGAAAGGTATTTCGCGTACCGGGCATGGGAGTAGATATTGACAAATTTGCAACAGAAGAGAACCAAAAAGTCAAACAACAAATATGTGCAGAATTGCATATTCCCAAAAATGCTAAAATTATTCTTTGCATAGCTTATTTAATTGCTGAAAAAGGTGTATTTGTTTTTCAGAAAGCCGCTGGGGAAATTTGCAATCAACGGTCGGATATTTATTTTCTGCTTGCAGGTGAAGGCCCAGAAATGGATACACTTCAGGCAAACTGCAGTAGCCACCAGGTATTGAATAAAAATTTCAAAGTTCTCGGATGGCGAAATGACATCTATAGGTTAATGAGCACTGCTGACCTTTTTGTTTTACCAACATATTATTTTGAAGGGTTGCCGGTTTCCATTCTGGAAGCAATGGCTTGTGGTAAACCGGTTATAGCGACGAAGCATCGCGGTTGTGAAGATATTGTAGTTGATGGTGAAACAGGTTTTCTCATTCCTATTAAAAAAACTAAGCCTTTGGCAGAAAAAATAGAATTACTCGTAGATAATAAACCGCTACGTGAAAAGATGGGGATTGCTGGCAGACTTCATATAGAACAGTCTTATGAAATAACTAATTGTACAAATCAAATTGTTAATACTATTGATAGAGCAATTACACAGTAACTTGATTGGCAGCCGGGGATTTTCTCATGTGTATCCAGAGTTGCTGATTTTACGAAGGAACACCCCTTAAATGATTAAGCGATTTACAGATGCTATAGTCGCGATTCTTGCAACCTTTCTGCTTTCACCGCTTTTCTTTGTTATATCTCTAACGATTAAGCTATCAGGCAGAGGCCCGGTCATATTCAAGCAGAAGCGGACAGGCAAAAATGGAAAGCCATTTATCTTTTATAAGTTTCGGACAATGCGAACGGATGTTGACCCTTTCGGCCCAAGCCCAAAAACAGATAATGACCCAAGATTAACAAAACTCGGAAAATTTCTGCGAGAATACTCCCTTGACGAACTGCCGCAGCTTGTCAATGTGCTTAAGGGCGATATGAGTATTGTAGGCCCTCGGCCGCTCTATATGGAACAAATGAAAGAATGGAATGAAAGGCAAAAGAAACGGCTGCTGGTCAAACCAGGATTGACAGGCCTGGCACAAATCTCCGGACGTGGCGAGCTGACACGCGAAGAAAAGCTCGAGCTTGACGTCAAATATGTCGAAACGGCAAGCTTATGGCTGGATTTCAAGATAACACTGGCAACTATCACCCAGGTGTTTAAGCGAAAAGACATATACGAGAAAAGATATTCTGAAACCGAAAAGACAAGAGGGGATAGCAAAGAACGGAAATGCTAAGAAAAATAAGCACGGTTCTATCATTAATTTTCGGGCTGGCTATGCCGGCCTTTTCTTTAGAGCCGGAACAAATTTTAATCATAGCAAACAGCAACATTCCAGCATCCACACAAATCGCCGAATATTACTGCACAAAACGAAATGTGCCAAAAGATAATATTATCGCTCTGCCTTTAGGAACAGACCTAAATGACACAATTACCAGAAACAATTACGAAAACCAGCTTGCCGAGCCCATTCGTAAAGAATTATACAAACGTATGTTTACTGCTGAAATCAAATGCCTGCTGACAACATACGGCGTGCCAATCAAAGTAGGAAAACGAGAACCGCTAAAAGACCAGCAGGACAAACTAAACCATCTGCAAAAACTAACAGAGCAGAAAAAAAACAAGATTAAGCAATTGGAACAAAGCGGCGAAGCTGACACGGCTGCAGAAATAAAAAACATAAAGCTCAAACTGGCTCAGATGCAGTCCGAAATTGATTTAATCACCGGCAAAGAAACAAACGCATCAGTGGACAGCGAGCTGTCAATGGTGCTGTTCGACAACTACGAACTTTATCGCTGGCAGCAGAACAGACTAAAAGATGATTTACTAGGCCTCAGCTTTAATACGCTTATGGTCTCCCGCCTTGATGGGCCCGGTCCCGAGATAATAAAAGGCCTCATCGATAAAGCAATAGTAACAGAAAAAACCGGCCTAAAAGGCACTGCTTACTTTGACTCAAGAGGCATTGCAAATGACAAAAACCCCCGCTCAACCGGCTATTTTGACCAGTCTTTGCGGGATTTGACAACTTTTACAAAATTTCGAACAGAACTGACCGTCAAAGAAGAGCGAACGGAAAAGCTCTTCGAGCCAGGAATCTGCCCCCAAACAGCTATCTATTGCGGCTGGTACAGTTTGGAAAAATACGTCGACGCATTCGACTTCGCCGATGGCGCCGTTGGCTATCATATCTCAAGCCTGGAAGCGGTTGACCTTCGCGACCCGAACAGCAGCCGATGGTGCCCGGCTATGCTCAAAGACGGAATAACCGCCACGTTAGGAGCGGTGGCCGAGCCATATCTTCATTCCTTTCCAGAGCCGAAAGAATTTTTCTCGGAGTTATTCAACGGCAAATGTCTCGTTGAGGCATACTATCATACAAAACCTTTTAATTCCTGGCAGCTGGTTCTGATAGGCGACCCCCTTTATACCCCCTTCAAAAAACATTAAGCGTCACCGGACAACGTCCGCACAGACCTTCGGCGAAGAAAAACCATCAGATAAATTATAACAGCAGTTGTTATCCCCGCAATAGAAATAAGAACGTCCTCAACCCCGACGTTTCTACCGAAAATCACAGAAGACAATTTTACAATAAATAGAAAACCCAAGGGCGGAACCAATGCCGTTATTAACCGTCTAGCCAAGGAAGTTTTAATCGGCAGAAACTGAATATATTTAATCCAAACCGCAGTAAAAAATCCATAAGCAAAAAAATGAAACATCGCATTCATAACCGGCACCAAATCAGCCAGATTCGCCCTCGCAAGATTTGTTAAGCCGAAGATAACAATGGCAGTCACCACAAGCAGCCCCGGCCAAAAGCTCAAAAAAGAAAACAATATCAACCCCGCAAGCACCCCCACAAAATCTGCCAAAAGGTCCCGGCCATCGCAGCTGCGCCCCACCCAACCCTGAAGCAGCTCATCGATAACCCCATACCAAACCACCGCGATAAGTATCAACCAGCCCGTGGCTTTGCGCCAGTTCACCTTTTCAGCAGGACTGATTGCAAACCATAATAAAAACGTCAGCACAAGATAAGCGAGGAAATGAAGGCTTTTATCGGATACCTGGGCCTTGTAAACCAGCCGTGGAATAGGAATATGTGCAAGAATAAAAATCCCCGGCCAGTAAACCAGCAGCAGGATTATAGTTAGCTTTTGTCGGCGAGGTAAGGCCACTAAAATCACCTAAATAAATAGAAGCGCCCTCCTTTGCGGTTTTTTGCACAAAAAGGGGGCCAAATAATACGTCAATTCTTATTAACTGATTCTTTAATTTTACCAAAAACTGGTTTATGATGTAACAGACAGCTTACTAAAAATTGGAGAAATGTTATGTTCAGCTCGGCAATCGAATTTCTGAAAAGTGCGGTAATCGAACAAATAATACAAGACCCCGTCTGGGCAACGATAGCTTTAGCAGGCCAGATTACATTCGGCGGACGATTTATCCTGCAATGGGTAGTCAGCGAATACAAAAAAAGGTCTCACGTCCCCGTGGCCTTTTGGTTTATGTCACTTGCTGGCAGTCTGTTGCTCCTGACTTATTCTATTCACATAAAAAACCCTATATTTATGCTGGGCTTTTCGCTAAACACGCTAATATACATGCGAAATCTCCACCTTATTTATAAGCACGCTCAAAAAGACGTGGTAACGGTTATCGAAACAACCGAAAACTGACTCGGCTGATTAGGAGAAGTTGAAAAATGAAACGTTTTATCATCCCCGCAATAATGTTAGCCAGCTTTTCAGTCCTCTGCACAGGCCAGCATAAACCCAGGGCCTCACTGCTCAAAATAATCCAGCTTCCTGCGCCTAAGGTCGAGGGACAGGCCAGCCTCGAACAAATGCTGACCACTTGTGAAAGTGCGCACCAGTTTACCAGCCAACCGCTCGATTATATACAAATGGGCCAGCTGGCCTGGGCGGGCCGCAACGCAATGGAACTGCAGCCGCAAGCAGATTATCCGATAAAGCTGTACTTTGCCGCCCGCGAGGGAGTTCTCGCTTACATTCCCCGAAAACACTGCCTGGAAGAAACGCTTAATAAGGATATCCGCGACCGGCTGGCGGAGGCATTGAAACAGCAACCCGCATCAATACCCCCCTGTTATATTATTATCACCGGCTCATCAAAAAAGCTTGCCGCTAAAAACACGAAATATATGCTGATAAAAACCGGAAACATTGCTCAAAATATCCGCCTGCAAGCCGCCGCCCTGGGATTGGGTTCCTCAACAGCCGACGATTTCAATGCAAATCAGGTAAGTCATATCTGCAGACTGTCTCCGGAGATGGAACCGATTTATATAATCGGCGTCGGCTATACCCCCGGCCAGACAGCAGCGGAAGAAACCGAAGAAGAAACCAAAACTCAAATAGCCGACAATACCACCGCAAAAAAGGCGGTGCTGATTATCGCCAGCCGGGGCTTCCGCGACGAGGAGCTCTTCGAAACCAAACAAGAGCTTGAAAACGCAGACATAGACACGGTAATAGCAAGCACAAAAACAGGAATAATAAAAGGAACGCAGGGCGGAAAAACCGAAGCCGCAATTCTTGTGAACGATATTATCGTTGAAGACTATGATGCGATAATATTCGTGGGCGGTCCTGGAGCGAAAGAGTATTTCGACAGCACCGTTGCAAACGACATCGCCCAGCAGGCGAAAAATAAGGAAAAGGTCCTCGCGGCAATCTGTATCGCACCGGCGGTTTTGGCCAATGCCGGTGTTCTCGACGGCGTCAAAGCAACTTCCTTCCCGACCGAACAGTTCCGGCTGAAAAAGGCCGGCGCCGAATACACCGGAGCGGATGTCGAGCGGGACGGGCTCATAATAACCGCAAACGGACCGAGGGCCGCAACTCAATTCGGAAAAACCATCGTCGAAGCCCTTACCGGCGAATAGCACCAATCTATTAAAAACGGCTTTCGGCTATCTCACATCATAATAGCCGTAGTAATTCGTAATCGGCAGACGCCTGTCTCTGCCGAAGGCCTTTGGCGTAATCTTTACCCCCGGCGGCGACTGCCTCCTTTTATACTCGTTATGGTCAACCATCCGAACAACGCCGCGAACCGCGTCCTCCGGCAAACCCGATTCGATAAGCTGCTGTGCGGATTTGTCCTGCTCTACATATCCTTCGAGGATTTTATCGAGCAAATCATACTCTGGCAGAGTATCACTGTCCTTTTGCCCCGGCCTCAGCTCCGCACTCGGAGCCCTGCTTAGCACCGCAGCAGGTATAACCTCCCGCCCCGCTTTTTTGTTTATATGCTCCGCCAGCTTATATACGAGAGTCTTCGGCACGTCCTTTATCACCGCGAAGCCCCCCGCCGTATCGCCGTAAAGAGTAGTATAGCCGACCGCAGTTTCACTTTTGTTGCCGCTCGTCAATACCAGAGAGCCGCTGCTGTTGCTCATCGACATCAGGATATTGCCGCGAATCCTCGCCTGCAGATTTTCATAAGCAACGCTTTCGCTGTCCCAGCCCGCCGTCTGCTTTAACGTCTCGTCGAACCGCTCCAGTATTGCCCCGATAGGAATAGTCAAAAATTCCACGCCTAAATTCTCCGCCAGCTTCGCCGCATCCGCCTTCGTTTCCGGACTGTTAAACTGCGAAGGCATCGTAACGCCCACAACATTCTCCGCCCCCATCGCCGCTGCAGCGACAGCGGCCGTGACGGAAGAATCTATCCCCCCGCTAAGACCCAGCAAAATCTTCTCAAAACCGTTCTTCCGTGCGTAATCCCGCGTCCCAAGCACCAGCGCCTGATAAACCTCATCAACCAAACCATCCGGCTGCGGCGCCTGCGGGCTCACCGGATTTACCTGCACGCCCCTGCCGGTTACATCTATATCCGCAACCAGCAAATCCTCCTCGAACGCCTTTGCCGTCGCTGCGATACTACCCGCCGAATCTGCAAAAATACTCCGCCCATCAAATACTATCTCATCCTGCCCGCCGACAAGATTGCAATAAGCCACGGCACATTCGAACTTCCGGGCGCATTCCCTAACCAGCTCTTTTCTTCGCTCCATCTTGTCCGTGTGAAAAGGCGACGCTGATATATTGACAACCAGCTGGACTCGCCCTGCTTTTTTAAGAAAACCGCTCAGCCACTTGATGTTCCAGATGTCCCTGCAAATCGTAATAGCGGCCTTAACGCCTTTTACATCGATTACAAGAGTTTCGCTGCCCGGCTGGAAATATCTCGCCTCGTCGAATACGCCGTAATTGGGAAGCTGCGCCTTTCGATAAATCTTTGATACACGCCCGCCCTGCAAAATAGCCGCCGCGTTGTAATCCCCGTCGTCCCGCCCCTCGGCAAAACCGACTATTATCGTCATCTCCGGACAGTCCGCCGCCAGCTTTTCCACCGTTTTTCTGTTGTCCGCCAAAAAGTGCCTTTTATGCACCAAATCCTCCGGCGGATAGCCGCAAACTGCCAACTCCGGAAAAACCAACAAGTCCGCACCGGCGTCAAGCGCATCGGCGTAGATGCCGCGCATCTTCTCAGCGTTGCCCGCCAAATCCCCCACCACAGCGTTAAATTGTCCTAAAGCTATACGCATAATATATCAATACAATTCTACCCTTATCCCCGCCACTATCAATTATTTTCCATTTTTAATAGCTGTCTGGATTCTTGGGGCAGATATAAAAATGGCCTCTTCAGTCCTTTTGAGAGGAGGAGTGGTGTTGGCTGAAGAGGCCTCGCACACAGTACTCCGTGCATGTATTAAACATCACAGAGAAGATGAGCAGTTATGTAGTTTTCAATTTTTTACTCCTTTTCAAGCCAGTGAGAAGCCAAGATTGCAAGGTCATAGAAGTTTGTCTGGCCATCCTTGTTTAAATCCGACGGCAGATATGTCCGCAGGAACGGGTAAGTCTGATTTTCACTGATGTTCCAGATTTCTATAAAGTCCCAGTCGATGAAGGATGACTGCTGTTTCATTTGCGAATCGGTCAGTGGTGTGCCGAAACCATTATCCGGGCCGGAGCCGGTCAAAAAGTAGCTGCCGACAATACTGCCTACATTTCTTCCGGCCAGAGCACCGACATTGGAATCGGCGATGACAGTGCCCGTGGAGTAACAATTGACGATGTCGCCGGTGGAATGATTAGACCCGACCAAGCCGCCAACCACATTATGGCCGGTGACCGGACCTGTTGAATAGCAATCAGCGATTCTGCCGTCGATGTGATTTTTGTTAAATCCAATAAGTCCGCCTACAGTACGGAAACCGCTAATAAATCCTGTTGAGAAGCATTTTGCGACTATGCCGTATTCATTGTAGCCAATCAAGCCGCCGATACATTCAGGGCCATTGACATCGGCTGTCGAATAACAACCTGTCATAACAGCATCATGGAAGTTGCATCCGACGAGTCCGCCGGCATCTCGACCGTTTACAGTTCCTGCGGACCAGCAGTTAGAGATAATGCCATTGCCATACAATCCATCGTTACATCCGGTCAGTCCTCCTACCAGATAGTCGCCGACTACAGAGCCTATAGAATGGCAATTAGTGATAATACTGAGGTTGCGCCCTACCAAGGCACCAACAAACCGGGAATCAGCCAAAGCGCTCACATCAAAATCCTCAACTGCGAGGTTTTTCAGTTCGCTGCCGGGGTCGGTTCGGCCAAATAAGCCGAGGTAGTCATTGGTTCCGCCGTTGATAGCAAGATTTGTGATTTTATGACTGCTACCGTCAAAGACACCGGAAAAACCCGTTCCCTGAAAATCCGAAGCGGAGTTGGTATCAGGCGCGATGACAGCCCTTGTAAAGACTTGGCCAGTCATATCAATATCCGCGGTGAGGATGAAGCACTTATTGTAGTCCTCGGTGGTGGAGGCCAGTTCAAGCAAATCGGCTTTAGTTGCGATTTGATACGGCTCGTTCGGTTCTCCGGAACCGCCGGAATAGGCGAGTGAAATAGAAGGTAACAAAATTGCGATAATAATTGCTTTAGATTTTCGGCTCATTTACGTCTCCTCGAAAAGCTATGATAAATATTATGACTGAACAGGTGCTAAACTATAGTTAAGTGCATGCAGAACGGTGGCTTGTTACGTTCTTTCTTTGAAAATATCGAAAAATTTGCAGGGAAACGGCTAAAACCGGCTTTTTCAGCGGAAAAGCATCAGTAAAGAGCGTCTTCAGGAAGGTAGAATTTGCCCGGCCCAAGATGAGCGGGATAGGGAACGGTGCCGTCGGAAGTCTTTGAGACTTCCATAATCACCGCCCGGCCGGGTGAATAACGTTTGACATGGCCGTCGGTGTAGCCGGCGTGCAACCCGATACCGAGGTTATACAAATCGATATTCGGGTCGTTGCAGGACCAAAAAGCCGATGAGACCTCCGTGCCGGGCGTAACAGAAGTGGCGGCTGCAAATCTCTCGCAGCTTCCGTAAGCCTTGTAGTCACCGTAAACAAGCTTGTTCCGCCAATGACCATAGCCGAAATAATCACTCATGAGCAAGTGACTATGGCCTAAATCACGCCCTAT
>CAYXUW010000066.1:0-13289 GCA_964468375.1 uncultured Pirellulales bacterium | reverse complement strand
GCCCAAAACACCTTTGATGCTGGAATTGCAGATTACACAGGAATACTTGGGGCATTCTAAGCACTTGGTATATCTTGCACCGATGTGGAAGGAATATCTGGACTTCGACACTTACGCTAAAGGTCCGGGGTCGACCCTCGCTTCAATTATAGACGGCAGCACACACAACTACCATATGACCGGTATCGCAGGCGTGGCGAATACCGGCGATGATAGAAACTGGTGCGGGCACCTGTTCGGACAGGCCAACTGGTATGCCTTCGGCCGACTGAGTTGGGATCCAAGCCTCTCTGCCGAACAAATCGCAGAAGAATGGATAAAACAAACACTAACCAGAGACGCCTATGCAGTAAACACTATAAAGTCAATGATGATGGGCTCATGGGAAGCATGCGTTAATTATATGACACCACTAGGGCTACATCACATTATGCAAAATGGCTTTCATTACGGCCCCGAACCACAACTCTCCAAGAGCGGCAGGATAGACTGGACAAGCGTTTATTACCATCGTGCGGACAAAAAGGGGCTCGGTTTCGACAGAAGCTCGACTGGCAGCAACGCTACAAGTCAATATTTTTCACCAAACGCCGAGATATTCGACAATATAAAAACATGTCCTGAAAAATATCTGCTTTGGTTTCATCATGTCCCCTGGGACTACAAAACCGAATCCGGCAGGACTTTGTGGGAAGAGTTGTGCCACAGGTACTATAAAGGTGTTAATTATGTGAAAAAAATGAGCCGCACCTGGGCCACATTGGAAAAGTATATTGACTCCGATATACACCAACACGTTCAAAAGAAGCTGGCTATACAGGAAAAAGACTCTGCCATCTGGCGGGACACCTGTCTGGGTTATTTTCACAAATTCAGCAATATGCCGATATCCGCCCCTGATTAAAACGACTGTGTAAGACTTTATTAACCACTATTTAGCTAAAGAAGTGAGGAATGACATGCGAGTAACTAATTTGACTAAAGCCGTTTTGACAATTGCACTATGCCTTTTTGTTTTCGGATGTGAAGCTTCAGCCGTTTCTCAATCCGGATATATAGACACCACCGAAACCAAAGGCAGTTTCTGTCTCGCGCAAAAGGAAAAAGTCGCGGACATATATGTCGACTCGCAAGACTGGCCCGGCGTTGTTCGTGCCGCCAGGGACCTGCAGGCGGATATCGCTCGCATCACAAACCAAACCGCTAAAATTACACACGAAGAAAAAGACCTCGGAAAAAACATCGTCCTCATAGGCACTATCGGCA
The DNA here is from genome assembly GCA_964468375.1 of uncultured Pirellulales bacterium. Classification (GTDB taxonomy): domain Bacteria; phylum Planctomycetota; class Phycisphaerae; order Sedimentisphaerales; family Anaerobacaceae; genus CAYXUW01. The sequence continues at coordinate 12,023 of CAYXUW010000066.1, read as the reverse complement.
AAAGCAAGATCATCGACCAACTAATCAGAAAAGTTAAAATCGATGTAGCGCCAATCGACGGCAAGTGGGAATCATATATAATTGAAGTCGTGTCGAACCCCCTGCCGGGCATCGAGAATGCCCTTGTTATCGTAGGAAGTGATAAAAGAGGAACCATCTACGGCATATATGACCTCTCCGAGCAGATTGGAGTATCACCGTGGTATTGGTGGGCGGACGTGCCGGCTAAGAAGAAAGACGCCATATTTATAAAAGCAGGAAAATATGTTCAAGGGCCACCAGCCGTTAAGTATCGGGGTATATTCCTTAATGACGAAGGTTTTGCGCTCTCGCCGTGGGTCAGGGAAAAGTTCGGCAATTACAACAGCCGATTCTATGCTAAAGTTTTCGAGTTACTGCTGCGTCTTAAAGCTAATTTTATTTGGCCCGCAATGTGGGGCAACGCCTTCGCCGATGATGACCCGCTCAATGTAAAGCTGGCAGACGAGTACGGAATCGTAATGGGTACATCGCATCATGAGCCGATGAACAAAGCGCATCAGGAATGGAAACGATATGGTAAAGGCCCGTGGGATTATTCCAAAAATGAAGAAGTACTTCGTGACTTCTGGAGACAGGGAATCGAGCGGAGCAAGGATTATGAAACGATTACAACGCTCGCGATGCGCGGTGACGGCGACAAGGCTATGAGCGAAGAAACAAACATATCTTTGCTTGAAAAAATCGTGGCTGACCAGCGCAAAATCATCAAAGACGTCACCGGCAAAGATTTGAACGACGTTCCGCAGGTATGGGCGCTATATAAAGAGGTTCAGGACTATTACGACAAGGGTATGCGTGTCCCGGATGACGTCACATTGCTGCTTTGCGATGATAACTGGGGCAACGTTCGCATTCTGCCGAGTCCCGACGCAAAGCCTCGAAAAGGCGGCTACGGAATGTATTATCACTTTGATTTTTACGGCGGGCCGAGAAGCTATATTTGGCTAAATACCAATCCTATTGCCAAAATCTGGGAGCAGATGCACCTGACATATCACCGCGGTGTGGACCGAATCTGGGTTGTCAATGTGGGTGACCTTAAGCCGATGGAATTTCCGATTTCGTTTTTCCTCGATTACGCGTTGAACCCCGACCAATGGCCGGCAGAGAAATTACCCGAATACACCAAAGACTGGGCGGAGCAGCAATTCGGCCCAAAATACGCTAAAGATATCGCTGATATACTCACTAAATACACTATGTATAACGGGCGAAGAACACCGGAAATGCTTGCTCCCGACACTTATAGCCTTACAAATTATCGTGAAGCCGAGACGGTCGTAGCTGATTATAATAAGCTCGCTGAAAAGGCCGAAAAGCTCGGCAAAAAGCTCGACGATAAATACCAAGATGCATATTTCCAGCTTATCCTGTACCCGGTGCTAGCCTGTGCTAATCTCAACGAGCTTTATGTCACCGTTGGCCTGAACCATCTGTACGCCGGTCAGGGTAGGGCAGCCGCTAATGATTTAGCAACCAAGGCGAAGAAATTATTCGAAAGAGATTCCGAACTCAGCGACCGGTACCACAAACTCGGCGGCGGCAAATGGAACCATATGATGGATACGCCTAATATTGGCTTCACCAGCTGGAATCAGCCGCCCAAGGACATAATGCCGAAAGTGGAAAAAGTTGCTTTAAAGAACAAGGCGGAAATAGGAGTAGCTGTAGAGGACACAACACAATTGTGGCCAAAAGCCGGGAGCAAAGCCGTGCTGCCCGAATTCGACCCCTTTAATAAGCAGAAATACTATATAGAGATATTCAACCGCGGACGGACAGCTTTTGATTACGAAATCAAATTAGAAGCACCCTGGGTAACCGTCACACCGAATCAGGGCAAGGTCGACAAGCAGCAGCGGGTATGGGTAAGCATAGACTGGCAAAAAGCCCCGACTGGAAAAAGCAAAGCAAGGATTACAATAACTGGGCCGGATGGCCAAAAGGTCGATGTTTACGCTCCTGTTAACAATCCTGAGTCTCCGAAGCCAGGACAGATTAAGGGATTTGTCGAAAGCAACGGTTATGTTTCAATTGAAGCTGAGCATTATGCCAAAGCGGTCGGAGCAGAACCTGTAAAATGGCTGACGATTCCGAATGAGGGCCGAACGCTTTCCGGGATAACCCCTGTGCCGGTAACAGCACAAAGCCAAAAACCAGGAGGTGATAGTCCCCGCCTGGAATATCCTATGTATCTTTTCAGCAGCGGCGAAGTAAAAGTCAGCGCTTATATGTCACCTGTACAGAACTTCAACAAAAAACAGGGATTACGTTATGCGATTTCATTCGATGACGAACAGCCGCAAATCGTTAATATCCACGAGAAAAATGACGTGCCTGACTGGAAGTATCCTATGTGGTGGAACCAGATGGTTGGTGACAGCATTAAAATCGCTAAGACCACCCATCAAATCGATAAATCAGGTGAGCATGTATTAAAATTCTGGATGGTAGACCCCGGCATTGTGCTTCAGAAAATTGTCGTGGATACCGGCGGACTCAAGCCGAGCTATCTCGGACCGCCCGAAAGCTATCGCAGCGACTGAGTCTGCTCAAAGGTTGGTTTATGAGTAAGCGAGAGGACAAAAAAACTAAATCGGCCAAGAAAAAAAAAGCCCTGATTTACCAAAGTAAAAAGATCCTCGAAGCTTCGATAGACGGCTTTTGTGTAATTAGTCTCGACGGCAGACTATTGAACGTCAATCCCGCCGTTTGCGACATCACCGGCTATTCGAAAGAAGAACTGCTCAAAATGAGGATTGAAGACCTTGAGGTCGACGAAACAGCCGAGCAAACTAAGCAGCACGCCGAAAAAGTACTTCAAATAGGGTATGACCGCTTCGAAAGAAAACACCGCCGCAAGGACGGAAAAATAATCAATGTAGAGGTCAGCACGCAGGTTTACGACTCGGAGCAGGGCAAATTCTTCTTCTCCTTCTTCAGAGATATCACCGACAGGAAGCAGGCGGAGGAAGCCCTGAGGGAAAGCGAGGAACGCCTGCTCTTGGCGATGTCGGCGGCGGATATGGGAACCTGGCGGTGGAATCCGGAGACCAACCAAGATACGCGTGACGCGAGCTTTAATCGAATTCTTGGGCTGGAAGCTAAAGAATCTACACAGTCGGTTGAAGATTTTTTCCAGCGTGTTCACCCCCACGACCGGAAGATGGTTAAGCAGAAAGTTCAGCGTGCCCTCAGGGACCATCAAACGTATCTATCGGAATTCCGGATCATACACCCGGACGGGGCGGTTCGCTGGCTGCGCGACCGGGGAGAACTGTTATTTGGCGAAAATGACCAGGTCTTGTATATGACCGGCGCTGTCATGGACATCACGGAGCACAAGGAAAACGAGGAAGCTTTAAGAGAATCAGAAGAAAGATACAAAACCCTGTTTCAAAATGCTGCGGAGGGGGTAATTGTCGCTGACCTTGAAACAAAGAAGTTCAAATATGCCAATCCGGCAATATGTAAAATGCTCGGTTATACCGAAAAAGAGCTGCTTCAGCTCGGCGTCAATGATATCCACCCCGGAGAAAATCTGCCGCACGTCTTTTCCGAATTTGAGGCACAGGCGCGAGGAGAAAAAACACTGGCTCCGGAGCTGCCCTGCCTGCGCAAAGACGGAACGGTTATATACGCGGATGTCAACGCCGCTTCGGTTATGATAGATGGAAGAAAATGCAACGTAGGTTTTTTCACAGACATTACGGAGCGTAAACAGGCTGAAGAGGAAATAAGAAAGTTCAGAACCATAGCGGAAAAAGCCAATTACGGCGTTGCTATCAGCGATATTGACGGCAATCTTATTTATGTTAACGAATACTTCGCCGCCATTCACGGATATACCACCGAACAGCTTATAGGCAAAAACCTGGTTGTTTTCCACAATAAAGAACAGCTTAAAGAGGTTCTTCGGTTAAATGAAAATTTAAAAAAATTAGGTAGCTTAAACGCGACAGAAACATGGCATACCCACAAATGCGGCACGGTGTTCCCGATGCTGATGAGCTCGATAATTATCAAAGATGAAAACGGCGAGCCTAGATATATGGCCACTACGGCGATTGATATCACCGAAAAAAAACGGCTGGAATCCGAGTACGAAAAATACAAAGAAAAGATATTAAGCGTTCAAAAGCACATTTACGTCAGTACGTTGAGTTCCATAGTAGCTCACCAGATTAACCAGCCGCTTACTAAGATAAGTATATTGCTCGACAGGGCATTGGAAGCTCTAAACAATACCACAGGCAAACCCTGCTGCCCCGATGTCGCAGAAAATGTCAAAGAAGGCCTTGCCGAAGCCAGAAATATAGATTCGATAATCCGCAAATTCCGGGAACACTCCAAAAACCCCGCACAACAAAGCTCGGCCAAATCCGATGTAAATGCCGTCGCCGACAGAATTATTTCTACGTTATCCGAAAGGGCATCACAGGCCAAAATGCTTGTAACGACAAAAAACCTGGATAATCTGCCTGAAATTGAAATCAACGAAATAGCCCTTGAACAGATATTCCTTATCATTATCCAAAATGCCATTGAAGCAGCCGACGGCAAAAAACGACATAAGCTTGACATCTCCGGAAAACTTGTCGACGATAATATTGAATTGCGATTTATAGATGACTGTTGCGGTATAGCTCCCGAAAATGTTGGCCGAATTTTCGAGCCGTTTTTCAGCACCAAGACAGAAAACGGCGGATTGGGACTCGGGCTTGATATCCTGCAGCAACTGCTTATAAATTGCGGCGGCCAAGCTCAAGTGAAAAGTCAACTCGGAAAAGGCACGACTTTCTATGTAACTTTGCCGATACGCGCTGTTACGCAGTAAAAAAACAATGAAAACCAAAAAAAAGCAATTTGATGTTTTTTTCGTTGACGATGATTCCGGCATATGCCAGCTCGTTTCAGAGGAACTCAAAGATATCAACTGCAGGGTCAGCTGCTTTAACAACGCAGCCGAATGTCTCGAGCAATTGCCGAAGCAAAACTGCAATCTGCTTATCACCGACGTGAAAATGCCCGGAATGGACGGCCTGACGTTATTAAGCAAAGCCAAACGCGTAGCTCCGTGGGTGTCGGTTATGGTAATTACCGGCTTCGGCGATGTTCCTATGTCGGTCAGGGCGCTTAAATTAGGCGCGGTGGATTTTATCGAAAAACCTCTGGACCGAAAAGTATTTGTACATAAAGTTCAAACAGTTCTGGAAAAAGATGATTTCGCCGACATACCTGTCGGCCGAATTCTAACCAAAACCGAGAAAAAAGTGCTAAAGCTTATTCTACAAGGAAAAGCCAATAAGCAAATAGCCTATAAGCTTAAGCGCGCCACACGGACTGTTGAGCGGCACCGCAGCAATATTATGCACAAATTCGGCGTTGATAACGTTGTCGATTTAGTAAAAAAGGCCGCTACTCTCAATCTGGACGATGTCGAATAAAGAAAAACAAACCGCTGCTTAATTAGCAATCGACGTTGGGGGTAAAATACCCGCTTCCGGCGGACATTCAGAAAAAACATGTTCTTAAAAAAAATTCACCACAAAAACAGTATTTTACGCTAATTAATGCAACTTCTTAAACATTGTCGGTTTTCCGACATTGTTAGCATTGTCCCTAATATCCTACAATCAATATCGATGTAGCTTGCTATGTTCTAGGGAGTAACGACAAAGCGAAAGAGAACCCTGTCAAAGCAGAGCGTGGAGCTAAAAGGAATTGGAGAGTGATGACAGTGGGAAAAAAGAGGAGAAGTAAACCCCAGATAAAGGCGCTTCGGGCGCCTTTTCTAACATCGGTTCTTGTCGTACGTGTCCAAACACAGGAAACCACCCTGATTCCTCCTTAGTCAGGCATTCCTGTGTATATAACAAAGTCGGCCTAAGATTACAACTCCATCTTGGGCCGACATCTTTTTTGGGTGGTTGAATTCTTTCAAATTCCCTGCTATCCTAACCCGTCTACTTCAAAGGACAATAAATTGAAGATAATAATAGCTATGGATTCGTTCAAATCGAGTATCAGCGCGGTCACCGCCTGCGGGATTATAAAGGACACTTTACAATCTGTTAATCCCGACTTTGAGATTGTCAGCATCCCAATGGCCGACGGCGGCGAGGGAACAGCCGAGGCAATGATGGCGGCACGCGGGGGTAAATGGGTAGAAATACAAACAACGGGACCCCTGCCGGAAATGCAGGTTAATGCAGGATTTGCATTCTTCCCGGATACGAAAACGGCTCTGGTGGAAATGGCAAAGGCAAGCGGGCTGGAACTATTAAGTCCGCATCAAGCAAATCCGCTGAAAACAACCACGTTCGGAACGGGCGAGCTTATTCAGGCGGCTACGGATTATGGAGCTGATAAGATTCTGCTGGCGGTCGGCGGAAGCGCAACGGTGGACGGCGGGGTCGGTGCGGCAAAGGCGTTAGGATGGAAATTCCTCGATTCACAGGACAAAGAAATTGGTCTCGGCGGCGGGGAGCTGGAAAATATCGCGCAAATAGTCAGGCCCGAAAAAATAAATTTGCCGGAGATTAATGTGCTCTGCGATGTTGATAATCCGCTTTGCGGGGAAAACGGAGCAGCGAGAGTGTTCGCTCCGCAAAAAGGCGCCACGGCTGAAATGGTCGAACGGCTCGAAGCGGGGTTAAGCCGCTTGGCGGAAATTGTCAAACAGCAGTTAGATATAGAAATAGACAAAATCCCGGGGGCCGGTGCAGCGGGAGGATTGTCAGCGGGCGCGGTTGCATTTATGAATGCGAAATTAGTCAGCGGTATAGAGACTATTATTCGGCAAAGCGGATTAGAAAAAGAAATCCGCAATGCGGAATGGGTAATTACGGGCGAAGGACAATTCGATTCGCAATCTCTGCGGGGCAAAGTGGTCTCGGGAGTGGTGAAAATAGCTGCCCAAAACAATGTAAAGATTGGAGTTATAGCCGGCAGGGTTGAATTACCTGAACAGCAATGGAAAAACTTCGGGATTGCGGACGCTATTGCGCTGTCAGATGAAAATATGAGTATAGACGATGCCATTGCGAATACGAAGAGCTTGTTAGTCGAAGCGGCGAAGCAATTTGCGCAGCGGCATTTCCAATAAGTTGGCTTTACCCCGCTCAAGCGCCGCGGGGGCTTTTTAATTGGGTTTGATTGGGTTTGTTTTGGGTTTGTTTTGGGTTTGTTTTGACCAAGTGTCCAATTCGCATTTTTCGTTATAAACCTTTCTTAAAGCTAGCTTTATAAAAACTTGACTTTTTGGAAAATTGGGTTTGTTTTGCACACCCTTAAGGGTGGTAAGTTCCTTTTTGATTGAATCTTCCTTTGTGCGCATAAAATCTCCGCTTGGGTTTTCGACCGCTGTATAAAAGGCGAGGCGAAATCCGCTACAAGGTTGAAAATATTAAGTCGTTTCTGACCCGAGCCTGCTGGCTCCACGACCTTGCCACTCTGTGGCGATATGCAGTTTATCTTGCGATAAACTGAGGGAATTATACCAAATTTCGGGTAAAAAGCAAGGGAAAATTTAGTTGTTAGTCGCTGGTATTTAGTCGTTAGTTAATTGAGTCCGGCAAGCCGGGGTAAATTTTAATTGGCTTGTGGTAAGAGGACGTTAGTTCGTAAAATGCACTGAAAGTGGGCAACGGCGCTGTTATATTAACAACCTTTCAAAAGTTTTCAAAAGTTTACAAAAGATGATGAAAACTACAAAAAAAGATGTTTTAAACATTTGTTGCTTGTGGAGCCGGATGCCCGCGAGTCGGAAACAGACAGTAAGTATGCGCAAGCATACATAAAATGGGTATCCGAGCAGGAGGCAGCAACAGCAAGTCGTCACTAATTCAAAGGATTAGATTAGCGGGTCGAGGGAACAGTTATATCGTTGAGTACCCCAGGTAAAACCCAGGGCTAAACATAAAGGCATTTACTTGTCTTTTATGAATTTTTTCAGGTGCTGTTGTATGATTTCGGGCTCTATGGATTTTGGGATGAATGCGTCTGGGAGGACGCCGTATTTGGACTGGATAGTTTCGGGGTCGTAATCGCGGCCGGTTACGGAACTGATCGAGGAGAGGAAGACGACGGGCAGTTTAGCGAGGCTTTCTTTTTCACGGATGGCTTTCAGGATTTGGAAGCCGTTCATATCTGGCATCTGGATGTCGAGGAATGCCATATCAGGGGGAGAAGCGTCCATTTTTTCCAAAGCGGCGGAGCCGGAGGTGAAAGTTTCGACTTCGTAGCCGGCACTGGTGATAACTTCCTGCATAACGGCGAGGACATCGTCTTCATCATCAACTACAAAAACTTTTCCGAGTGACATTTTATGATTCCTTAAAAAGTGTTTTATTCTCCGTAGGCCGAGGTGTATATATCCTCAAGCTCTCTGACCAATGGGTATCGGGGGTTGGAGCCGGTGCACTGGTCGTCAAAGGCGATGTAGGCCATATCCAAAGTTGTGAGCATGAAGTCGTCTTTTTTGATGCCCATATCCTTGAGGGTCAACGGGATGCCGACGTCTTTGATGAGTTTACGGACTTCTTCGATGAGTTTTTGGATTTTTTGTTTGGCGGATTTTCCTTCAAGGCCGAGGGCCGACGCGATTTCAGCGTATTTTTTGTCGGCAATGTATTTTTCGTAGTTCGGGAAGGAGGTGAACTTTGTCGGCTTTTCGGCGTTGTAGGCGATGACGTGCGGCAGGAGGACGGCGTTGGCCCGGCCGTGCGGGATGTTAAAGCGATTCCCGAGGATGTGGGCGAGACTGTGGTTGATGCCAAGGAAGGCGTTTGTGAATGCGAGGCCGGCTATGCAGGAGGCGTTGTGCATTTTTTCTCGGGCGGTGCGGTCATTGCCATCTTTGTAAGCGCATCTTAAATATTCGAAGACCATTTTTATTGCCTGCAACGCGAGGGGGTCGGTGTAGTCGGTTGCGCAGACGGAGACGTAGGCCTCTATCGCGTGGGTGAGGACGTCGAGGCCAGTGTCGGCAGTAACGGAGGGAGGCATTGTCATAGCGAGGTCGGGGTCGACGATTGCGATTGTCGGGGTGAGTGCGTAATCGGCGAGGGGATATTTGATGCCCTTTTGCTTGTCGGTAATAACAGTAAAAGCTGTCACTTCGCTACCTGTTCCACTGGTGGTTGGGATGGCGATTAATTTACACTTTCTGCCAAGGTCGGGGAAGCGGTATGTTCGTTTGCGGATGTCGGCGAACTTGAGCTTCAAATCGTCGAATTTAGTTTCGGGATGTTCATAAAACAGCCACATACCCTTGGCGGCATCTATGGGCGAGCCGCCGCCGAGCGCTATGATGTATTCGGGCTGATACTGGTCAAGGAAGGCTTTTCCGGCCATTACGGTCTCAACGGAAGGGTCGGGCTCGACATCGGTGAAGACTCGGACCTGCTGAACGTTCTCGAGGAGTGAGGTGACTTTTTTCACGTTGCCGATTTTTGACATTATGGGGTCGGTAACAATGACAACATTTTCGGCTTTGATGTCACGGAGGTATTCGAGACTTCCGAAGTTGAAATAGATTTCCTTCGGGACCTGCATCCAGAGCATATTGACTTTTCGTTCGGTTACCTGCTTGATGTTGAGCAGATTCATAACCGATATATTTGACGTTGTTATGTTTCCACCTTTGGTGCCACAACCCAAAGTGAGGGACGGGCCGATGCGGTTATAGATATCTCCGATAGCACCGTGTGCACTTGGCGAGTTCACCAGGATTCTGCCGGCACTCATAACATTTTGAAATGCCGCGACGACGTGGTCATCTTCGGCATAAACAACGGCGGTATGGCCCAATCCGCCGAACTCGGAGATTTCTTTGCATCTATCCAGTCCCTGCCGGAGGTTTTTGACGCGGTAGAAGCCGAGTATCGGGCTGAGTTTTTCGCGTGAGAGGGGACAGTCGCTTCCCACTTTATCGAGCCGAACGCCAAGGATTTTCGTATCTTCGGGGACATCGATATCTGTGAGTTTGGCAATCTTGTTAGCGGGCTGGCCTACTACGGCGGCTGACATCATTTGCCGTTTGGCGTCTATCGCGATGCCTGCGAGCCGCTGTGCCTGCTCTTCTGAGCAGAAATAGACACCATTTTCCTCGAATTTTTTCTCTACTTCGTCAGCTACGGTTTCGTCACTGACGACCGATTGCTCCGATGCGCATATCATGCCGTGGTCAAAAGTCTTGGACATAATGATGCTTGTTACGGCCATATCAATTCGAGCACTTTTGTCGATGTAGGCGGGAGTATTGCCGGGGCCAACGCCAAATGCCGGAGTTCCGGAACTGTATGCCGCTTTGACCATTGCTGAACCGCCTGTGGCCAGGATAAGGGCAATTCCGGAATGGCTCATTAAGTAATTGCTGCCTTCCACCGAGGGACGCTCGACCCATTGAATAGCATTTTTGGGCGCGCTGGCCTTCAACGCAGCATCGTACATAATTTTAGCTGCCTTGATACTGCACCGCAATGCCTTCGGATGTGCTGCGACAATAACAGGATTTCGTGTCTTCATAGCTATTATGCATTTGAACATCACGGTAGAAGTCGGATTTGTAACGGGCGTGATGACGGCAATCGGTCCCACAGGCTCGGCCATCTCTGCGATGCCGCGTAAAGTATCACGGCGAATGACGCCGACAGTCTTGACATCTTTTATATCGTTGTAGATGTACTCGGTGGAGAATTGATTTTTTACTACCTTGTCTTCAAAAACTCCCATTTTTGTTTCTTCGACGGCGAGTCTGGCAAGGGACAGCCGTTCGGCCTCACCTGCCCGAGCCATTGCGTGAACGATACGGTCGACATCTTCCTGTTCGAGCTTCAGGAATTCGGCGGCCGCTTTTTGTGCCTGCTCAACAAGATTATCAATCTCGGCATGACAGAGATTTTGTTCTGCTTTTTCAGGCGGTTCTGCTTTTAGCTTTTTACCCATTTGGACTCCTCGGCATCAAGATTTCTTTCCACGTCCTTCCGCTATATTGGATAGTATATTATCTTTTATCGAGTTTTTCCGCAAGTATGAATGTCTTTGTCGGAAATTGAGGTCCTGCTGGGTTGCTCCAAATGGAGATAAGCTTGCTGGCAAGGTAGATGTCGAATTCTATGATTATAGTAAATTTAGCCTTAACGGGCGGGTAGGGCTAAACATACTTACCCAGCGAAAAGGGAGCCGAGTTGATAAACCACGAAAGTCACGATATAAGCCAATACTGTCAACCCGAAGAACTGGAACAGCGCCCAGCCGACGGAACTGGTCTCCTGGCGGGTTATCGCGATTGTCGCCACACACGGCGCGCTGATTAAGCAGAACAGCATAACGCAGAAACCCGTCAACGGCGTGTAACTGGCCTGCAATTTCTCTCTCAAACTCTGCGAGGAATCCTCACCGCTGCCCACCGCATAAACGATTCCCAACTGCGATACGAAAACTTCCTTGGCGGCTGTTGCACCGATAAGGGCAGTCCCGATTTTCCAGTCGAAGCCAAGCGGCCTGATGACCGGCTCGATTGCCCAGCCAACCCTGCCGATTACGGAATGCTCCAACTGTTTCTGCTGCGCCTGTCCCGGATTCAGACCCGCCAGTGATTTTTCATCCAGTTTCGGATAGCTCATAGCCGCCCAGAGGACAATCGATATGGCGAGGATTATTGTTCCGGCTTTGCGGAGATAGAGCCAGCCCCTCTGCCACATATGCAGACAAACGGATTTGAAAGTCGGCACACGGTAAGGCGGCAGCTCCATAACGAAAGGGATAGTCTCGCCTTTGAACAAGGTCAGGCGCAGGATTTTGGCGCAGATAACAGCGAGGATAATTCCTATCAGGTAAATAAGCCACAGCATCGGCCCTCGCCAGTGTTCGGGGAAAAAGGCGGGGATGATAAGAGCGTAAATCGTCAATCTCGCCCCGCAGCTCATCAGCGGTATTACCATTATCGTAGTCAGGCGGTTGCGCCTGTTCTCGAG
>CAYXUW010000065.1:0-13306 GCA_964468375.1 uncultured Pirellulales bacterium | reverse complement strand
ATTCAGGCCCGAGAAAGGCCAGCGGCGCGATTAGCGCCCCCGTGCTGATGCCCGTTACTATCTTAAACTCCGGCCGGGTCCCCGAGGCCGTCCACCCGTTCAGATACCCCGCTCCGAACGCCCCCTTCGCTCCGCCGCCCGACAGCGCCAGAAAGCTGCACTCCGCCGGCTCGTCCGGCTCTATCTCCACGTCCGGACTGTATTCGACGTCCCAGAATCGCACCCCCGCGAATCCCGCTAATTGGCCGTCGCATATCCTCGCCAGCGGCACCGGATTGCGCTCCATGCAGCCCGCCAGAAACAAAACCGCCCCCCAAACAAAAACCCGGAATATTCGCAATCCCTGCTTCATCGCGCCGAAATTCTACCCGATTTCCCGCCCCTTGCCAACAACCTATTTTTGACCCCAAAATTTACATAAAAACCTTGACAAAAACATCCCTCGCAATTTACAATTCAGGCGTATTTGGGTCGAAAAACATTCTATCAAATGTGGAGGAAAAGTATGATAAAAAAACACACCATCTCTATTTTAGCAGTTCTTTTAAGTTTGTGCCTGTTTTCGGATGCGAGCGGCGTCTCTGTAACCATTACCGAAGATGGAAACGATTTAAAGGCCGATGTCTCCGCGTCATTTATGTTCCCGGGAGCCATTTTTACCATTCCCAATAACTACACCGAGTTTCCGGTTCCCCCCGATGCGTGTAACATTGAAGTGGAACAAGTCTATTCGGTCCCTTGGGTGTGGAGCATAAATACCTACCAGACGCTCTACCTGCCGGAACAGCCCAGCTGGCCTATGATAAAGTGGGACTTGGTATACTTCACCGGCCCCTCTTTTCCCATCACTATCTCGTATTACATCGACTACAAGCATAAACTGGTAAAAAGAACCGGCGAGTTTATATTTTTCTACGCCAATGAGAGCTTCGAATATCAGAGCTACGGGTATATGGGCGGCCTGTTTTCAGACGACTCTTTTTCTATCGCCTTGCCGCAGGATTATTCGGTCAACGGCGTATGGTCCCGCCAGATACCGCTGTCTTACAGTGTCTCTCCGAGCGATGTGTTGACTTTCTCTACCGGCGGCACGCCCGGCGACAGAATTAGAGTTTCGATTAGTCCGCCTTGCACTTACACCCTTGAAGGCGATTTAAACCACGACTGTATCGTTGATTTTGTCGATTTTGCTCGTGTGGCGGATAACTGGCTTATTGATTGCATCGAAGACCCCTGCAATCCGAGCTGTATTCCGGAGTAATAGCGCCTCTCTGTGCTGCCGAAAAATATCTGACCGGCGCGAGACTTGCTTTATAAAGCCCCCGCGGCGTGTGAGCGGGTAACCCCGCCGCGCTCGCCCCCTGCGCGCGATTGAGTGGCTTGCTTGCTGTTGGTGCCTCCGGTTCGGCACGTTTACCATTTTACTCCACGGCTGCGCCGTTGCGTAACACTAGCGCTCCTCACTCGCGTCCTACGGAACCAACACCAAAATTTTAGATATTGCGGGGGATTGGGAAATGCCGACAGAAAAAGAGGGGGGAGCGAGATAACCTGTTATTTTATAAGCACTTAACCCAATGGTTTTGATTTTGGGCTTGATAAGGAGGCAAAAATAAACTCTCTAAAAAAACGAATATTTTGTTGACATTATGTAATAATTATGCAATAATTATTTAATAAATTATCAAGGTATATGCCATTATTCCCGATATTACAAGTACTTACAGCCGCTTAATTATGTAAATATTATATAAATATTATGGATAATATATCAGAAAAATATCCTTGGATTTCTTATTGCATAAACCTTAATGAAATGTCTTATGCTTTTTGGATTAATCTTGGTCAATGTGTAAGTAAATGTAACCACATAAGACAAATACCATTATTACCTGAAGTAAGAAAAGAATTACTTGCTGTTTATCTTGCAAAGGGAGCGGCGGCAACTACTGCAATAGAAGGTAATACTTTAGGCGAAGATAAAGCATTAGAGATAGTCAAAGGCAAAGCAAAAGTTGAGAAATCTCAACAATACCAAAAAAGAGAAATAGAAAACATAATTAATGCCTGTAACAAAATAGCTGATACACTACGTAAAAATGGGGAGGTAAGAATAGATATAGAAACATTGTGCGAATTTAATAAGACTATTCTAAGTGGTGATATACCAATAGCTGAGGGTGCGATTCCAGGTGAAATTAGAAAACATCCTGTTACGGTTGGAAACACTTATAGAGCACCCGATGCTCAAGATGTACCTTTTCTTCTTAAGAAATTTTGTGAGTGGATTGAGAAATTCGACAAGGGTATTGAAATAAAAAAACCACTAAACAAACAATCAATTGCAATTATTAAAGCTATTGCAGCTCATTTATACTTGATATGGATACACCCTTTCGGTGATGGGAACGGCAGGTTGGCAAGATTAATTGAGTTCGCAATTTTGTTAAAGTCTGGGATTCCTTCAATTGCAGCACATTTACTTAGTAATCATTATAATTCTACTCGTTCATTATATTATTTGAATCTTCAAAAAGCGAAAACAGAAAATCCAACATCAACTTTTTTTCAATATGCCATTGAAGGTTTTCAAGATAACTTAAAGGCAACTATTGATACGATTATTGACCAAATAATATCTATTTCTTGGCAACAATATATTTACGAAAAGTTTAGAGAAATGCCACCCAGCGACCCAGCAAAGCGACAAAGAGATGTATTAATTGAAATTTCTAAAGAATATTTTAATAAAAAAAGAGCATTAACACATGAAGAAATTATAAACGTTGTAGCTAAAGTTTATGTGAAATATGGCAAAACAGGAAAGTCATATACACGGGATATCAGAAACTTAATTAAAAATAAACTTTTAGAACAATCTGGCCCTGATATTAATCCTAAATTGAGGCCTAAATTACGGCCTATTTTCCAAAGGCTACCGTTTAGTAAATAATTGTTGCTGACGGGCAATAGAATGAGTGACTATGAACAAATAGCTATTCTAATAAGCGTTTGTGCAATAGCTGTATCTTTCTTGGCACTTGGATGGAATATATACCGTGATATTATACTAAAACCAAGATTGAAAGTAAAGTTGCAAATCAGTTTTATTAAGCAAGGTGAATATGAATCTCCAGACAAAATTTCTATACATGCAATTAATTTTGGGCCTAATAAAATTATATGCTCGAACATTGTTGCAAAGGTTGCGCCCTTATGGAGGAGAATACTTAGGGTGGTGAAACATGCTATTATTATGTACGATTACACAGACGAATACAGTGAAAAATTACCATGTGAATTGGATGTTGGGAATACTTGTACTTTGTTTTTGCCTTTCGTCGATGATTGTTTTTTGGCTGAAGATTTCACTCATTTAGGGATTATTGATACTTTTGGGCGAACTCATTGGGCTTCGAGGAAAGATATTGCTAAGGCCAAAAAGAAATTCGAGGAGACGTTTAGTTAAAACGAAATTTCAATCAAAAGCGCGGGTAGCTAAGACCTGAAATTCTCGGAGTGGAGTGTATTGTTCCAAGTTTTATATTTAAGCACCACTATATTTTCTGACTAAATCAACTATGGTGTTCCTGTTCCATGATGTAATTTTGTAACATGTACCACCCTTGAGAAATATTTTGAGTGAATTAGGAAAAACCAAAAGATTGCACGTCCTCTTCACATTTTTGATATCCTGCATTCTTATATCTGCGGTTGCTCCCGTAACACTTGTTTTAGCAGGTTCGAATACCACACGAATATTTGTTACACTAACGAACCCTGGAGCACCACCTATTGGGAAGCCGGATATTTTTACAGATAGTCTAGCTTGAGCTTCCAGAAGCCACTCTTCACCTGGAAGCGATTCGAACATCTTGTTCTCATCTCTCAATGAGAGCATTGAAGCTCGCGAAAACTTGTATTTCCTTGATTTAGCTTCTGTCATCTTTCTGATTATACTCCGCTCACAGTTTGTTTCTATATATTATCGCTGTTGCTAAACAAATTTTACCCAATTTCCCAATCCCCCACAACCACAAATCTCATTTCGTTGTATCCATATTTGCTACAAAGTTACCTATATATTCTCACAAATCATATATGTGCAGAGAATTTCAGAATTGGTATAAATGTTTGATTAATATAGAAAAAACTCTTTTTTGTATATATCTCACGATTCCAGATAAGCCTATGCCTTGCAGAAAGTTAGGAAACAGAAGGTTCTCACGCACTGACCAATCTTTCTTGACATTAGAGCAACTATCTGATAAAATAATGGTAATAATTCACGAGAACTTGCGGTTTTTTATGCGTAAGTCCTCAAGGTTTTGTTGAATAGTTTGTTAGGAGGGTAACTATTGAAACTTTGAGGCCTTACGTTTTTTTTTGTGTTTTGAAGATGGAATTGTCGATAACCATAAATATACAAAAAGGAGGCCCAAAGCATGTAGGTCAATCGAAAAATGATTCCAAATATCCCAAAATTTGCTAGGTCTTTTATTGAACTTGTTCATGGAATTCCAGCGGCACGTGCCAAAAAAGAACGCGCAGAAGCAATCATCAAAGAAATCGAAGCATATAAACTATGTTTAAAGTTTTTAAGAGAATCAGGTTTTTCAGATAAAGATCTTAAAATTATCATAATAAAAAAAATTATAGAAGATCTTAAAAAGTCAATTTTGTTTGCAAATAAACCCAAAGGACAACATTAACATTATCTTCCACCACCCAAGTATAGAAATAAACAAAAGACAAAAGAAAGATAATCCTCAACCCTATATATATTCATCGCCAAACAAATTTTACCCCATTTCCCCCAATCCCCCACAATTCTTTTTTCTTGCTTTCCGCACCTTTGTAACGTAAGATTCTGCTATCAGTTTAGGGGGCTTCTGAAAGGGCAGGAAAAAATGTTGAAAGAGATTTTTATATACATTGACCAAAATTGGTTTTTCCTTGTAAAGTGCGGCTTGGGCGGCCTCGTCGCGGCCTTCTTATTGGTCTTCATTCTAAAAGGCGTCAACAACAGATGGCGCTGGAGCAAAACCCACTAACCCCCGCGGCGCCTAAGCGGGATGCTTGCTGTTGGTGCCTCCGGTTCGGCCGTTTTCCCATATTACTTCACGGCTCCGCCGCTGCGTAATACTAACGCTCCTCACTCGCGTCCTACGGAACCAACACCAACTTCATGTAAAAACTGTTTCCGACTCGCGGGCATCCGGCTCCACAAGCAAGTCATTCTCAAATTTTCCTTGCATCTTCGTTTTTATTGCGTTATTTTTTATATTTGAGAGCGATGGGAAAAAATCACCTTATGGCCCGAATACAGCTCCAAAAAATTATAGCTTTTCGCAAGTTCGCCGAAAACTTAAAAGTATAGTTAAATTTCTTCTCTTTATTAGGGACTAGGCCTTAATGTCTAGGAAGCTATTCACCGTTGGTTACGAGGGGACTGATATTGATAATTTTGTTATACACCTAAAAAATAACGCTATCGACTGCCTTCTCGATGTAAGGGAAATTCCACTTTCGAGAAAACAGGGGTTTTCCAAAGCCTCGCTTTCAAAGCGGCTCAGCAAAGAACGTATTCATTATGTCCATTTCAGAGAACTTGGTAGCCCGAAGCATGTTAGAAATAAACTAAAAGAAGATGGAGATTACGTTTGGTTTTTTAAAGCTATGGAAAGTTACCTCGCTGACAAAAAAGATGTTATAGAAAAAGCCCATCAATATGTTGTTAGCAAAACATGCTGCCTGATGTGCTTTGAACACCTTGCCTCACAATGCCATAGAAAAGTAGTAGCCACAAAGATCAAAGAATATGATGGTAATGGCCTACAAATAATGGATATCTGATTTTTCTCAAAGGGGGGGCATATAAGTTGGAAACAAAAACCGTCCTGATTACGGTGAAAGCATATCCCAACCTCGCGGGCATCCGGCTGCACAAGCAATAAATGTTTTCCTCTCCATGTCCCCACCAACACCCAAACTCCCACTCTCCCTCATACCAACTACCTTGCCCCCAATCCTCTACCCAACCCCTCTCCACCTCTCCTCACTCCCTAACCATACCCCCTTAAAAAAAAGACTCCCCACCACCAACTGGTAACGTCCGATAATGTTGTATATTACCCATCTTAACAAACCCGTAAAGCCCCCGTGGCGATTGAGCGGAACCCTCCGAAATTTTCGAACGTTTGGGTATAGTTTTTGAATGTTTCAGGTATGTTTTTGGATATTTCAGTATATTTTTTGAACGTTTCTATATAGTTTTTGTAAACTTTTGAACACTTGTTAATATTCCCGCGCCGTTGCCCCCTTTCCCGCTGTTTTACAAAATCACCTGTCTCAAATATTTACTCCTTTCATAATTGGACGAACCTGCGCGCTTGATGCGAAAAATCAGGTATTTCCCGAAAGATGAAAACTTGTAACTAATTACAGCAGAAGAAGTAAAAAAATCTTGAGAAAAATGAATTTTCGTTTTTAACCCCCTGCGCATCTGATTGAAAATCCCCCCTCTCGCCCCAGCGCCGAAGCCCCGCCCGCCCGGCGTAAAAATCTTGACAAAGACCGGCTGAAGCATTATTTTCACACGATATTCCTTACTTTTACGTTCAGGAGTTCAAATTTGAGAGTTCTTTCAGGCATACAGCCGAGCGGCCTTCTCCACATCGGCAACTTCTTCGGCGCAATGCGCCAGCACCTCGCCCTGCAGGCTGAGCACGATTGTTTTTACTTCATCTGCGACTATCACGCCCTCACAAGCTCGCCGGAGCCGAAACAGCTAAGACAATACACCGTCAGCGCAACAATGGATTATCTCGCCCTCGGCCTCGACACAAAAAAAACCGTTTTCTGGCGCCAGTCCGACGTTCCAGAGGTCATCGAGCTTGCCTGGCTTCTTTCCTGCGTAACCCCGATGGGGCTTCTGCAGCGATGCACCAGCTACAAGGACAAAATCGCCCAAGGGCTCAGCCCCAATCACGGCCTGTTCGCATACCCCGTCCTGCAGGCGGCCGACATCCTGAGCTTCAAAAGCGATTTAGTGCCCGTAGGAGCCGACCAGAAACAGCACATCGAGGTTACGCGCGATATCGCCGGCCGATTCAACAACACATACGGCGAAATCTTCACCATTCCGAAGGAATACATCATCGAATCGGTCGCCGTCGTTCCCGGCACAGACGGGCGGAAAATGAGCAAAAGTTACAACAACGCCATCGGGATATTCGAGCCGGAAAAGACCGTCAAGAAAAGGATTATGAGCATCGTTACCGACTCGACACCGGTCGCAGAGCCCAAAGACCCCGAAAAATGCAATGTCTTTGCGCTTCTGAAATTAGTCGCCTCCGACGACGAGCTTTCCGAGTGGGAAAACAGATACCGCAGCGGCGGGATGGGCTACGGCGAAGTCAAAAAACGGCTGGCGGAACTGATTATCGATTATTTTGCGCCCTATCGGCAGAAAAGAGCCAAACTCGAGAACAATCTCGACTACGTCGAAGAGGTCCTCGCCGACGGCGCCGAACGGGCCAAAGCAGTAGCATCCGAAACCCTCGAACAGGCGCGAAAAGCCGTCGGACTGGGAAAGTGATTATGGCCGATTACCGCGTAAATCTCGACATATTCGCAGGGCCGATGGATTTGCTTCTGTATCTGGTCCGCAAGGAAGAGGTCGATATTTATGACATCCCCATCGCGAAAATAACCGACCAGTATATTCACTATATCGAGATGCTCAAAAGTCTCGACATCGACATAGCGGGCGATTTTTTGGTAATGGCCTCGACTTTAATGCACATAAAATCTGCGATGCTGCTGCCGAAGGCGGACATCGAGCAGCCGGAAACCGACGATTTATCCGACCCGCGAACCGAGCTTATCCGCCAGCTTCTCGAGTACAAAAAGTTCAAAGACGCCGCCAACCTGCTCAGTTCCGCAGCGGAAGAGACAAAGAAGCGCTTCCCCCGTCCGGGGACTATTATCGAGCAGTTAAAGCCCAACGCCGAGCCGGAGGTTGACCTCGAACAGGTCAGCGTCTGGGACCTGCTTGATGCGTTCGGCTCAATTATGGAGGCCACCGGCGGCGCCCGTTTCGACGTAAGTCATATTAAGGACGACACACCCATTGATTTATATCAGATAGAAATTCTGCATCGCCTGCAAACGCAGGAGCTGACGACTTTCGAGCAAATTTTCGAATCCGCAACCAACCGCATAGAAATGGTAGGAAGGTTTCTGGCGCTTCTGGAGCTCATTCGGGAAAAACTGGTTTCGGCCGAGCAGCAGGAGAGCTCGGCCTCCATATATTTGCGGTCGCTGACCGACGAAAACGCCGAGCAGGCCGTGCAAAAAGCCATTGCCGCCTTCGCTGAAACAAATAACGAACAGCCCGGCCAATCGCCAAAACAGCAGGAACCGTCCGTTCAAATCGCTGAATTGCCGTCCGAAAGCCCAAAAAAGGCCTCAGCAACAGATTATGAAAAAATAGAATCCGCCGAAAACCAGAAACAGTAAACGCAAAATAATATTTGACACATTTGAGCCTTTACTGCTAAAATAACCTCTGTTCGCCTGCGGAATTCAGCATGTTGATTTCACGAGTTTCCGCCGAGTAATAATCTTACAAAGGAAAAGTAATGGTTGGTAATGTAACTGAGCTAACGGACGCCGATTTTGATGATGTTGTTCACAACTCCGACGTGCCGGTACTGGTTGATTTTTGGGCGCCCTGGTGCGGACCCTGCAAGATAATGGGGCCTCTCGTCGAAGAAATAGCGGAGGAATATGCGGATAGGGTCAAAATCTGTAAGCTCAATACCGATGACGCCCGTGACAGCGCTGTAGAATTCGGCATACAGGCGATACCAACTACTATTTTATTCAAGGACGGTCAAATTCAAAAAAAGTGGGTCGGCCTGACCACCAAAGAAGACATCATCGCTGCGATAGACGAACTGCTCTGATAAAATAGGCTGCTGCTAAGCGAGCCTCAATACCAAACCGTAATTATGATATTCGGCTCGGTCTTTTTCCCCTGAATCTCACCTGTAACCACGTTAGTCCGTTTTATACTGATTCCCGGATTATTCTTAAGCCAGTTAGCGATTTGCTCACCGAGAAAATCGATAGCGCCGGCGTGCAGTTTCGTAAAGAACGTCCTAACGCCTGTAATCCGTTCGGCGGAAACTATTTCCTCTCCCGAATCTCTCACTACACCTAATTTCGACTTGGCCGGCATCTGAATCTTCGGCTTCGGTTTCGCAGCGGGGACGGGGGTATTGTTGCTTCCGCCACCCAAATTTAGCGGTGAATGCGAAACACTTGCATCATTTTTGCCGGATTTACCACCACCGACTGGATTTGACTTATCGAGGTCGCTATTGGAAGGAATTTTGCTGATATCGAAATCATCGTCCATATTCAGTCCCTCAACTAAAAGTAACGAATGCTGTCGTGAGCACAGTATATAGCCGCCTTTTTGAATTGTAAAGGGTATAAAGCGTTTTACGCTCAAAATTCTTGAACCTTATTTCGCCTTCGTTTTTGCCCTGCTGCGCTAAAACAATAGACCAAAAGGCGTTTTTTTGCTACTTATATGCCGTTATGGCAAAGAAAAAACGCCAAAAACCCGTAACTGTCGGCTTCGTGGCTCTGGGCTGTCCGAAAAATATAATCGACAGCGAAAGGATGCTGGCCGAAATCGCCAAGGCAGGTTTCCTGATAACCGAACAGCCGGAGACGCCGAATGTATGGCAGGCCGATGTCGTTGTCATCAATACCTGCGGCTTTATTGAGCCCGCTAAAGCCGAAGCGCTCGAAGCAATAAACCACGCTGTAGACTGCAAAAATAAAGGCACTGTGAAAAAAGTAATTGTTGCCGGCTGCCTCCCACAAAGGTTAGGCACGGATTTGTTCAACCAGGCAAACGGCATCGATGCCGTAGTCGGCCTCGGCCAGCGGGACGAAATAGCAAGGATAATAGAAAAAACCATCCACTCTGAACAACCCGACTCTTTTCTGAATCAATCGCCGCGCAAAATCAGCGACGACAGAACCAGATTACTCATTACTCCTCCGCACTGGACATACCTGCGAATAAGTGAGGGCTGCAATCATAATTGCTCTTTCTGCACGATACCGGCTATACGAGGACCGTTTAGAAGTAAGCCCAAAGAACTCATTATCGCCGAAGCCGAAGAACTGGTTTCCGCAGGTGCGGTCGAACTGAACGTAATAGCGCAGGATACCACCAATTACGGCCGGGACCTGAAGATAAAAAACGGCCTAAGCGAACTGGCAAAAAAGCTCGAGGAAATAGCCAGCCTGGCGTGGATTAGACTGATGTATTTATACCCGGCGGCAATAACAGGCCAGCTAATCGAAACAGTCGCAGAAAGCAAAAAAATCGTCCACTATCTCGATATTCCAATCCAGCACATCAACGGCAAAATCCTGAAGGATATGCACCGGCCGGACACCAAAGAGCAAATCTTCTCTCTCATTGAAACTCTGCGAAAAAAAATCCCCGACGCCGTATTGCGAACAACTTTGATTGTCGGCTTTCCCGGCGAAACCGACCGGCAATTCGACGAGCTGCTGGACTTCGTCAAATGGGCTGAATTCGACGCTCTCGGCGCTTTTAGGTATTATCCCGAATCGGGCACAGCCGCCGCGGAGATGCCCAGCCAAGTTCCGGACGAGGTAAAAAAGCAACGTCTTGAAGAACTGATGCTGACCCAGCAGGAAATCGCTTTCGACAAGAACAAAAGCCGAATCGGCGACGAACTCGCCTGCCTGGTTGATTCTGTCGATGACGAAGGTTCCGGCGAGGGGCGCTTCTATGGCCAGGCCCCGGACATCGACAGCTTATGCGTTATAAAAAGCCGCTCAGCAAAGCCCGGCCGATTCATTAATACAAAGGTCGTCGATACAAAGGGCTATGATTTGGTCGTCGAGGAAATTTAACGTTGTATTATACCGAGTAAAACGGTAAACTTTCCCGCATGATTAAGCAGATTCCCAACATTCTTACCTTCGGACGGCTCGTTTTGACCGTCGTTTTCCTGCTTATGATTCTGGCCTCGCCGCGGTTCTATGCCGACGGCGAAGTTCCCTTTCCGGGTTTTCTCGATATTGCTTTTATCATCTTCGTCATAGCCGGCCTTACCGACGTGATAGACGGCCACATCGCAAGGAAATTAGGCATCGCCAGCAAGTTCGGGCGAATGTTGGACCCGCTGGTCGATAAAGTTCTCGTATGCGGCGCCTTTATTTGCTTTGCAATAACCGGCGAACCGAAACTTTTTAACTTCACGCCGATTACAATGACTGTAATTCACTGGTCGGTGGCGGGCGTTATCATTTTAAGAGAAGTCTACGTTACCGCACTGCGCCATATTGCCGAGGCCCGCGGCGTAAATTTTGCCGCCACGGCCTCCGGGAAAATCAAAATGTTTCTGCAGTCCTTCGCCATCGGGACAGTAATAATAAAGATAGCGCACGTCCAAACGGCTACCTGGGGCTATTGGTTCACCACTATAACTTTTGCAATTATGCTGACAGTTACCGTCATCTCCGGCTTAAGGGCCACCCAAAGAAGCTCCTGGAAAAAAACGGCAAGTTAAATAGCTTACGGAAAAAATTTTCAATCTTTTTTACGATTCTGCCAATAAACGCAAAAGCCGCTCATTGACATAATCAGGTTTTAAGCTATGATATAGACTCCGTCTGCAGCGTTAAGGAGCAGGTTAACTTATGTCAAATAAAGGATTTACTCACCTTCATTTACACAGTCAATATTCGCTGCTCGACGGCGCAATATCCCTCGACGAGCTGCTCAAGCGCTGCAGGCAACTGGAAATGGATTCCGTAGCCGTTACCGACCATGGCAATATGTTCGGCGCCGTCGAATTCTACACGAAGGCCCTCGCTTCTCACATCAAGCCAATCATCGGAATCGAGGCATACGTCGCCCCCCGCAGCCGGCTCGACAAAACAAAAAGCAGCATTACCGACGCTGCATATCACTTAATACTCCTGGCCGAAAACAACACCGGCTATAAAAATCTTCTAAAACTGGCAAGTATCGGCTTCACAGAAGGATTTTACTATCGTCCGAGAATTGACAAGGAAATCCTCGCTGAGTTTAACGATGGGCTAATAGCCACATCGGCGTGCCTTAAAGGCGAGCTCGCGACTCTTTTGGCCAGAGGCGATGAAGAAGCGGCGGTGGCAGCCGCTGAAAGCTATGTGGAGATATTCGGCTCCGACAGGTTTTTCATCGAAATCCAAAAACACGAAAACGACGACTCCGCAATCTGCGATGCTTTGGTAAATCTCGCAAACAAGCTGGGACTGGGGCTGGTTGCGACCAACGACGTGCATTTCTTGCAGGAAGACGACTGGGAGGCGCACAATTGTTTGTGCTGCATCAGCACCGGCAAAAATGCCGACGATCCCAGCAGGATGATTTATCCAAGAGATGTTTTCTTAAAAAACGCCGAGCAAATGCGGTCGAACTTTGCCGAGCTGTCCTCTGAGGCCTGCGACAATACATTGGCCATTGCTGAGCGCTGCAATGTGGAGCTTGATTTAAAAACCAAACATGCTCCTCGTTTCAAGCCGCCGGACGGTACAACTCCCGAAGAATTTCTGACTAAATTATGCTACGAACGGGCTGAGCAGATATACGGCGAAATTACGGATAAAATAAAAGAGCGGCTCGACAGGGAGCTGGAAGTAATCGAATCAAAGGGCTTTGCCAGCTATTTTCTTATCGTCTGGGACTTTTGCAATTACGCTCACGAAAACAATATACCTGTAGGCGCAAGAGGAAGCGGAGTAGGCACACTCGTCGGTTACTGCCTCAGTTTATGCGATGTTGACCCGATTCGATACGACCTGCTTTTCGAGCGGTTTATGGACCCGCAGCGAAACGAAATGCCGGATATTGACATCGATATTTGTCAGGTCAGCCGGGCGAAAATCATAGATTATGTCCGTCAGAAATACGGCCACGTCGCACAAATAATAACTTTTGGGACAATGAAAGCCCGCGCCGTCATCCGCGACATCTGCAGAGTACTCGGCGTGCCGCTTAGCGAGGCCGACACATTAGCCAAACTTGTGCCTGACTCTCTCGGCATCACTCTCGACAGGGCATTAAAGACCGAGCCAAAGCTAAAAGAGGCCTACGAAAAAAGCGAGCAGACAAGAAAAGTAATCGACATCTGCAAGAAACTCGAAGGCCTCACCCGTCATGCATCCGTTCACGCTGCCGGCGTTGTCATTGCCGAAG
>CAYXUW010000064.1:0-13816 GCA_964468375.1 uncultured Pirellulales bacterium | reverse complement strand
GTTTAGTCGTTTATTAAAGTTATTTGGTATTTTTTGAAAGGAGTAAGGTCACAATGAAAATCAGACCATTAGCAGATAAGGTTCTTGTAGAGCGTTTGGAGGCGGAGAACAAGACGGCGGGCGGGATAGTTCTGCCGGACACAGCGAAGGAAAAACCGCAGAGAGGTAAGGTCGTTAGTGTAGGCAAAGGCAAAACGCTTGAGGATGGGACGGTGCAGAAGATTGAGGTGAAGAAAGGCGACGTGGTTCTTTTCACAAGTTATGCGGGGACGGAGGTGAAGATAAGCGGCAGGGAATATCTGATTATGAGCGAGTCGGATATTATGGCAGTGATTGAGCAATAAAAGGAATAGACTCCTGCTTTTGCAGGAGAGGCAATTTAAAGTTAAGAAGGAGAAAGGAAGATATGGCAGCTAAAAAGATAGCTTTCGGCACAGAGGCGCGTTCAGCAATCCGTGAAGGAGTTGAAAAACTTGCGAAGGCGGTGAAGATAACGTTAGGGCCTTGCGGCAGAAACGTGGTTTTGGAAAAATCGTTTGGGTCGCCGACCGTTACCAAAGACGGCGTGACAGTGGCCAAGGAGATAGAACTGGAAGATTCCTATGAGAATATGGGCGCTCAGATGGTAAAGGAAGTGGCATCGAAGACGTCGAGCGTGGCGGGGGATGGGACGACGACGGCGACGATTCTTGCGGAGAGCGTTTTCTGTGAAGGGCTGAAGAACATTACGGCGGGGGCGAACCCGATGCAGGTTAAACGAGGCATCGACAAGGCGGTCGAGAAGATAGTGGAGGAACTTCAAAAGATGAGCATACCGGTGGAGTCGAGCAAGCAAATCGAGCAGGTGGCGACGTGCTCGGCAAACCAAGACGTTGAGATAGGTAAGAAGATGGCTGAAGCGATGGACAAGGTCGGCAAGGACGGCGTTATTACCGTCGAAGAGGGACAATCGCTGGAGATGGCGGTCGATTTGGTCGAAGGTATGCAATTCGATAAAGGGTATTTGAGCCCGCACTTTATCAATAAGCTGGAAAATATGACGGTTGTGCTGGAGAAGCCGTATATACTGGTTCATGAGAAGAAGATAAGCTCGGTGAAATCGCTTGTTCCGCTGCTGGAGAAGGTGGCGAAACAGGGTAAGCCGCTTTTGATTATCGCCGAAGATGTCGAGGGCGAAGCGCTAGCGACTTTGGTTGTTAATAAACTTCGCGGCGTGCTGCAGGCGGCTGCTGTGAAGGCGCCTGGTTTCGGCGATAGGCGGAAGGCGATGCTGAGTGACATTGCCGTTCTGACCGGAGGCCAGCCCATTTTCGAGGATTTGGGGCTGCAGTTAGAGAGTATCGAGTTGACGCAGCTCGGCAGGGCGAAACGGGTTACTATCGACAAGGACACCACGACTATTATCGAGGGCGCGGGCAGCTCTGCGGATATCAAGGCAAGAATAGAGCAGATTAAGACCGAGATTGATAAGTCCACGAGCGATTACGACATCGAGAAATTGCAAGAAAGGTTGGCGAAACTGGCGGGCGGCGTTGCGCAAATCAACGTCGGTGCGGCGACCGAAGCGGAGATGAAAGAGAAGAAGGCGCGTGTCGAGGACGCACTGCATGCTTGCCGGGCGGCGGTAGAGGAAGGTATTCTGCCGGGCGGCGGGGTGGCAATGCTGAGGACTCTGGCAGCGCTGGATAAAATCAAGAGCAGCGGCGACGAGAAAATCGGCGTTGATATTGTTTGCAGGGCGGTGGTTGCTCCGATTAAGCAAATCGCCGGTAATGCGGGACTGGACGGTTCGATTGTTGCCCAGAAGGTTATGGAGAACAAATCGAAGAACTTCGGCTACGATGCATTACGGAAGGAATACGGTGATATGATTGAGTTCGGCGTGATTGTGCCGACGAAAGTCGAGAGGGCGGCACTGCAGAACGGCGCGTCAATTGCTTCGCTTCTGCTAACGACGGATGCCATAGTGAGCGAGATTCCTGAGAAGAAAGAAGCGCCGCCGATGCCTCCGGGAGGCGGAATGTATTAGAAGATAATTATTGAGCGGGCTCCTTCGCGGAGCCCGCTTTTATTAAATTAAAGAAAGCGAATTATGTTTCGATTTTACACAAATGCAATTTCTCAAGCGTCGAAGAATGTTGCGAAGGGGATTTTTGTCGTCGGACTGCTTCTGATAGGGTTCGGAATTTTGATACTGGCGCTGCCGGAGCTTTTCGCGATGCTCGCGGCGTTGATATTTTTTATTGCAGGTGCGGGTTGTGCCGGCACGGCGATAAAGATTTATCTTGCCCAGAGGAGGATAGATAAATTTCACTCTGACGAGTCAGGCGACTACCGAGAGAACGTTCGAATTCATATAGAAGATGATTATGATTGACGTCGTCAGCGGATTTTGAGGGTTGCGAGTGCGATGGCGGCGAAGGCAGCGGCGAGGAGCCAAAATCTGACGACTACCTGCGGCTCGGACCATCCCTTGAGATGGAAGTGGTGATGGATGGGGGCACATCTGAAGAGACGTTTCCCGCTTGTATATTTGAAGTAAGTGACCTGGAGAACGACACTGGCAAGCTCGATTATAAATACGCCGCCGATGATTAGAAGGAGGATTTCGTTTCTTGTTACGAGCGCGCCGTAACCCATTGCCGCTCCCAGAGGGAGGGAACCGACATCGCCCATAAAGGTCTGGGCGGGATGGCAATTGTACCAGAGGAAGCCGAGGACAGCGCCTAAGATTGCGGAATAGAATATGCTCAGCTCTCCGGCCTGCGGGATGGCGGGAAGCAGGAGGTAGCTGGACCAAGTGACGGGGCTGGTTCTTGCCATTGTTTCCGATGCAACGTAGCAGAGTATCACAAGGACGAGGGCGACCATTCCCACGCATCCTGCAGCGAGGCCGTCCATTCCATCGGTGAGATTGACGGCGTTGCTGGTGGCCGATATATAGAAAATCGCTATTAATACAAACATCCAGTTTGCCAGCGGCAGGCCGTGCTTGTAGAACGGGACCCAGAGCAGTTTACCATCTTTTATGTTGGTGAAGTCGGCGAACAGGAACGAGGCGATTAAGACAGCACCTCCGATTTGGAAGATTAGTTTTTCCCAGGGTTTCAATCCGTTTCTGCTGCGATGTCTTGAGACGGCGGTGAGCTTTAACCAGTCGTCGACTCCGCCGAGGGCGCCGAACCATATCACGAGGATAATGGCTTTTTGGACGAAGGGGTTGTCCAGCTTTGCCCACAGTAAAGTCGTTGTTAATACTGAGAGTATGATAATCAGGCCACCCATAGTGGGCGTGTTGGCTTTTTCCTTTGTCAGCTCGTTGAGCGCTATGTGGTGGAATTCCGGGCGGTCGCCGATTTTTTTGCGCATCAGAAATCGGATGATACTGGGGCCGAGCAAGATTGCGATGAGGAAGCTGGTTAGTACGGCCGCTACAGAGCGGAACATTACGTCCTGATAGGCGTAGAACCCCAGCTTGTGAGTAAAGGTGTCACGAAGATACCATAACAGATGATATATCATTTTATTTCTCGGCGCTCGCTAAATATCGGGCTATGCAAAAAGCTCTTTTAGTTTTTCGACGGCCAATTCCAGTTTATTTGTTCTGGAGCCCTTGACTAATACTATATCGGAATCTTTTACAAATTTTTCCAGATTATTACAGATTGAAGAGGTGTCCTCGAAAGAGTTTGTCTGTAAATCGTATTTTGCGGCATCTTTCGCGGCTCCGGCGATGGTTTTTGCGGATTTTCCAACAGTCAGTAGGAGGAGAATTTCGGCACGGGCCACAGCGGCTCCTATTTCAGCGTGCAGTTGCTCGCTTTGCGGTCCGAGCTCTGCCATATCGCCGCAAATAAAAACGGTCCGGCGTTTTTCTTTTTTACTGAGGTTCGCCAATATATCAATTGCGTTTTTCATCGAGGCGGGGTTTGCGTTGTAGCAATCGTTTAGCACGGTCACCGTTGCGATCTGCAGCAATTCAGTTCGCATTGGAACGGCCGATAAGGTTTTTATCGCCTGAGCAAAATCGTTGATGTTTATGCCGAATTGACTGCAGATGGTCCAGGCAGCGAGGGCGTTTTCTATGTTGCCGAGGCCTGGCAGAGGCAGGTAGATATTTGTTCTGTCGATAGTGAACCGGCTGGTTTGGCCGTCGAGGGAGATATTTTTTGCGTGGAAGTCAGCGTCGTTTGATGTGCCGAAAGTCAAAGTTTTTGCGGATAGTTCTGCGGGCGGTGCGATAGCGGAGTTGATTATCAGGGTACCGTCGTCGGTGAGGCCCCGTGCGATGGAGAGTTTTTCTTTTTTTACGGTGTCAATGTCGCCAAAACCTTGCAAGTGTGCAGGGTAGATATTGGTTACGACGGCGATGTCCGGTGAGGCGATTTTTGTTAAGCAGTCGATTTCACCTGGATGGTTGCTGCCGAGCTCGGTGAGGACGATTTGGTTTTTCGAGTCGGCGCCGAGCAGAGTTAGGGGCAGGCCGATATTATTGTTGAAGTTTTTCGGTGACTGATGCACAGAGTAATGCCGGCTCAGGACGTGATAGGCGATTTGTCGGACGGTGGTTTTGCCGACCGAGCCGGTTACGGCAACGACGTTGAAGCTGTTTTGTCTGCGGTAGTCTGCCGCGAAATCACCGAGAGCTTTTATTGTGTCACTTACTTTCAGCAGGCAGTATCCGCCGACATATATGTCTTTGCTTACTACTGCGCAGACGGCACCTTTGTCGAAGGCGTCGGAGACATAGTCGTGGCCGTCGAAGTTTTCGCCGGTGAGGGCGAAGAAGCAGTCGCCGACCTTGGTGGTTCGCGAATCGGTGTTTACGCGTATGAAATAAGCAGTTCGGTCGGTGTCTGATTTGATATCTGCTCCGATTATTTCAGCCAGGACTTTGGTTGAGAATTTTTTCATTTTATTTTCGCCAGACATTCGAGGGCGATTTTTTTGTCGCTGAATTCGAGTTTTTGGTTTCCAATTATTTGATAGGTTTCGTGGCCCTTGCCAGCGATAAGGACGATGTCGTCTTTGGCGGCGTTTTTCAAAGCCAGCTCGATGGCTTTTTTCCTGTCTTGTTCGATTGCGATATTCGGCGAGTCGGGATTTTTGAAGCCGGAGAGAATTTCTTCAATGATAGCCATGGGTTTTTCTGTTCTGGGATTATCGCTGGTAACGACGATGTAATCGGCCAATTTTTCGGCAACGCAGGCCATACGGGGGCGTTTAGTTCTGTCTCTGTCACCACCACAGCCGAAGAGGACGATCAGTTTACCTTTGCACAGAGGTCTTAATGTTGAGAGGACATTTTTTAGGGCGTCGTCGGAGTGGGCGTAATCGATGATGATTGAGGTATGATTGCTGTCGAGCTTTTCCAATCGTCCAGGTATTGTCTTTAAGCCGGAGAGTCCGGCGGCTATTTGCTGCAAATCGAGGCCGACCGCGAGGCATAGTCCTGCAGCCGCCAAATGATTACTGACATTATATCGGCCGAGCAGAGGAGTTTTTACCTTATATTCCTGTTCCTGGCCGGCGGTTTTTAGATTGAATGCAGTTCCATTTATATCCATAGACTCGATTTGGGCGACGATATCAGCCGGTTCTTCGATGGCGAACCAGAGGATTTTTGCTTTGGTTTTTCGGGTGATTTGTGCGGCGTGCGGTGATTGTTTATTTAATACTGCTGTAGCATCGGGCAAAAGGGACTGAAAGAGTCTCGTTTTTGCTGCAAGGTAGTCTTTTTCTGTTTTATGGTAGTCGAGATGATCGCCGGCAAGGTTTGTGAAAGCGGCGGCTTTGAAATCGATGCCGGCGAGGCGATTTTGGAAGAGGGCGTGGCTACTGGCTTCGGTTATCATATATTTCGCGCCGGCCTTTAGCATTTGCGATTGCTGTTCGGCGATGGTAAGACAGTCGGGGGTTGTCAGGTTTGCGTCGAAGATTGTTTGGCCTGTGTCGTAAACGATTGTGCTGATGAGCCCACACTTTTGGCCGGCGTTTTGTATGCAGGAGCGAACGAGGTATGCTACTGTTGTTTTGCCGTTAGTTCCGGTGACTGCGAGGTTGGTCAACTTTGACGCGGGGGTTCCCGTTTTTGTCTGTGCGAGTATGGCGGCTGCTTTTGCGGGGTCTTCAACATGAACAAACTCGCATCGGGTATTGGATATTGCCGTTTTGGGTTGACAGATGATATATTCAGCGCCGTTTGCGATTGCCTGCGCGATGAAGTCGGAGCCATCGTATATTGTTCCTTTGACAGCCACGAAGATGTCGCCAGTTTTGACGAGGCGCGAATCGACGCGGACGGCGGGCGCTTTGTTTGAAGAAACAAGTTTTATCAGTTCGTCAAAATTCATAATGCTATATCACAATGGATTTACGCGTATTTTAGCCGATACATGGAAAATTGCGATGAAAATTCGCAGCATTATGTTTATAATCGGATGCTGTGTTTTTTGAAATTGCGAAGAGTGAAAGTGTTAGATTATGAAAATTCAGCGTGTTTTTGCTGTTTGCTTATTTTTGGCAGCCACCGGAGTTAGCAAGGCTGAGCCGGAGGAGCCGCAGTATTTCGCCGTATTTATGGAGGGCAAAAAGGTCGGCTATGCAATACAGAGCCGTGTTGTAGCTGACGGGAAAGTTACCACTACTGAAGAGATGCGGATGCAGTTGAGTCGGGGTGGCGTTATTGTAAGCGTTGGTATGACGGACACGAGTATCGAGACAGTCGAAGGGGAGCCGCTCGGTTTCGAGATTATGCAGGATTTGGGTATGGTGAAGATGCATATTTCTGGGGACGTTGATAGGCAGGGGAAGGTTAGTATGGTTATTACTTCAATGGCCGGGGAGCAGAAGATGTCATTCAGGTGGCCGAACGGGGCGGTTATGGTTGAGGGTCTTCGTTTACTACAGCTCAAGAAAGGTCTCAAGGAGGGATTGGAATATAATGTCAAGCTTTTCAGTCCGGGCAGTACACAGGCGATAGAAGCCGAGGTGCAAATCGGGCCGAAACGAAACGTTGATTTGCTGGGGCGGGTTGTTGCTTTAACGGAGGTTAGGACTACTCTTAATTTGTCCGGAAATGGCGGGATGGTCAGCACTTCTTATGTAGATGATGAGTTTCGTGTTCAAAAGAGCGTTGCACCTGTGATGGGAATGCAGATTGAGATGATTGCGTGCACGAAGGAGTTTGCGCTGAGCGAGAGTGATACACTGGAGCTGATTGACAAGATGTTTTTAGCCAGTCCGAAGCCGCTGGAGAATATTAAATCGGCTGAATCGGCTGTATATCGCTTGACGCCTACCGGCCAGCAAGTTGAGCTGACAATACCGTCGAGCGATAACCAGAGCGTGCGTCATATAGATGGGGGCGAGATAATCGTAACCGTCAAGCCAGTTGCTGCCGAGGCGGGGGTGAGATTTCCTTATAATGGCGAGGACGGTGGAATTTCGGATGCGCTGAAGCCGACCAGATTTCTGCAGAGCGATAACAGTTCGGTAGTCGGGCTTGCCGAGCGTGCGGTGGGCGATACCAAGGATGCGGCGGAGGCGGTGAAGAAGATTGAGGCGTTTGTTTACGAATATATCGAGCGAAGGAGCTTGTCGGTCGGTTACGCATCGGCGGCGGAGGTTGCGGCGAGCAGGGAGGGTGATTGCAGCGAGTTCGCTGTATTAACAGCGGCGATGTGCCGTGCGGTCGGGATACCGGCAAGGGTGGTTTTCGGTCTTGTTTATGCGGAGGATTTTGCAGGTCGGGCAAATGTACTCGTCGGTCATGCCTGGGTGGAGGCCTATGTGGGTGACAAGTGGATTGGTCTTGATGCGACGAAGGGGGCGGGCGGTTTTGGTCCCGGTCATCTTGCTCTGGCGACAGGCAACGGGGAACCGATTGATTTCTTCGGGATGGTTTCTACGCTGGGATACTTTGATATCAAGGATGTTGTCATAGAAAGGTAGGTAGGTTTTTACTCGAAGAGGATATCGGTAAGGACGAATTCGACATTACAATTGCCGTTATAGCTATTGAGTTGCGGCTGATATGCGACGTTGAAGAACTCGTTTTGGAGCAGTTTTTTTTCTAAATTTCCCATTCCGAAGCCGATGCAGCGGATGGTATTTGTATTATCTGTTATCGCGAGCTGTAAATGATTGGCCTTTGCGCCGCAAGTTCTCGGCGGAGAGGCGAGACGGACGCCTCTTGTAACAAAGATGGGGGCGGGATTACCCTGGCCGAACGGGCCGAGCATCTGGAGCTCGGTGACGGTTTCTTTTCTGAATTCGCTCAGCTGCGCTAATGCGTCGATGTGTAGTTTAGCGACGGAATCATCCTTCTTGAGGTGCTGTTTCGTATAATCCTCGAAGTCGGCGGCGAAGCGGTCTATTTTGTCGGTTTCGATGGTAATGCCGGCGGCCATTTTGTGGCCACCGAAGTTGACTAAATGCTGCGAACAGGCCCTGATTGCGCTGAGCAGGCAGAAGCCGTCTATTGAGCGTGCGGAACCCTGAGCGATGCCGTTGGCTGCGTTCTGATTTTGCGGATTCGGCAGTCCAATCATGATCGTAGGACGGTGGTAAATATCGACTATTCTCGAAGCAACTATGCCTATTACTCCGGTGTGCCAGGTTTGGTTTGCGAGGACGAAGCTTTTTTGGGCTGGGCGGTCCAGGCCGAGCCGGGTTATCATTTCGTGGGCCTGCTTGAATATTTTTCGCTCACACTGGCGGCGTTGGTCGTTTTGGCTTTTGAGATATTGCGCTATTTCTATCGAGTTCGTCGGGTTGTCGCTTGTTAGAAGTTCGACGGCCAGCCGTGCGTGTCCCATTCGTCCGGCGGCATTGAGCATCGGTGCGAGGTGGAAGCCGATACGGAAGCTATCGAGCTTTTGCCCGGTGAAGCC
Organism: uncultured Pirellulales bacterium; assembly: GCA_964468375.1. Taxonomy (GTDB): domain Bacteria; phylum Planctomycetota; class Phycisphaerae; order Sedimentisphaerales; family Anaerobacaceae; genus CAYXUW01. The sequence continues at coordinate 4,922 of CAYXUW010000064.1, read as the reverse complement.
GGCGGATTCGATAAGGGCCTGAATGCCAGGGAGTTTGCACTGCGGCAGGGATTTAAGTCCGTAGCTTGTAAGAACTCTATTCTCGCCGCGCAGGTCCACGATATCGGCAATGGTTCCCATAGCCGCTAAGGAAGTTGCATCGAGCATAAACTCGCGCAGTCTCGGTTCGAGTTTTCCGCCGTTCTGCGAATGAGCAGGTGCGGTAAATTCGTTGGCTATTGCCCAACCGAGTTTGAATGCGACCATAGAGCCGGATGAATCCTGATTGGGATAAGATTCGTCTAATGCTGGATGGACTATAGCTGTGGCTTTAGGCAATTCGGCGGCTGGAGGGTGATGGTCGGTTATTATCAGGCCGAGGCCTAACTGCTCGGCGAGTTTTGCTGATTCGGTGGCAGTGATACCGCAGTCAACCGTGATTAGAAGCTTGGTACCTGTTTGTGCTAGGGACCGGACGGCGTCTTCGTTTAGGCCGTAGCCTTCATCGATTCGGTGGGGGATATAGTAGTTTGCTTCGGCACCGAGCAGTTTAAGGAGCTGCCAGAGAATTGCCGCGCCGGTGATGCCGTCTACGTCGTAGTCGCCGTAGATGGTGATTTTTTCTTTGTTCTTTACGGCTTGTTTTATTCGTTTGACCGCTTGTTCGATGCCCGGCATCAGTTCGGGGCTGATAAGCTCGGTGAGTTTGGGCCTTAGAAAAACAGAGCTGGTTTGAGCGTCGGTTATTCCTCGATTGATTAAGACCTGCGCCAGAAGGGGAGAAACCTTTAGTGACCGGGCTAGTTCGTCGGCGTTTGGGTGCGGCGGCTGAATTATCCATTGTTTTTTCGAGGTTTCCAGACGCACTTTCTGGTATCGAGGTCGAGTTGTTTTTTGCATCCCAGCAGAGAGCGGCATTCCGTTTCACACTTTCCTTGTGATAAATTTGGTATAAAGTATAAATAACTTGTCGTCAATAATCAACAGATAACTTTAGGCTCTCATATATAAGCCGCCGTTTACGGCGATGTATTCGCCGGTGATAAAGGCGGCGGCATCGCTTGCGAGGAACAGGACTGCTTTGGCGATGTCTTCAGCGGTTCCGTTTCTGCCGAGGGGGGTTTGTTTTGCGACTGCTTTTTTTCGTTCGGGGGTGCTGAATCTTTTGTGGAACCTTGTTTCAATCAGACCGGGCAGGACGCTGTTTACGCGGATGTCGTAGGGAGCGAATTCTCCCGCCATAGCTATGGTTTCAGTGGCGACGGCCGCCTTTGCGCCTGCGTAGATTCCTGAGCCGGTGGAACCGCCGGTATGGCCGGCTATTGAGCCGATATTGACGATATTGCCTTTAGTCTTTTTTAAATAGGGCAGGGCGGCCCTTGTTGCCAGAAAAATGCTACGGACATTGGTGGCGTATATATCTTCATGATAATCGAGAGATGCGGTTTCGAAGGGTTGGCGGTCGATGAGTGAGCCGGCGTTGTTGACGAGGATGTCGATGCCGCCAGCGGCTTCGGCAAACTGCTCGACCATTTGGCTTACCTCCTTTTCATCGCGCATATCTGCGTGAAGCAGTATGCCGTCGCTATTTTTTTTGACCTGCTGGAGGGTTTCTTCGCCGCCTTTTCTTGTTTTGAAGTAATGAACGCCTACGAAACAGCCCTGTTTGCTGAATGAGATGGCCGTTGCCTGCCCTATACCGCTGCTGGAGCCGGTAACTAAGACCTTTTTGCCTTTGAGGTTTTCGTAAGTCATTTTTCATTCCTCCACATCTGAATTCGCTGGCGGCGGGGCGTTCAGGGCCTTGGTGATTGCAGGTTCAAAGCCGGGTTCCATTGGGTGTCCGCGCCAGGCGATTCTGCCGGCGCGGTCTATTACAAAAGTCGTCGGAATACTGCGGACGGAGTATTTTTCAGCCAGGCCGTTATCCATTCCGACATAGTAATTTATGCCTTTGTTCTGCACCATTGTTTTGACCGGCTCCGGGGAGCGGTCTAGAGAAATAGCTATAAAGGCAACACCTTTGTATTTATTTGTTAATTCAATCATATGCGGAATCGACCGCACGCAGGGCGGGCACCAGGTTGCCCAGAAATCAATGACATAAACTCGGCCATTCAGGTCGGGCGGCGGGTAAGTAATCCACTGGTCCATCTGTACAGGGGGGGCCTGAGCTCCAGCGAAATTTCCGTGGAAATTTTTGAAGAAATGAGAGCCGACGGCTGAGATAACTATTATGGCTAATGCTATGGTGAAGAGAGTGAATACGGAATTTTTATTTGTTTTTTCAGTTTTCATTAGCTGCCTCGTTTTTATCTTGTATTCGGTTCAGGTGCAGGCCGAAGCGGTCGAGTTTTTTGTGGCCTTCGTCGTATTGGCTGTAGGCGTTTCGGAGATGTTTGCCAAGGACATCCCAGGTGGAGACAAAGTCAGCGAAGGATGCGTTGAGCTGTTTCAGGTTTTGTCTTATTTCGGCTGCTTGTTTTTCAATCTGCAGGCCATGCAGGCCCATTACTACGGTCATCAGGTATGCATAAAGTAAGTTCGGCGAGACGGGGATCACCTTTTTTTCAAATGAGTATTGCAGGATGTCCTGTGTTTCGCCTGCGTATTTGACGATGGTTTCGTAATAAATATTTTCGGCCGGTATATACATCATAGCGAAATCAAGCGTGCCTTCAGCAGGTCTGATATAATTGGCGGCAATTTTATCTATGTGGGCGGTTACATCTTTTAGGAACTGTCTGCGGAGTTTTGCTTTTTCCTCTTCTGTTTCTGCTGCAGCTATTTTTTCAAATGCCGGCAGGGGAAATTTGGCATCAATGGAAACCGAAAAGTCGGCCAATTGAATCAGGGCATCAACTTTTTGATTGTCTTTGAAGCTGTACTGTAGTTTATAGCTGTCTTTGGGCAGGATTTGCGCCAGCAGATTTTCGAGCGACCATTCGCCCATCTGGCCCCGCAGTTTGGGTGAGCTTAGGATATCCTGCAGCCGTCTGACGTCTGTGCCGAGCTGGAGCATTTGCTTGTTTGTACCCTGAAGTTCTCCTATTTGGGTATTCAGGCGACTTAGAACCTGTTGGCTTGATTGGAGGTTCTGGCTGAGGTTTGTTTGGCCTGCCTGAAGAGATTTTTGCAGATTTTCGGATGTTTTGTCCTGAGCGGCCCTTAAGGCCTCAAGCTGCTGGGCGAGCAGGTTGATATTTGCAGAGTGGGCGGCGGTTTCTTCTCTGCTTTTGAAAATGGTGCTTATGAGCCAGACTAAAAGTCCCAAAACACCTGCAATCAAAACTATAGCTACAGTAAGTAGAACTGCTTCCATATCTTATCCTTTGAAAACTGTCTTGATTATAGGGGTTGTCCTGACATTCGTCAAAGCCCAAACCCCGCGCCAATCAGGGAAATAAATCTTGACAGTTTTATATTTGTGTGGTTATTGGAAAAGACTTTTGTGCAGGGACTTAGAAAGTACTAATAATGAGTTTATTAACATTTCTGAGGAATCAAAAGATAATTTTGCTCGATGGGGCGATAGGGACCGAGTTGGACAAGCGCAACCTTATGGGCCGAGCCAGTAACAACCTCGACCATCCAGAGGTTGTTCTTGAAATCCAGCGAGAATACGCCCGGTGCGGCTGCCATGCTCTTACGACTAACACCCTGACAATGAACCGTATCTACATCGAGACTCACAATATAGATGTATCGGTGCGAGATGTAAATCGGGCTGGTGTTGGATTGGCAAAACAGGCCGTCGATAGCGGTCAATTTGTACTCGGAGACATTAGTTCGACCGGTCAATTGCTTGAACCTTACGGCGCTTATAAAGAACAGCAATTTTATAGTGCGTTTAAGGAACAGGCCGAGATTTTGGCCGAAGCCGGCGTTGATGGATTTATTATTGAAACGATGTTTGATTTGCGGGAGGCACTATGTGCTCTTCGTGCGTGCAAAGACAATTTTTCGCTTGTTGTAATTGCTTCAATAGCATTCGCCACTGAGGAAAATGGTGGAAGGACGATAATGGGTAATTCTGCAGAGGATTGTGTAAGAAGTCTCGCAGATGCTGGGGCAGATGTTATTGGAGCCAACTGCGGCGAACTTGAGCCTTCTCAAATGGCTGTCATTGTATCCATACTTAAATCTGCAACTACTGTTCCTATTCTGGCGCAGCCTAACGCCGGCAAACCAAAATTAATTAACGACAAAACGGTATTTGAAATGCCCCCAAAACCTTTTGCTGAGGGTATTGCCGGATGCTTAGATGCCGGAGCTACTATTTTAGGAGGTTGTTGTGGAACAACTCCAGACCACATTCGAGCAGTAGCTGCTTTGCTGGACAGAAAGACACAATGATAGGTTATCATCTGGTGGTTTTGAAAAAGCCGTATCTAGGTGCGATTTTGGATGGTCGCAAGAAAATCGAATCTCGCTTTATGCAGGGCAAGGGGCACGGTTTCGGCCGGGTTCTGGCGGGCGATAAATTATTTTTGAAGGAAAGTAGCGGACCTGTCTGCGCTGTGGCGACCGCGGCGGCGGTTAAGAGCTTCCAGAATCTTTCGCCGAAACAGATAATCAGGATAAAAGAGCAATATAACCATTGTATAATCGGCAGCGACGAATACTGGCGGAGTAAAAGTGATTGCAGGTTTGGTTTTCTGGTTTGGCTGAAGGATGTAAAATCGATAGAGCCGGTGCGGATTTGCAAGAAGGACTGGCGTGCCTGGGTGGTTTTAACGGAGAAAGAAAACTTCGGTTTGTTAAAGCGGCGTCTGAAAAGCAATTGAGCATTGTCTTAGTAAGAGGGAATTAAAGATTTGCTATGGGAGCAGCCCCAAAGAAAGAACTGTCTCTTTTTGACTCTACCTGCATCATCGTGGGCATTATAATCGGCGTCGGCATCTATCAGATGGCTCCTGCTGTTGCCAGAGGGGTGTATTAGT
>CAYXUW010000063.1:0-13948 GCA_964468375.1 uncultured Pirellulales bacterium | reverse complement strand
TCACCAACAAGCTGATAGGAGATAGGCCGCTCCTTCGCCGATAAATCTTTGAGCATCCCCCCATCGAGGGATGATATTATTCGGTATTACCGCCCCTTTCGAGACGCTATTCCGAAGCAAAGGGTACGTTCACCTATCCATTACTAACCCTTACGCCACTAACCAATAATAAATTACTGGTTCGTTCGACTTGCATGTCTTAGCCACGCCGCCAGCGTTCGTTCTGAGCCAGGATCAAACCCTTCAAATTGTATCGTCGAACCTCATAAGAGGTTTTCGTCGATTTAGAAGGCTCAACACTTTGGCATACGCACCGAAAGTGCTGAAAAAAATTTTAAGCTCCTGCGGTAACGCGTATTCACCGCAAGAACTGCACTTTCGCTGCTATTTGGCTTAACTGTTAACTTGTAAAAGAACTCTATACATTAAAATAGTGGCAAAAGGCATACTTTAACCACTATAAATCGCCCCCCTTGATTAGTTATATAATACAGTCAAGTATGCCTTTCGGTCAACAGAATATGCAAAAAAATTCAAAATTTTTAAATTTTTTTATTCCAAAAGCCAAAACCAACACAAAGAAAAGGGGCCTGCCCTCTTTTCAGGAGGATGCTTGCAAAAACAGATGATATTCGCTACCTTAGCCGGGTAATGGTAAAAACGGAAAAAATCAGGGTAAAAACATCGGGCAATTGCGATGTTGTCAATATCATAGAGCAGACGACTGAGGCCGTCGCTCAATCAAAAATAATATCAGGAACGGCCACTCTTTTCAATGTCGGCTCCACTGCCGGTATTACAACGACGGAATATGAACCTGGCCGAGTCGAAAAACTATAGGTTAGATATGAAATTCCTCGGTTATATTAACGCTAAAATCCTACCCATTTACATCATACTGATTTTACTTGCGTTGTTTGCCCTTCTTTATAATCTTGGTGATCGATATCTGTGGGGAGATGAAGCTGAGACGGCACTTTTGGGAATAAACATTACAAAGTATGGCGTACCCAAAATCACCGACGGCAAAAACTTTATCATGCTCAATGCGCCCGGGTATGATTACAACGAAGATTTGATTTGGACATGGTCGCCGTGGCTCGATGAGTATATTGTAGCCGGCTCATTTTTGGTTTTCGGCAAAAGCACCTTTTCAGCAAGATTGCCTTTTGCAGTACTAGGATTTTTGTCATTTCTGTCAATGTTATATATAGCACGGCGAATCTATAACAAGCATGAGACAGCAATCATAGCCGGCCTACTGTTGGTTACTAATATCGCATTTTTACTCCACGTTAGGCAGTGTCGTTATTATGCAGTAGTTATGCTGGCCCAGCTTTGGTTGATTTATGGCTATAAGCTTTTGATTAGTGGAAGACCAAAGTCAGGAATCGCTCTTGTGGTTGCCGCCCTGACCGCACAGTTTTACTGCAACTACATCTTCGTATTCGGGAATATCGTTGGCTTAGGAATTTGCACCATTTTAATCCGCCGCAAACACCGGCACTTGATTGTAAACATGTTAACCTGTTTCGGCATCTTTGTTGTACTTGTAATTCCCTGGCTTGCGTATGCTAAGTTTCAGAACCACGCTCAGAGTGTGGGAATTAGCAATCTTGGTTATAATATCCTGTTTTACATATCTAGCCTTCATTTTTACTTTGTTGCTCTGCCCGTACTGCTAATCAAACCTGCAACATACGCTTTTGAAAGATTGAGGTCGCCCAAAACTGAAAGAAAACATACCTCAAGAGATATCGAACTTCTATTGTGGCTGCTTATACCAATACAGTTAATCGTGACCGGCTTAATGGTTGGTGCCTATTTTAGATATATCCTTTCATTGCTTCCGGTGGCTATATTGCTGGCATCAACTATACTGGTAAATCATATCAGAGTTCGGTCTGTGCGGTATGCATTCATTGGAATACTTTGTTTATCAAATCTTACCGCTGTGTTAACCGCTTACCCCATAATCGGCTCGGCAACGATACAAATGCCTTTTGTCAGGTTCATTCAGGAGATAACTTCCAATTATGAAGATCGTACAGAAGACGTAGTTTCCTATCTTCGCAAAAACGGTAATCCCAATGAGTCAATATTCGTGCATGACCCTGAATTCCCGCTTATTTTCTATACTGACATGCGTATCATCGACGCGAGGTTCAAGACAACTAGAACTATTAGTAAAGATGACATGCCCGACTGGATTTTTCCTGAAAGTGCTTGTGGGGTATTCGGAGGCTTACTTATTCAATTATCAGGGACATTACTTAAGTATTACGAACCGGTAAGACTTACGGTACACGACTCAGACCGTAGCGGCAATCGTCCCGATCCTCATGTTCATATTCCTTTTACAACAGAGAAATTTACCGAAATGGTTATTTACAAAAGAATTCACCAAACTTCATATTCCAGCCAAGAGGTACAATGAAATTCGGTCGTTTAAGACTTGAAAATAATAGAATGATGCTGACATGGTTAGAACAGAAAAGATAACAGTTAAGACAAAAGGCCGCTGTGATATTGTTAATATTACCGAACAGGTAAGCGAGACTATTACAAAATCGGATATAGTTTCCGGAATCGTTACCCTTTTTAATATTGGTTCTACAGGAGGGATTACGACGACGGAATACGAACCGGGACTGGTAAATCATGATATAGCGGCGGTATTCGAGAAAATCGCCCCTAAAAACGGCCGATACGAGCACGAAGAAACATGGCACGACGATAACGGCCATTCTCATATAAGGGCTTCACTTTTAGGGCCGTCGCTAAGTGTTCCGATTGTAAATGGACGGCTTACCCTCGGTACCTGGCAGCAGATTGTCCTGGTTGATTTCGATACAAGGCCGAGAACAAGGACGGTTATCTGCCAGATAGCTGGGGAGTAAATGGTTGCTTATTTGGCACTTATACGATTTATTATTGCAGATACCTGGTTTTTAGAACGATAGTAAGTAATGAGCATAAGGGTATTTATTACGATGATAATCCGACATATAAAAACAAGCTGTGCAGTAAGCATACTGTTTGTCGCTCTTTTTACAATCGGCTGCGAGCCGGCGCAGAAAGATATAGGCGAGTTCGAAACCAAAACAAACTTGGGCACTACCATAGGGTCGCTTGCCGAGGTTTTTGCCTTCAAAACAATTCCGGTTGAGGGATACGGTCTGGTCGGCGGGCTAAACGGCACGGGCTCAGAGGAATGTCCCGTGCAGATTAGGGAATATCTTAAGCAATATATCCTGCAGCAGTTAGATGCGGACAAGGTAAACGTTGACGCACTTATCAGCAGCCATGACACGGCTGTGGTGCTGGTGCAGGGAGTTATGTCGACGTTAGCTCCGAAAGATGAGCCCTTCGATGTGAGAGTAGCGGCACTGCCTGACACACAAACAATCTCTCTGGAGGGCGGCTGGCTTTATGGCACCGAGCTTAAGGCAGCTGGTGGGTTCGGCATAGCGATAAAAGCTTTGGCTACGGCGAAAGGACCGGTATTTATAGATACCCTGAGCTCTAAAAAACCAAATAAAAAAACCGGCTACATATTAGGAGGCGGCGAGTCCCTTGGAGAGCATAAAATTAAACTGGGGCTCCGCCAGCCGGATTATAAAACGGCAAGTATTATCCGTAACAAATTAAACGAGCGTTTCGGCGACGGCACAGCCAGAGCGGTCTCGCCAAGCCAGATTGAACTCCAGACACCGGATAAATATATCAACCAAAAAGAAAGATTCATACCGATAGTGAAGGCGACATACCTTACTGCGACACCAGAAGCTACCAGAGAAAGGATAAGAACGTTTGTTAAAGAGCTGGCTGTCTCGGAAAACAAGTATTTCGCTGAAATGACTCTCGAAGCCATAGGTAATGAAAGCTTAAGCAAGCTGGCGGCCCTGTTGAATTCATCTCAAGAAGAGGTACGTCTGAGGGCAGCCAGATGTATGCTCAATCTCGGCAGCGACGAGGGCTTAAGCACCCTTCGGGAGATAGCATCAGACAAAAACTCACCATATCGCATCGAAGCTTTGGATGCTATCGCTACATCAGCCAGGCGGAATGATGCCATTGCAATATCTCGTAAGCTGCTGCGAGACAGCAACTTCGATGTCCGGCTGGCGGCATATGAAAACCTAAGAAAATTAGACGATATTTCAGTAATGCGAAAGCTGATTGGGCGCAGTTTTTATCTCGAACAAATTCCGCAAACCGCCTATAAGGACATTTTTGTGTCCCGTAGCGGCAAGCCGCGAATTGTGCTGTTCGGTGGCCCAATATACTGCCGTGACAATATTTTCGTCCAGTCGGCCGACGGGAGCATAACAATAAATGCCCCGGCAGGTCAGAAATATGTTTCAATACTCCGCAAACACCCAACACGTCCCAATCTAATAGTTCAACTTAAAACTACCTTTGAACTTAGTGACATTATCAAAACTCTATGCGAAGAACCGGTTAAACAAACACAAGAAGAGCCCCGGGGGTTAAACGTTTCTTACGCCGAAGCAATCGCCCTTTTGAAACAAATGTGTGATAAAGGCGCCGTGGACGCAGAATTTCACGTTGGTCCCCCGCCAAAAACCAACCCATAATTATCAAGAGAAAACATATCTTCGGCCGATAATAGTATCGTGTTGCGTTGATAGGCGGTAAAAACCGCCCGTTAAGCAGTGAAATCGCCATAGCTGGCCTTTCGGGGCTTTCAATAACAAAATATATTAGCGATGGAACAACAAATGAGACTTGAAAAAATCATTCTTGACGGCTTTAAAAGCTTCGCCGACAAAATAGAACTAACCTTCGATTCGCCTGTAACGGCAATTGTCGGGCCTAACGGGTGCGGCAAGAGCAATGTCGTCGATGCGGTAAAGTGGGTGCTTGGCGAACAAAGCGCCAAAAGTCTTCGCAGCGGGCAGATGGCAGATGTTATATTCGGCGGCAGCAGTAGCAGAAAGCCCGGCGGGACGGCAGAAGTAAGCTTGTTTCTCTCCAATCCGAACGGCACAGGGAGCAGATCGTTGGCAATCGACGCCGACGAAGTGCAGATTACGCGACAAATTTACAAAAGCGGCGAGAGTGAATACCGTATAAATAACAAAATCTGCCGATTAAAAGACATTCGCGAGCTATTTATGGACACCGGTATAGGGGTCAAGGCATATTCGATTATCGAGCAGGGACAGGTCGGACAGCTACTGAATTCCTCGAAAACCGAGAGAAGAGCCATATTCGAAGAGGCGGCCGGTATAAGCAAATACAAAGCCCATAAAAAAGAGGCCCTTCGCAAACTGGAATATACCGAACAAAATCTGCTGCGGCTGGCGGATATTTTAGGAGAAGTGCAAAAACAGCTTCGAAGTATTAAATATCAGGCAGGCAAAGCAAGAAACTACCTGCAATACAGCGAAAGACTCAAGGAACTGCAATCCAATTACTCTCTGGCTGAATATGCAAAGATTTGCGCCCAAAACGACGAGAAACAGGCAGGCCTCGACCATCTGGAGGACCAGCTCGCAGGCGTTGCGGCGGAGGTAGGGAAAACCGACGCTCTGATGAGTGAATTAGGCCAGAAAATAATAGAAACGGAAAACGAGCTAAATCGGACGGGAAACAGTCTTGTCGCGGTCCAGAGCAAAATCGAGCAAAATCTGCAGCGAATCGAGTTCCTGCGAGCGCGGATTACAGAACTGCAGCAGAGAAAAACAAACTCTGAGAAACAAATTGAACATCTGCAGGAGCAGAAAAACGCTCTGGAAGACGATTTGAAACAACAAAGAGCAGAGTTGACAAACGGCGAAAAAACCCTCGTGGAGAAAAAAGACAGCGCCGAACAGCTTCAAAAGCTAATCCACGAAATAAGCGCAGAATGCGCATCTCTGGAAGCAGACCTGGAAGATGAAAAATCGGGTATTATCGATATAGTCAGAAGGACGGCACAACTTCATAACGAAGTCCAGAGCATCAGCGATTACCGCAGCAATTTATCCAGCCAGAAAGACCGTCTGTCGGGTCGTGCGGAAAACGAACAGGCAGAACTCGAGAAACTCCTAACTGAAAAGGCCCAATACAACGCCCGCCTGAGTGATGTCGAGAAGGTACTGGAGGAACTGCAGCAGAGCTTGGAGGCCAAACGCAAAGAAACAGAAGAAATCAACAGCTCAATGTCAGCAGAAAGTAAGCAACTGGCACAAAGCAAAGAGACGCGAAGCGCACTGAACAGCGAGCTGGCCATATTAGCAGATATGGAGGCAAGACGCGAGGGCATCAATAATGCGGTCAAGGGTATCTTGGCACGCCGGAACAAATTCGATTACGTAGAGGGAATACTGGCAGAGGCAATAACAGCCGACGTCAAATATGCAAATGCCGTTGAGGCGGCACTGGAGGGCAAAACCGATGCGCTCGTAGTCAACAGCACAGGCAAACTAACAGCTGACAAGGAGACGGCTGAAAAACTCGAAGGCAGAGTGAATTTCCTTTGTATGGATAAGGTAAAGCCGTTCGAGGACAAAAACGATTTGTCGAAATTTCCCTATATAAAGGGCAGGTTAGTCGAATTCGTAAAGAGCGAAAGAAAATACGCCCCGTTAATATGGAAGCTGCTCGGCAAAACAATAGTCGTTGACTCGATTGACGCGGCAATTGAAGCAGCGGAGAAAATCAGCCCAGGTTACCAATTCGTAACCCTGAAAGGTGAATGCTTAACTTCCGACGGCTTAGTAAAACTTGGTCCTCTGGGAAAAACAACGGGACTGATATCGCGCAAAAGTCGGCTTCGACAGCTCGAGGATACAATTGCTGAAACTACAGCGAAAATCACAGAAAGCGAAGAGCGAATCGAGAAAAACAACCGCATAAACGAGCACCTGGCCAAATTGTGTAAAGAGCTTCGGACGGCCATCTATGAAGCAAATACGGAAAAGATGGAGATAAACTCAAAGCTGACAATTTACGAGCAAAATATAAAGCGATTAAGTGAAGAACAGCCGCTGATAGCCGGCGAAATCGAGCTTCTGGAAACGCAAATCGCCCAATCAGTTCAAAAGGAATACGACTCGAAACAAAAATTGCAGGAATTAGAGACGGTAAACAGCCAGCGGACGAAACGAATAGAAGAGCTCGAAGCAAAATATGCCGAGCGAAAAACCGAACAGCAAAACCTAACAACCCAGCTTACAGATTTGAGAGTCGCATTAGGTCAGACTGCCGAACAAATCAAAGCATCAAAGCAAGCAATCGCCACCCTGAAAAGCCAGATAGAAGGAAATCAAACAACTACCGAGACGGCGGAAGAAGAAATTAGAAACTCTGAGCTCGAAATTCAAAATTCGCACAGAGATATTCTTACATGCGAAGCGACGGTGTCGGAATTATTTGTCGAAAAAGAAAAAAACCAGAGCGCTTCCAGCAAACTTCAGGATAAAATTGAGCAACTGCTCGAAGAACAAAAGCAGACAGAGCAATTAATCCGTCAGAAAAGAGCAGAGCAAAGCGAAATTGAGCAAAAAATAACCGAGCTTAAAATAGAGCTGAGCCAGCTGGAGGTAAAAGGACAAGACCTTGTCGAAAGAGTGCAGGATGAGCTTCAGATTAATCTGGTCGAGGCATATGAAAATTACAAAGAGCGCCAGGTGAACTGGGAAGAGGTAAGAGAGGAAATGACCGAGCTTCGCGGCAAGATTGAGCGGCTCGGCAACGTAAACCTGGACGCAATAACAGAGCAGGAAGAACTCGAAAAACGAAACGAGTTTTTAAGCACTCAGGTCGAGGATTTGAACAAGAGCAAGAACCAGCTGCAGCAGCTGATAAACCGCCTCAACACAAAAAGCAGAGAGAAATTCAGAGAGACTTTCGAGGAAATCAGGGTCCACTTCCAGCAAATTTTCCGCAAAATGTTCGGCGGCGGCAAAGCCGATATAGTCCTCGACGACAACGAGGACATCCTCGAGGCAGGAATAGACATAATAGCCCGCCTGCCAGGCAAGGAGACAATGAACATATCGCTGCTGAGCGGCGGGGAAAAGGCGCTTACAGCGATTACTCTTCTGTTTGCAGTTTTCAAGGCGAAGCCGTCCCCGTTCTGCTTCCTCGACGAAATAGACGCGGCGCTGGACGAGGCAAACAACGAACGTTTCAATATGCTACTGCGGGAATTTCAAAAATATTCGCAGTTTATAATAATCACTCACGCCAAGAGAACGATGAGCATCGCAGATGTATTAATCGGGATAACAATGCAAACACGGGGTGTGAGCAAGAAGATAAGCGTCAGATTCGACCATGTAGGAGAAGAAACCGCCGCGGTAGCATAACTATAATTATGAAGAAATGCCCTTTTTGCGCAGAGGAAATTCAAGACGAGGCCGTGAAGTGCCGCTTCTGCGGTGAGTTTCTCGATAAAGTCGGCAAGCCGCAGATAAAATGGTATTTCACCACATCTGCCGTCGTAGTCGCTTTGCTCATAGTAGGTCCGCTGGCTCTGCCGCTTGTGCTGCTCAATCCGCACTACAAAATAATCACCAAGGTCGTTGTTACGGTTTTGGTTGTCGCACTGACTGTTTTGTTTACTTATGCTGTGGCCAATATCTACAACAGTTTTATGGAACAAATAGAAATACTGGGGGTTCATTAGCACACAAGTTTCAGCACTTTTGAATTTCTAAGTTGAAAGCAGTCCTTTTTGCTGATAGACTTGGCATTTCGCTATGGCAGAAAAACTTGATAAGCATATCTTAAAGAACGGGATGGTCGTTTTGGGCGAGCCGATGGAGGCGGTTGGTTCGGTAGCTTTCGATTTTATGCTGCCGAGCGGAGCGGCACAACTACCGGAGGGCTGTTGCGGGGCGGGAAATGTTATTGCCGACTGGATTTTCAGAGGAGCGGGCAGCAGAAACAGCAAAGAGCTCGGTGATGCGCTTGACGGTCTGGGGCTGCATCGAAGCAGTTCGGTGGGCAGTTCTCATATAACCATCGGAGCTGTTCTGGAATCAGGTAATCTGGCAAAGGCGATTGAATTGTATGCGGACGTAATATTACGGGCCAGCTTAAAGCAAGAACAATTCGAATTAGCGAGGCAGCTGGCAATCAACGGGATAAAAGCTTTGGACGACAATCCTCGGCAAAAAGTTATGCTTAAGCTGCGAGAGCAATTCTATCCGAGCCCTTTGGGGCGCAGTACGTCGGGCGACATCAAAGAATTAAGAACTCTCACGGCTGATAAAACAAAACAAATCGTAAAAGACAACTTCAATCTGTCGCATACGATTTTTGCGGTTGCCGGTAAATATAATTTCGATGCCGTTACCACTCAAATAGAAAAGCTGTTCGAGACGAGCCAACAGAAACCCTTCGACGAACCTGCAGCCGGCCCCAAAGCAGGCAAATACACACATATACAAAACGACGGTGCGCAAGTGCATATCGGCCTGATGACTGAAACGGTCAAACCAAACGATGAAGACTACTACAACGCCAGAGTTGCCGTGTCGGTTCTATCGGGCGGGATGAGCGCAAGATTGTTTACAGAGGTGCGGGAAAAACGCGGCCTTTGCTATGCCGTGGGAGCGCAGTATCACAGTCTCAAAGATGCGGCTGGTATAGCATGCTACGCCGGGACGACGCCGGATAAGGCACAGGAAACACTCGATGTAATAATGGCGGAGTTCAACCGGCTCGGCGATGGAATAAGCGAGGAGGAAATTGAGCGGGCCAAAGTCGGGCTCAAAAGCTCTTTGATTCTGCAGAGCGAATCGTCCGGTAGCAGAGCAACAAGCATCGGAGGCGATTATTACATGCTGGGCAGGGTTCGAAGCTTAGATGAAATTAAAAACAAAATAGAACAAACAACAACAGAAACAGTCCTTGATTTTCTGAGAAATAACAAATTCAAAAACTTTACAGTGGTTACAATCGGACCGAGGAAAATAAAAGTTAAATAAAGCAAAATATGGAATTCAAGAAAAAGAAACTGGCAAACGGCCTTGCCGTTATCGGCGAGGTCAACAAATCCGCCAAATCGGCGGCGGTGGGATTTTTCGTCAGAACCGGCTCACGAGACGAGACAAAGCAGATAAACGGCGTGTCACACTTCCTGGAACATATGTTATTCAAAGGCACTGAAAAGCTAAGCGCGCTCGAAGTCAACGAAGCGTTTGACAGAACAGGAGCGATGTTTAACGCATTTACCGGCGAGGAAAATACCGTTTTTTATGCAGCCGTCTTACCGGAGTATCTGGTCGATGTAACAAAGTTATGGACAGAGCTGATGAGGCCTGCACTGAGAAACGAAGACTTTGATATGGAGAAAAATGTAATCAAAGAAGAAATTGCGATGTATGAGGACATGCCGCATTACGATGTTATGGAAAAATGCAAAGGTCTGCACTTCGATAATCATCCCTGCGGTTACTGTGTTCTCGGCAGCGAGGAAAGTATAAATAATTTAACGGCTGAGCAAATGCGGGATTATTTTATAAGGCGCTATGCACCGAATAACATGGTTGCGGCTTTTGCGGGCAATTTCGATTGGGAACAGATCTGCGACATTGTGGAAAAGGACTGCGAGAAATGGCAAAAGCAAACCACCTCCAGAAAACTGGAAGACCCAGCGGGCAGCAAAAAAAAGGAGCGAATCGAAAAAACGAACCTTATGCGGGAGCATATATGCCTAATGTCTGCCGCTCCGAGTGCGCAGAACTCCGCCAGGTTTGCGGCACTGCTTTTGGGGACCATCGTGGGAGACAATGTGGGGTCACGGTTTTACTGGGAGCTGGTCGACAAAGCACTGGCAGAGGCGGCGACGATGCAATTTTCGCCGATGGATGGCACTGGGGCGTTCTACAGCTACATCCGCTGCAGCAGTGAAAACATCGGCAAAGTGCTCGACACCGTTGAGAATATATTCAAGAGTTTGTCCCAAAGCGGCGTAACCGGCGATGAAATAACAACGGCAAAAAACAAAATACTAAGTGCAGTGGTAATAAAAAACGAGCTGCCGATGGGTCGGCTGACAGACCTCGGCGGCAACTGGATATACTTAGAGAAATATCGCAACATCGAAGACGACATTGACGCCATAAAAGCTATTACCGCCGACGATATTCACCGGCTGATAGAACAATTCGAGCCGGGCCGATTCACACAATTTTCAATAGGGCCTGCTCATAACGCCCAATCATCCGGGCAGTAATCAAGCCAGTAATCCGCAAGAATACTGTAATCAACGAAATCAACCTCGTTATCGCCGCTCAAATCAGCTTCCAGAGTTCCGGTCAAAAGCCACTGGTCAACAAAGTTCCCTAAATCCTCGAAACTAACCTTGCACGCTTTAATACCGTAGCCGTAGAGGTCGGCGGAATCAAAGTTAATCCAGCCGATATTCTCGCCCCACGCCCATCCGCTGAAATCACCATAAATGTCAATAGTTACTCCGCCGTATGTAGGACCGAAATTTATCCAGCCGACATTTTCTCCCCAGCCGTAGCCGGACAGATTCCCCGCACCATCGTTTACCACGCCGCCGTAAGATGCAGGCGACAGATTTATCCAGCCGATATTCTCCGCCCATACGTAGCCGGTAAGTTCCGTGCTGCTGACGGTAACGCCGGGCCCTTCGCTCGGCTCAAAATTAAGCCAGCCGACATTCTCGCCGTATGAGTATTGCGAACCATCATCATTCGGGTCAATATTCTCAGCAAAGCCGATATTTACTGCGCCGATTAATACCATACAAACAAACCAGCTCTTAATTATATCATTAAGTTTCATTTTCTTTGTCCTTTCTAAACCTCATTTTTATGTTACGGGGCACAGTTGGTTCCTAACACACATCCTGTCTCGGTAGACATATTAGTCCCGTTGCCATATGCAGTATTCTGGTCAACAAGGCAGTATTCAGAAGCATAAATACCGGTATCTGTGTTATTCATTGCCGTATTGCCGGTTATCGTGCAGCCGGAGTTAGTGTAGATGCCGTATTGTCCGTTGTTATAGCAGATGTTGCCGGAAACCCTACCGCTGGAGTCAGCGAATATGCCGTAAACGACGTTGTCGTGACACGTGTTGCCGGTCACCGTGCTGCCGTAGCCAACGGCCATGCCGTAAGAAGAGGTATTGTCCGCCGCGGTGCAGTCCTTCACCAGATGTCCGCCGCCATTAAGATAAACACCAGATCCATTGGACAGAAATCGCATATCGATTAATCGATGGTTGTTGCCGTTACTGCCGCCCTCATAAACAGCAAGGGAACCAAAGTCTCTGATTGTCCCGTTGCGTATCTCCACATTGTTGCGTCCATACATATATATCCCGCGAGTACTCCCTGAATCCGGCCCTTTGAGGGTGTAACCCATCAGGTCGATGGTAACGTCATCGCATCCGATAGTAATGGCGTTGTTGGCATCGTCCGTGAAATTTACATCCTCCGCCAGATAATACGAGTTCGGCTCGGTGATTGTCAGCGGCATATCCGAGGCATGAATTGCTATCCTCGGCTCAACCTCGTCCAGAGTTTTCATCGTCGGCGCAGGCGCCCCGCTCGGCTCCAAATCCCCGGCATAAGCAGGTAAAAATATCGCTGCTATCCCTGCCAAAGCCAGCAAACCCATCATCAGCATCGTTTTTTGGGTTCTCATAATTATAATTCTCCTTTATTTTAGAAATCGAAATTATCCCACGGCCCTGCCACAGTCGGGTCGGTACTTATTGTCCCAACCTTGTTTCCTCCGACGATATCGTACTCGGTAGTGTTGTTAGCAGCGCTGTTCTTGACAATCAGGTTGTCGGCCCCATCCACATCGATACCGATTCCATTACCTTGAACGTGATTTTGCTCAATCCGGTTTTTCGTGCTGCCAGCTTGAATACCCGCAGTGTCGTTATCGGAGCAAACGTTTCCAAAAACCACACTGTCGGATTGTACCTCAATTCCGTCTTCGTTGTTATAGTTGACCGTGTTGCCGCTGACTAAGCTGCTGAAATTAGCTCGTATCCCGATACTGTTGTAGTTTGAGGTGTTATTTGTAATAGTGCCGCTGTAGTAAGCATAAATGCCGTAAGAGCTGTTGTAGTATGCCACGTTATCCGTCAGTGTGCAGTCGTTGGAGCCATAAATACCCCACCCTCCGTTGCTGCGGGCTGCGCTGCCTGTTATCATCCCGCCGCTTCCTACGCTTATGCCTATTGAGACGTTATATGATGCGGTGCAATCCTTAATAATGTGCCCATACCCGCTAAGCGAAATACCTTGTGTATTGGACACTACTCGCATATCGACAACCCGATGGCTGTTACCAGTTGAACTGTTTTCATTGATACCACAGCTGCCAAAATCTCTGATTGTTCCATTACGTATTTCAACATTGCTCTGGCCGCTCATAAAAACCCCGCTTTTATCTCCTGAATCCGGGCCTTTCAGTGTATAACCCATCAAATCAATCGTGACATCGTCGCATTCGATTGTAATCGCGTGGGTGTCATTGGGTTCGAAATCAATGTCTTCAGCAAAATAATACGAATTCGGCTCTGTTATGACCAAAGGCAAATCCGATGAATGAATCGGTATCCTCGGCTCGACCTCATCCAGAGTCTTCATCGTCGAAGCTGGCGGCCCGCTCGGCTCCAAATCACCCGCTACGGCCAAAAGGGCGAACGCCCCAATCCCCGCCAAAATAAGAATCGTTAATGTCTTTTTCGTTTTCATTTTCTACTCCTTATTAAATTAAATTAGGGAACATCATAAAAATAACCGACAACCATAGCATTCAGGGAATAAGATTCGTCATTTACAATCTTCAATACCTCACCTGCATTTACCACAACACATCCGTCAGGAAAATCTGCGAAACTATGCATAACATAATTGGGACTATCCTAATAAAAGCTCATTTTAGGATAGCCCGTCTGGATATTATCATCTGCAGTTAGAGTAGCTGTTCTGCGC
>CAYXUW010000062.1:10989-14162 GCA_964468375.1 uncultured Pirellulales bacterium | reverse complement strand
GTACCCCCGCTTAGCTCATTGATGGAGATGGGAGTAGCTCCCTGTTCACGAAGCCAGCTAAGCACATCATTCGAAGATGCTGCCTCTTTGACACCTTCTTTTCGCTGCCCCGATGAGTCTCGGGCGATATACTTATAAGCTTTCATTTATTTACCCTTAATATTTATTTATCTCTTTACTCCGCCTCTATGTCTTCCGTGAACGCCGTGCTTAGGACTTCCTCGGCGGTGGTCAAACCCTTCAGCATATTGCTCACGCCGCTTTCGAGTAATCCGCCGTATCCTTTTTGTCTTGACTTTGCTCTGATTTCCCTTTCATTGGACCCTGTGATTACCATTTCTCTGATGTCGTTACTCATAACTAAAAATTCAAATATGGGCAATCTGCCTTTATACCCTGTTTTCCCACAGGCATTACAACCCTTCCCGTGATAAAAAACAGCGTCTTTGGCCTGCTCTGGGCTGATTTTCAGGTGTTTGATGACCTCCTCATTAAGCTTGATGGGTTCTTTGCATTTTTCACAGATTCTGCGCACCAGTCTTTGAGCCACGACCAGGTTAAGCGTAGAAGCAAGTAGATACGGCTCAATCTCCATATAAAGAAATCTGCTTATGGCGCTTGGAGCATCGTTTGTATGGAAAGTGCTCAGAACCAAGTGACCCGTCAGAGAAGCTTTTATTGCTATCTCAACCGTTTCCTTATCCCTTATTTCGCCTATTAAGATTATGTCCGGGTCCTGCCTCAAAATCGCCCTCAGACATCTTGCAAAATCGAGATGGATTTCGGGCTTTATTTGAATCTGGTTAATCCCGGCCAGTCGGTATTCGACAGGGTCTTCTACAGTGGTAATGTTTTCCGTCGGGTCCTTTAGATAATTCAGCGCGGCGTATAATGTGGTGCTTTTACCGCTTCCAGTCGGGCCGGTTACGACTATGATGCCGTGGGGTTGCGATAGTGCGTTTTTGAGTTCTGTGAGACGTGTCTCCTCGAACCCCAGTTCGTCCAGTGAACGGCTTGCCGATGCCGAATCGAGGATTCGCATAACTATCTTTTCGCCGTATATCGTCGGAATTGACGAGACTCTGACATCTATTTCTCTGCCGGAGGCCTTTATTTTTAACCGACCATCCTGAGGCAGTCTGCGTTCGGCAATATCCATATCCGAAAGAATCTTAACCCTGGCAAGTACCGCCGCCTGCATCTTTCTCGCAGGAGGTACCATATCACGAAGTACGCCGTCAACACGCATTCGAATCACCATCGATTTATCCTGCGGCTCGATATGAATATCGCTTGCCCTGCTTTTTACTGCCTGACTCAGCAGCAAATCAACGAAACGAATTACAGGCGCTCTCGTTGCCGCTTCTTCGCCTCCACCGTCTGTCTCTTCCTCCTGAATCTCCTCAACGGCTTCTATCTTTTCACCTTCAAGCTCAACAAGGTCGCGTAGCTGCTGTTCCTCGACGTCGGAGCCGTGATAAATCGTCTCTATTGCGCGATTAATTTCTTTGGGCGAACTGATTACTACTTTAATCTGACGTTTTATTTTCAGTGCGATTGTGTCTATTGCTACAACATTTAGCGGGTCGGCCATTGCCACGATAACTTTGTCATCTTCTTCGTTGATAGTCACGAGGCAAAATCTTTTAGCAATGGCTTCAGGCAGCTTTCGGGCCATACCCACATCTATCTTGCTGATATCGTCAAGACGAACATATTCCATCGATAGATGTTCAGCCAGCGCAAGAGTAACATCTTCGTCGCTGAGCATATTAAGCCGAAGCAATGCTTCACCCAGTCGCCCGCCGTGTTCGTGCTGTTCCTTTAGTACCTTGTCCAGTTCTTCGCTGCTCAAGAGGCCTTTGGAAACAAGCAGTTCGCCGAACAGAAAGTCTGACCTCTCTTTTTGGGCAATGGTATTGGAAGTGTCTTGTGTAGTTTTCATTCGGCCGCCTTAATCAGTCGCCATTAAATAAGTCTTTTCCGAAAAATAATTTTTACTTTGCAATTTCTAACCGCCCCGTCAGCGGGCGTTTTATTCTCGTTTAACCGTATAGCCATAATGAGCAGAAAGCTCGTAATAATAAACAAAACTCGTTTAATACCGCCTGATGTTGTATTATAAAGTATACAAAAAAAATTCTCGGAGGCCAAAAATCACAAATTTATTTGAAAGCGGGCGCTTTGCAATTCGGAGAATCCGTCACTTCGGCCAAGGGGGACATTTTTATGGGACAAATCAACGGTTAAACTCTGAATTTTCTTCGACGTTTTTGTTTTGCAGTTGTTTCTGCGCAATTTTTTATCCTTTAACACCTATGATAACGAAGCGGATGCGCAAGCTGATACGACCCGCATTAGCGGTAATATTGTGTTTAAAAGCGCAAAGGCTATTATTACTATAAGCCCATCTCAATAACAGGTTTTAAGTTGGAAATGCCAATTAAGAAAGCGAGCACGAATTTAGATACTTAGATTTGGCTTCGCCGGCTTGAAATAATGGGCGGTATTGGACTTGAACCAACGACCTCCTGCGTGTCGAGCAGGCGCTCTAGCCAGCTGAGCTAACCGCCCTTGAGTAGTTGGCCTATACTATCGTTAAAAGAGCACAAAAATCAAGAATTTTGTTATAAAACTGCGAAAGGATGCCGTTGGGGGTTTTGCTGATAGCTTTAAGATGCGATATTAAAAGCAGTTATGGCAAATTTGTGAACTTATTACCGTTTCCGAAAACGCCCCCACCCTGGCCAAAGCTTATTTCTTGGCAGCTTCAGGAACAGGGGTTTGGGCTGCTGCAACCTCTTCCCGAGGCGTTAGCTCCTTTTCCATCTTGCTGGGATTGGTCGACCTTGTAATGGCCTCGTTTCTGTCTATGAAACCTTTGAAGTACATATCGACAATGCTGTGGTCTATATTCTGCATGCCAAGACGGCGGGAAGTCTCAATAATATTGGGTATTTCGTAAATTCTATTCTCGCGGATGCAGTTTCTCACTGCTGTGGTGCACAGCAGAATTTCCGTGCAGGGCACCATCCCGGGCACATCCACTCGTCTGAAAAGTGTTTGTGAGATAACCGCCTGCAATGTATTGGCCAGCATCGTGCGGATTTGATCCTGCTGGTTTGCAGGATAAATATCTATGATACGCTCTATTGTTTGAGAAGAATTTATCG
>CAYXUW010000062.1:0-10979 GCA_964468375.1 uncultured Pirellulales bacterium | reverse complement strand
GGTTTCAGCAGCGGTGATTGTTGCCCCTGTGGTTTCGAGGTCTCTCATCTCGCCCACCATAATGATATCGGGGTCCTGCCGCAGAACGTGCCGCAGCCCCGAAGCAAAATCCGGACAGTCAGCGCCGATTTCACGCTGTTCTATCATACTCTTATCGTTTGATAACAGGTATTCGATAGGGTCTTCTAGCGTAACTATGCGTTTTTTGAATTTTTTGTTTATCATCCCTATCATCGCAGCCAGCGTTGTGCTTTTGCCGGAACCGGTATGACCCGTTACTAATACCAGACCTCTCGGCAGGTCGGTCAACCCCTTGACCACTGCCGGAAGGTTTAGGTCTTCTATTAACGGAATCTGATTCGGAATCACCCTGAACGAAATTGCAATCGTCTCACGCTGATAATGAGCGTTAACGCGCAGCCGGTTATGGCCCTCGGTGGTTGTTGAGAAATCGAGGTCCTGGTCTTTTTGGAATCTGTTAAATCTGTCCGACCCGACCATATAAAGAAGCATCTGCTTTGCGTCTTCATTACTGATAGCGGGAAAGTCCATCAAGATCAGCTCTGTGTTTTTCCGATATGTCGGCGGCATGCCGACATTGATGTGCACGTCGCTCGCTTTTTCCTTTATCGCCTCTGTCAGTATCTCATTTATATGCGCCATATTATAATCCTTTTTAAGTGAATAGATTTTACATTATCCCAAGTAATTTTGGCTCCGATGAAAATCGCACAACAATGCCTGCATCCGCCGCTGTTTTCAGTATTGGACTTTTCGGCCAAATACATCCTGCACTTAGATGTTTTTTTGCCCGCCCGCCGGTTTTTATTCTGCTGAGCTAAGCAGATTCGCGTTGGATTTCTAAACTGATAGAAAAATAAACTTTATAGGACGAATTCCCCCGCGCGTTTTTCAGTTATTGGAAAAGTGATTTATTCGGCCTTGAGCTGGCGTGTCATTAAATCGGCAATCGCTTTCTGCACCGATTTGCCCTCGAACAGTATTTCATAAACAGACTGGGTAATCGGCATCTCGACTTTGTATCTACCGGCAAGCTCAACAGCCGATTTGCAGGTGGCGATACCTTCAATGACCGATTCAGTCGCTCGCTGAGCCTGCTCCACGGTTTGGCCCTTGCCTATTCTCTCGCCGAACGAGCGGTTTCTGCCAGTAGGAGAAATACAGGTTGTTACAAGGTCCCCCAGACCTGTTAATCCCGCAAACGTTTTTGGCTTTGCGCCGCAGGCGATTCCCAGCCGGGTTATCTCGGCCAGCCCCCGGCTTAACAAAGCCGCCTTCGCGTTATCGCCGGCGCCCATCCCGTCTATAATGCCCGCAGCTATAGCAATAATATTCTTCATCGCGCCGGCTAACTCGACGCCGACGATGTCGGTATTGGTATAAACACGAAGCCACTGAGTTGAGAAGGTTCGCTGAGCTTCTTTTGCCAACCGCTCATCGCTGCAGGCGGCCGCCGCCGTCGCGGGTAGCCGTCTTGCCAATTCGTCGGAAATGGTTGGCCCGCTCAAAACAATGCACTTGATATCTTTGCCGATTATTTCCGCAAGTATCTGGCTCGGACGCAGCAGTGTCCCGTTTTCAATGCCTTTGGTTACCGAAAGTACCGCCGTCTCTTTTGGGAAATGATTCTTAAGTCTGTCCCAGACGCCCCGCATAAACTGGCACGGCACAGCCGATATGATTAAATCGGCACCCTCCATTATCTGCTTGTCATTGCTCTGAAAGGTGAGATTTTCAGGCAAGTTATAGCCCGGCAGGAATTTTTTGTTTTCTCTGGTTTTCTCAATCTGGCTTAACTGCTCGCTGTCATAACCCCACATCCGCGTCGGTATGCCCTTCTCGCAAAGCAGCATACCCATAACCGTCGCCATCGCACCGTCGCCGATTATTGAGATATTCCCGAACATAGAGGAGATTATACGGCCAAACCGCCAAATTGCAATGTGTTTGTCATTGCGAGGCCGAAGGCCGCGGCGGTCTTCCGCTCTTTCGTCCACTGCTGTTTTGCCTTATGCTCCTGTCCTTCCTGTTCGCAATCTTCACACTTTTTTTATAGATTTATCAGCGTTTCTACGTCACCTGATGCTTTTTCTTCCTTTCTCTTCTGTTGCTCGGCCTGTGTTCTTATCATATCGTTATATAATTGTTTGTCTTTGACAAAGCTTTCTCTGTCCCATTTATGTATTTTGATGAATATATCATCCTCCAGCAGTCTCTTCTTCAGCTTATCTCGGTCGCCTTCGTAATAATATGCCGTTTCTTCTATGTATGCTGATATTAATTTATCATAATAATTATTTGCCGCATCGACCCAGATGGACCTGACAATTGCTAAAGCTATTAAAGCGACAATTATCAATAAGATTGCACCTGCCAATACCGTTCCCGAATTTTTATATCTGTTCCTCATCATATCATCCTTCTTCTGCATCTCTGTGCCTTCGGCGGAATCAACCAGATTATAGTGGCAAACTTGGGAATTGCAATCGGTTTACCATTCATAATATTGCTTTTGAAATTGGCTTTGTTTGGGTTTGAATTGGGTTTGAATTGGCTTTGTTTTGAGTAGTTCATAGTTCGTAGTTTTTTGTTCGTAGTCATTGCTGTTACTAAAGTTATGAACATTTGAGCATTTCTGAAATTGGGTTTGTTTTGCATAATTAACTTCAATATGATTGATTTTTCCTGTCATGATAGACAATCTCCGTTTGGGTTTCCAACTGCTGTATAAACAGTTGAACTCCACTAACAAAGTTGAAATTATTAAGTCGTTTCTGACCCGGACCTGCTGGTCCCACGACCTTGCCACTCGGTGGCGATATGCAGTCCCTGAGGGACTGGGGAGTATTATACCAAATTTCGGGCAAAAATCAAGGGAAAAGTTGTACCCCGCTCAGGCGCCGCGGGGGCTTTTAGGATAGATCCCTCCGCTTCGGTCGGGATGACGCTTTGCGTCAATTTGTAAAATGCGGTGAAAGGGGGCAACGGCGCTGTTATATTAACAAACGTTCAAAAGTTTACAAAAGATGACAAAAACAATCAAAAGTTGCCTAAATTAACGGAGGGCTTTTAAACATTTATTGCTTGTGCTGCCGGATGCCCGCGAGTCGGAAACGGACAGTGAATATGCTGTAGGCATACAAAAAATGAGTATCCGAGCAGGAGGCAAAACAAGCAGATTTTTATGGATTGTATAAGATTGGGAAATGGGGTAAAATTGGAGGGAGCCAAAGCGGTATTTTTGAAAGGGATTGAAATGGCTGATAAAAAAACTTGCTTTATAATATGTGCACTGGATAAGCCTGAAACTGATACAAGAAAATGGGCTGATTTTGTCAGAAAAAATGTCGTAGAACCTGTTGCAGTTGAATGTGGTTACGAAAAACCTAAAAGAGCCGATGACCCAGAAATCGGCCTTTTGATGTTAAATATTATAGAACGTATGTTTGAGGCCGATTTGGTAATTGCTGACCTGACGTATTACAATCCGAACGTTTTCTTTGAGCTTGGTGTTCGTCATTGTTCACAAAAACCTGTAATTCATCTGATAAGAACCGGTGAAGAAGTACCTTTCGATATTGAAGAAAATAAAGCTATATTTCTTGATAGAGACTACGAAAAGGTTGTTTTAGCAAAAACAGAAATTAAACAGCGTATCGAAGCTATCAATCTAAAACCCGACCAGTTTCATTCTCAAGTTCAGCATTATATCCAACTTAAAAAACTTAAATTGTTTGAGAAAGCGCAATTAGGAAAGGATGATGTTATTCAATCTTTTATTAAATTATTGGAGAGATCAGTAAACTTAAATGAACAAACAACAGCTACATTAAAAGATTTAAAAAATATTATTGAGAAACCAAAACCAAGATATTCGACTTCTGCAGATATACTCAAAAGTACTCTGTTAGAAGCATATAAACAAAGTAAACTTGATGCAGTAAAAAGACCAGCAACAGAAGATAACCTAGAACAATAAATAAAATATTTTTTAATTTTTTCCCCCAGATCCCCTGTACGAATTCGCCCATATTGTTTGTGCTGCCGGATGCCCGCGAGTCGGAAACGAACAGTAGTTCGCCGAAGGCGGGCAGTAAAGTAAGTATCCGAGCAGAAGGCCGCACGAGCAGTTTTTAAAGATTGTGGGAAATTGGGAAATGGGGTAAGATTTGTTTAGCGATGGCGGAGAAAAAAATTGAAGATTGTGTCAGCAAAACACAATTAGATTTAATCGATGAGAGAAATTAGTTTGGGAGAGCTATTGTTTATTTATTGGAGATCAACATTTGCAAGGGGAGGATTTTTCTTTCTGCTGGTCTAGATAATCCTTATGTGAAGCGAATATAGAATCGACAAGTCTTGTGCAACCAGAGGCTACTCTTGCAAGGACATTAAGCTGTTCTGTGCAAGCTACACTATCCACTTTATATGGATAGTTTATAGTATGGTCAACTTCGCCCCATATTTCTTCTGCCAGAGTCCTTACTTGAAGCTCACACCGCATTTTTGTTTTGCGACTAGGCTTCAAAATGTAATGGACACTAGTGTACATAGAGTCTCTTTTTTCTATGCGAATTTTGATCGACCTGAAGAAATTGGCGTATTCGTTGTCCCATGTGAAAGCTGTTGGTTTTCCTTCAATAGTATATTTGTGCTCATTAAAAAACTTGAGAAGGAGAGGATGTATAATAACCATTTGCTTAGTATGTAAATGAATTAAACGCACACCGGCAAGATCGTCTATTTTAGTAAAAAGATTCTGTGTTGTTATGTCGAAATTTTTCTTTTCCTCTTTTGCTTTCCATGCATAGCGGTATAGTTTGTCGCGAAGGTGCTCAGGATCTTTTGGCCTTTGTTTGGCCGAGTGTATTAATTTTTTTAATTCAGGTTCGGCTAAAAGACTGTCATGTAGACCCAAAGCTAATTGGCTAAAAATATAAGATCTTTCCCGGTAATATCTTACGGCATTGTCGATTTGTTTAACTACTTTTTCACTATATTGTCTGGTTGAAGTTGTCACTATTGCTAAACTCAAACGGTATACTTTATAATAGAATCTGCTATTTTTTCGAAAGTTCTGTGGGCACTCTGTTTTCTATAAGCAGGGGTTCTTTTAACGCGCCATAGCGGAACACCTTGCTCTTGTGAGCGGGCTACAAGTGTAGCAAAGTCTTTTACGAGGCCTAGCTTGCGAATCTCTGAACCCAGAGAAGGAACTAAAGTCTTGTTGATTTTTCTCAGTTCTGCTACTACGTCTTTGTAAAGCTGTCTCTCAAATTTCGCAAGATAACTAGCGTGATTTTTGGCCATTGCTTGGCCGTAAACGTTGAAATTCTGAGGAATGTACCCAAGAAACCTAGGAAAACCTTGCAGCAAAGCAATATCATCGGGAGCGAGAGATTTAACTATTCGCCAATCTTCTATCCAGTTGGACAATGTGTGGCCGAGAGTTTTTAATGCCCTTACAGAGAAAAGGTCGCAAGCCCCCGGGACAATGAAGTAATCGCAGTCCAATAAAATGATTCGATTCAAAGGACCTATATTGGGTCCAGTATCATAAAAAACATAATCGATTTTCATATTGTTCACATAGAGTGAAACCAAGTTACTCAGAGAGGACGTTACGTTAAGACCTCGGATTTGTCGCTGAAAACATTCTCCCCAATAAACATGTAATCTTGCTTCGAAGTCAGAAAGTCTTATATCTCCCGGAAGAAGATACATAGTAGGCGGAGGAGTTTCTATGGGTTTTATTTCCTTGGGAGGTCCTGTGCCTTCAGAAACAGGCCTTAAAGCCGACCAAACAGTTTGGCCCTGGGTTGTATTTGAGTTGTCAAGTAAGCCATCAACTACAGAATCCTCTATAAGATAGGAAGTAAGGTTGCATTGAGGATCCGAGTCGACAAGAAGTATATTTTTTCCTCTTTCCGCAAGGGCTGCGGCGATATTTACGGTTAAAGTTGTTTTTCCGACACCTCCCTTGTGGTTAAAAATCGCTATCCGCAATCCTCTATTGGCCATTCCAGTTATTCCTTTTTCTTGGTCTTGCTTTTTGAACGTCTCGTTTTTCGCGCTCTCTTCAGAAGGGTTCTTACAACTTCTTTGGCTGAGTCTCGGTCTGGAAGTGCCTGTACAAACTGTTCACCAACTACGCTTAACTGTTTGTTACCTTTTGTAGAAGGCACAATGAAGCCTTTTATTGCAGCATTTTGAACAGCGTAAGCCGTATTGGAAAATTTAATTTGAGCAGCTTCTGTGTTGAGTTTACTTATATCGACAGTTTTAAAGTGTCTAGTATTGCGATAATGAGTTAGGTAATAAGCAAGGCAAGCGATACGTTCAACATCGGTATATGGCTTTTTGTAAAAAATGAACTCCTTCGGAGACATTTCTTCGCGATCTGAGAAAGGCGAGGTGGAAGACGGAAGCTCTTCAGGTTTTGCTGTTATGGAAGAGAGTCGGAGACTCCTACCTAATTCATTGGAGCTAATGCCTAGAAAGGCTAAGATGCTCTGAATCATTCTTATCTGGGTTTTCTTATCAAATTCTGAAAGAGATGAAAGCATATCCTGTAATACTTGCAATTCTTTATTTGTTTTATTCTTACTCATTTTATAAATCCCTTCCCTCTAAAAAGCCGTAAATTCCCAAAAAACAACAATTCTATAAAAATTGAAAAACAAACAAATTATACGTAAGTATTACCATACCTAAGATTAGCAGATATGTCAAAATAAATACTCAATAGACATCTCTGTTACATTAAGGGGATTGCTTGTTCAGCGAGGGCGTAGGAAGCCAATTTATCAGGAGACGATTTCCAGTTTGTTCGGCTGCAGTTTCTTCAGCCCGGCCAGTTGGTTTCGGCCGAGCCTGGCGTCGATAAGAACGGAGCCGTCGAGATACTGCTCTTTTAATACCTGCCCGTATGCCCGCAGAAAGCTCTGGATTTTGCCGTTCGACTGGCTGCAGCTCAGGCGCAGCAGGAGTTCGCCGCCTTTGTATTTTTCCAATACCGCCTCGCCCAGTTCCTCCAGCCCCAGCCCTGTTTTGGCTGATATGCACACCGCATCGGGAAACAGCGTCTGCAGCATCTCGAGCTCGCCGATTTTTCTGATACTGTCAACCTTGTTAAATACCTTCAGAGTCGGCGCATCGCCGCAGTCAATCTCCGCCAGAACATTATTAACGGATTCAATCTGTTTCAGCGTATCCGGATTGGACACATCTACTATATGCAGGAGCAAATCCGCGTTGATGGCCTCTTCGAGCGTCGCTCTGAATGAGGCGACCAACTGGTGGGGCAGATTTTTTATGAAGCCGACCGTGTCGCTCAAAAGCATCTCGACCC
Source organism: uncultured Pirellulales bacterium (assembly GCA_964468375.1). Classification (GTDB taxonomy): domain Bacteria; phylum Planctomycetota; class Phycisphaerae; order Sedimentisphaerales; family Anaerobacaceae; genus CAYXUW01. The sequence goes on along the minus strand of CAYXUW010000062.1, from coordinate 3,607 downwards.
CGCCGGTGGGCGTCCATTTTCTCGTTCGGGTATCCAGCGTTGCGAATAACCGGTCCTCGACGACTGCATTCGCATTGGTAAGCGCGTTTAACAGCGTGCTTTTGCCCGCATTGGTATATCCGACAAGACAGATTTTAAACAGACCTTTTCGTCCGTCAATTTCGCGAACCTTCCGCTTGTCTATATTCGTGAGCTCGCGTTTTAATTCCGTGATTCGCTTGCTGACCAATCGGCGGTCGATTTCCAGCTGTTGCTCGCCCGGCCCTCTGGTGCCTATGCCGCCGACGGCGCCTGCCGTGGTTGCTCCGCCCGCGCCGGCCACGCTGTCCAGGTGCAGCCACATCCTGGTCAATCGCGGATACGTATATTCGAGCTGGGCCAGTTCGACCTGCAGCTTGGCCTGTTTCGTCTTCGCTCTTGTGGCGAATATGTCCAGAATCAGCTCGCTGCGGTCGAGCACTTTGGCTGCTGCAATCTCTTCAAGCTCGTGGATTTGGCGCGGCGACAGGTCGTTGTCGAATATGACAACGTCGGCCTTGAACCGCTTGACCCGCCGGCCGAGCTGGCCGGCTTTGCCTTTGCCTATATATGTGGCCGGGTTTATTGTCTGGATTTTCTGCTGGAATTTATCAACCACAACCGCCCCGGCACTTTGGGCCAGAGCCGTAAGCTCAGCCAAATCGTCCCCGTCGCCGCGAGCGCGCAACCCCGCGGCATCCTTAGGAACGGCGCCGACTAAAATGGCCCGTTCCTTCCTGACTTTTAGCGTCTCTCGCAGTTTTCCCAATTAAAAACGCTCCAAAATCACTTCTTCAACCCTTATTTTACCATATTTATCCGTTTTACTCAATGAAATCGGAACATCGAGCGGTTTGTGGGTTTTTAGACCCCAAAACCTACTTTTGAAGCCCAAAAGTCGGTTTTTGCAAAAAAACAGCCGATGAAGATTTTTTGGCTTGATAAGCCGTAAAATCCAAGTTAGACTAACAGCTTTCGCTGTTTCCTGACGAATTATATAGTGAATTAGTAAACAGTGTCGATATTGGTAATTTATGCGGGATTGAAAGGGTCCTTTTTATATGCTGAAAGTCAAATCACGTACAGGCGAATCGGTCCAGCAGATGATGAGACGATTTAAGAAATTGTGCGAAAAAGAGGGTTTAATCAGGGATATGAAGCGTAATGCCTACTATGAGAAGCCCTCTGAGAAGAACCGCCGGCGTGTGCGAAAGGCCCAGCGAACCGCAAGCTATAATACCAACAGTTACTAACGCAAACCCCCAACTTTTTATCCTGCCCCGGTTTTTATTTCTGCACCGGCCATAATACCGCATCGCACTAATCATTTAAAAAGCCGAGCTTAGCGCAGCTTTATCCTAATTGACTTGCAAAAAGGCCTTTGGTTTACAATAATTAATCTCTCGGAGCAGTGGCAGAGTGGTTGATCGCGACGGTCTTGAAAACCGTTTTACCGAAAGGTAACGGGGGTTCGAATCCCTCCTGCTCCGTTATAGTATTATCTCTGGGCGGGATAAATAAAGATGCACATTGATTCATACCAATTCGGCCGAATAGTCATCGACGGCACAAGCTACACCAGCGACTGCATAATCCTCGGCGGCTCCGTCGATTCCAGCTGGTGGCGAAAGCAGGGACATCTGTTATCCCCCGAAGACATAGAAACTATAATCGCAGCCAAACCATCTGTTTTGGTCGTTGGCTGCGGTGCATCAGGGGGTATGAAAATAGCCGACCAGACCCGCCGGCTCCTGCAGGAACATAATATCAAGCTGGAAGCGCTCGATACCAACAAAGCTGTCCAAAAGTTTAACGAGATGTCGCAGGCCGGCGAAGATGTCGCCGCCGCCCTGCACCTTACCTGCTGATGAAACTATTCCGACGATTTCTCTTTCGGCTCCATCACCTCGCCGACCATCGGCACAAATCGAACGGGCAGGACTCTTCTTCTGCTGAGATTACCCTGCTTGTCCTTGGTTATCAGCACCAGATACTGCAATCCGTATTTGCCCTCCACAGGCAGAATCATTCTCCCGCCCAGGGCTAACTGCTCAATCAACGGCGGAGGTACGCGCCCGGCCGCAGCCGTGCCGATTATTGCGTCGAACGGCGCTTTCTCCGGCCAGCCGAAATATCCGTCGGCCGCTTTGACAAAAACGTTTTTATAGCCGAGTTCCTCAAGCAGTTTCCTGCTCCTCAGCGCAAGCCCCCCAACAATCTCGATGGTGTACACCTCCGCGGCAATCTCCGCACAGACCGCTGCCTGATATCCCGAGCCCGTGCCGATTTCCAGCACCTTCGAATCGGGTTTCAGCTCTAATGCCTGAGTCATAAATGCCACAATATACGGCTGGCTTATCGCCTGGTCGAAACCTATAGGTAAAGGATGGTCGGCATAGGCCAGCCGCTGCTCGCTGACTCTGACAAATGCGTGCCGCGGCACAGTCTTCATCGCCATTAAAACATTCGGGTCCTTAACGTCCCTTGCCTCGATTTGCCGGACAACCATTTTCTCCCTCTCTTCGATGCGCTCACTAAAGGCCGGGTGCGTATGTTCCAGCCGCGGCGGCTTTACATTATTTGGCTCTTTCTGTTTCTGTGCCGGTTGCTGGTTCGCATCGGCCGGCGTTTGGTTTGGCTCAGCTTCTTTGTTTTGAGGAGTAAAGATGGCTAAAAGAATAAGAACCGCTGCCGGCACGGACAGCAACAAATATGTCCGCCCGCTAAACAACGTCGAGTGCTTTTTATCCATTTTACGGCCTTTAATTGATTGATGTGTCGCTTTTTAATATTGTATCATATCCGCCGCAGAATCAAGGCCGTTTTTACGGATTTAGCGGCAAATTTTCCTTGACTATTTGCTCGGAAACCGGATAAAATAAAAGGCGCTTTTCAATAGCTCCTAAAAGGAGTGAGGATGATGAGAGAAACCGTTATGCAATTCTCTGAATTTCTGTAGTTTCAGCAGTATTTCTGCGTACCGGCTGCGTCATAGACATAAACATAAATGGGAGGAGAGTGAGTAATGAAAAAGTTGTTAATGATTTGTGTATTAATCGGTCTGCTGCTTCCCCCGATGACAGCATTTGCAATTGACCGTGGCACTCCGCCGCCGAACGAACCCCCGCCAAACGTATGTTTTTTGAAAGTCGATATCGATGCTTATGGCCATACAGGGCCGAACGATACTCAGGCCGATTGGATTGCCTGGGAAATGAGCGGCTATGACGGCCCGCTTGGAGCGCAGACCAGAGACTTTGGCTACGGCTCAGGTCTGCCGATAGTTACTATCGATGGTGTAACAGCCGCCAATGGTTCCGGTAACTTGGCCGGTTCGCGTGACCGCATTGATAATGATGGAGCTACTTATGAGGATGATTTTGCCAAAGTATACTCAGACTTAATCTATGTTGGCCATACCACTTCCGGCATGGGAAAAGACTACATCGAGGTTACATTCGACTTTGGTCCTGTGCGCGCCGATTATAACTATGACATCACCCTTTTTGGCTGGGACCCGAATATCCAGGGTTCAGGACTGCCGGGCTTCCCCGGTGCAGGCGAGCCCGAAGACAGCAAATGGGCCGCA
>CAYXUW010000061.1:0-14372 GCA_964468375.1 uncultured Pirellulales bacterium | reverse complement strand
GCTGGGATGGGACTGGCAGGACCGCTTATATTACGCGTCGGATTACTTCGAGCAAATGTATGAATATGCTGTTCAGCTTATAAAAGCTGGCAAGGCCTACGTTTGCGACCTCGATGCCGACGGGATCAGACAGTATCGTGGAACCCTGACCTCGCCCGGCAAAGACAGTCCCTATCGCGACCGAAACATCGACGAAAACCTCGATTTATTCCAGAGAATGCGGGCGGGCGAGTTTCCCGACGGGGCGAAAACCCTGCGTGCAAAAATCGATATGTCGCATCCGAACCTGAATATGCGAGACCCCGTTATGTACCGGATTTTGCACGCTGGCCATCACCGCACAGGCAACAAGTGGTGTATTTATCCTACATACGACTGGGCTCATGGTCTTGAGGACTCCATCGAAAAAATTACCCATTCGATTTGCACTCTCGAGTTTGAAAACCACAGGCCGTTATATGACTGGTATCTCGACCAGCTCGGAGTCCATCACCCCCAGCAGATTGAGTTCGCCCGGCTTAATCTGACATACACCGTAATGAGCAAGCGCAAGCTGCTGCAGCTGGTCAAGGAAAAACATGTCAGCGGGTGGGACGACCCTCGGTTGCCGACACTCTGCGGCCTGCGACGCCGCGGTTATTCGCCGCAGGCGATAAGAAATTTCTGCAACCTTATCGGCGTCAATAAGTTCAACAGCACTATAGATATTGCCCTGCTGGAACACTGTCTCCGCGAAGATTTAAATAAGACCAGTCCACGTGTAATGGCGGTGATTCGCCCCCTCAAGGTCGTGATAGACAATTATCCCGAAGATAAAACCGAGCAGCTCGAAGCCGTGAACAATCCCGAAGACACAAATGCCGGCACGCGCAAAGTTCCCTTCTCGCGGGAGTTGTATATAGAGAGGGAAGACTTTATGGAAAACCCGCCTAAGAAATTCTACCGCCTGGCTCCCGGTAGGGAAGTTCGCCTGCGATACGCATATTTCGTTACCTGTACAAATGCAGTCAAAGATGAAGACGGCCGCATCGTCGAGTTGCACTGCACCTACGACCCCGCCACACGAGGCGGCGACGCCCCCGACGGCCGGAAAGTTAAATCCACGCTGCACTGGGTTTCAGCCAATCACTCGCTGCCTGCCGAAGTCCGCCTCTACGACCACCTTTTTAAAAAAGAAAATCCCGATGACGCTGAAGAAGGCAAAGACTTCAAATCAAACCTAAACTCAAACTCGTTGGAAATCCTGAAAGATTGCCGTGTCGAACCCAACCTGGCGGAAGCAAGACCACTAAGCCGATATCAATTCGAACGGCTTGGCTATTTCTGCACAGACCCTGACAGCACCGGTGGCAAACTGATTTTTAATAGGACTGTGACCCTCCGCGACACCTGGGCCAAAATCCAGAAGGCAGCTTCAAGTTCTAAGCCGTAAATTTAAACTCGGCCTTTTTTCTTAATGCTCACCCCAATGCATCACTATGAAGCGCTCCGCTTCCTCTATATCCACGTCTCTCAGTGATGCATCGTAATAAAAGGCGGCAGAATTTTTTTGCTCAAAGCTATCGGCCACAACAGCCCCATAGGCGCTGGCGGAGTTTTTCATCTCCACGTATGCGTTCGGAGCATAAATTGTTCCGTAAAAGTTGCTGCTGTTCTTGAGAATGATGTTCTGACAGCTATCCAGACCAAATATTTTTAATTTTTTAGGGTCTTGTGCCAGGTTGTTAAAAGCTCCGCCGGTTTTTACTTCGACATCGCCTTCTACATACAGAGTCAAAGAGGCGTTAGGATTAGTGCCTGTGTCGACTATCTGCAGTTCGGCGGAATTACCAAGAGTTACGTCGCCGGTAATGTAAAGACTAACACCTCCGTCGATTGTAAGTATCTCGCTGTTGCCCAAGTTGATACTGTCATATTTTCCAGAAGCGGTTATAACTGCGGGGCCATCCAAAGCTCCCTGTGAAGGTTCTCCCTGGAGAGCTGCCGGTACTATTGCCGGAGGAAAGTTATACGTCTCGGTCGCGGCATAAGTTTCGCCGGCGATGGTTGCTCCTGAGTCGTCGATAACAGCGTTCGGGTCTGCACCGGGACCTACAATTACATTGCCGTTAACGGTCGCACCATGTTTAAGATTGATGGTACCCTCTTCGGTGCTGTTGGTGCCGATTGAGAAGATTCTGTCGTTTGCATCGTAGTTGTACCAGTCCACAGTGCCCCCGCTTTTTAGCGCTATGTCCGTCTGCGTTAAAATCGCATAATCAAACCGTCCCTTCAATCCCAAATTGCAGTTAACCGTTTTTTCGGCCTTCAGAGACTTTCCGGTAGCCTCGACGGTATAGCCGTTGATGCTATCACCTGTGACTATATAGCTGAAGGTTGCGTCACAGCCCGGCAATGTTTCGTTGATTGACTGAGGGAGGTTGCTGTCGTCCCAGGGTTTAAGTTGTAATTTCTGGTTCATTTCGTAGACGGCTTTTGTCAGACCGGAGTCGGCGGCGCAGCGTGCGGTGATTCCTGCGGTATCTCTTATTGCAAGAATACGGCTTTCCAGGCCGAGCCCCAAAAGCCCCACGCCTGTTACAAGAAGGACTACAATTATGAGCATCACCAGGGGCGTGGACCCTTTCCTTTTCGGTTTTGTCAGCTCTTTTTCACTCATGTTTATATCCATTCCCTCCTACTCGCTCCAGTGTGTCACTACGAAGCGCGCAGCTTCATCGTCTAAACCGGCATCTAGCAGCGCCTCATCATAGTAGAAATTGCTGTTGCTCTTCATCTCAAAGCTCGAGGTTACAAAAGAGCCGTAAATATCGCCGCCGGAATAAATAGTCACGTCTGCATTAGGAGCGTAAACGGCACCGTGGAAGTCGCCCTTAGCTTTAAGGTCTATCGTCTGTTCTTCGCCGGTGCCGTAAAGTTTGAAATTTTCCGGGTCATTGAGGTTATTGATTCCGGAGTCATTATCCGTGCTCAAGTCGCCATCCAGATACAAAACCAGAGATGCGCCTTCTTTTATCACAATTTCACAATCCTGGCCGAGACTGATGTCTCCGGTAATGTAGAGCACGACATCTCCGCCGTCTATTTCTAATATCCCCGGATTGGCGGCATTTTTCAATTCAATGCCGTCATATTCGCCGCTATCTGCGGGATACCTTTTAATGATCGTGCCGTGGGCGCTAATTACCCCCCCCATATCAAACAGTGTCGGTGCGGTTACTTCTGGAAATTCCGTCTCTGTAGTTATAGCATACCTGTCGCCGGTGGTAGCTCCCTGGTCGTCTATAACGCTGTTTACATCGCCGCCTGGACCGACGACAACATCTCCATCTACGTTTACGCCGCTGCCGAGAGTTATGCTGCCGTCTGCGGTAGCGTTAGTACCGATCTTTACGTCCACGTCGGTATCTTCCGGGTCCTCGGAATTGTAGCCGAGAACCTGCGTGCCGGGTTTTAATATGAGAGTTTCCTGAACAAAAAGAGCGCTGTCAAATGGTGATATTAGCCCCAAAACGCAGCGGACTGTTTTTTCCGCCTCCAGGGATTTTCCGGTAGATTCAACGGTATAGCCGTTAATGCTGTCGCCTGTAACTGTATAGCTGTAAGTTGCATTACAGCTCGGCAGCGATTCGTTCGTCACCTGCGGCAGGGTGCTGTCGTCCCAGGGCTTGACTTTTAATTTTTCGTTCATTTCGTAGATGGCTTTTGTCAAGCCGGAGTCGGCGGCGCAGCGTGCGGCAACGCCGGAGGTGTCTCGTATGGCGAGGATACGGCTGTCCAGGCCGAGCCCCAAAAGCCCGATGCCTGTTATAAGCAGGACCGCGATTATGAGCATCACAAGGGCCGTGAATCCTTTCCTTTTCAGTTTTGTCAGTTTCTTTTTGTTCATAATTTCACCCGGCCTTGTCAGGTTTTTCGTTAATAATTTTGCATAACAGAAGATGAGACAATATCGACTGTTTGCGAACCGTTGTCGAGCGTAAGCAGCATTTGGGCGGACCTGCCGGCAGACTTAAAGGTGCAGCTGGATACGTTCCCGCAAATAGTGCTTGTGCTTATTGTTTCTCTGGGGTCCAGCTTGCCGCGCTCAATTTTCAGATAGCCGTTGTCCTCATAAAAATATGCATACCGGTCGGGATTGATGGAATTGCTGTCTGCATAGCTGTAAACTTCGAGCCAACCGCCGGAACTGTCCAGCAAGAATCTTTCGCCGCTCGCACGCCTAATTTCTCTGTCGAAGGCTCTCCTCGCGGCGTAGCCATCGGTTACAACGTCAGAATATATGCGCTCGTACATTCTGTTCCATCCTTTTTGGGCGTCGACGAGCACAATGCCGATACCGGCAAAAAGAATCATAGCTATAAGCCCTACGACCAGCATCAGCTCAATTATCGTAAAGCTGCTTCGAGCTGTGATTTTATTTTTCGGCATCTTTTTATATCCTTGCGTTTTTTACGTCGATGTGTAGGTCGTTAGATTAAAAGACCTCAATCGAGACACATCTGTTGCGTCGGTTACTTCTCTGCCTATCAGTTCCCATACTATGATAATGTTCAGCGCTCTTAGGCCGGTACTGACGTCTTTCCAGGACAGAATAGCGTAATAGGTAGTGTCATTTACTGTGACTGCATAGGTTCCCAATTCGGTAAACCCTTCGTCCACGACGGGGCCGGTAATTGCGTGTTCGGAGCTAAACGGGATAGTGGAATCTTCAGTTATCGTCATGTCTGAACTGAAGTGTACCACGGGGTCGTAGGTCTCGGCGCCTTTAAGCCCTTTCCAGCTTTCGCAAAGCAGCAACCCGGCCCTTGTGCCGGCTATTTGTACATTGGCTTTGCGCGCGTCGAGAGCGGAATAGTATCTAAAATACGAAGTTCCGAGCACCGCTATGACGAGGGCGGCCATCGCGACTAATATCTCTATCAGCGTGACCCCCAGGCGGAGACGGGCTTTGTTCTTCTTAGGGCCCATTTCTCCTCCACAAATTGGACAAAATGACCCCTTCATAATTTTACTCGCCTTCTATTTAAATCATACCTGATATTTTAATAACGCCAAATTCAACCAGCCAAACTCTGGTATTTATGGTTTTATCGGCGCCCTTGCCAGTTTTGTATCGCCGATTCGCTAATAATCGGCGTTTTGATTCGCGTTGTTAATTTTTGAGGCTGAGAACAATCTTTCGGTTCGGTTTTATTTTACAAAAACGTTCTATTTTATGGTTATCGGACGATTGAGGTATAGTTATAGACGTTTTGCCGGGGCCAGCAGAGCGTGTCCGGAGATATGAAGATTAACCACTGGCCGCCGCGTTTTCTATTATTGTGCCGCCGGCGACGAGGTAATCTTTTGAGTTGTAGAGAACAAGGTGCTGGCCGGAACAGGGGGCAAACTGGGGCTGGTCGAATTCAACGGTCATAGTATCTTTGGTTATTTCAGTGAGTTTGCAGGGATACGACTCGGCGTATGAGCGAATCTTGCCGAAGAAATGTGAGCCGACAGTAAGCTCATTGGAGGCGAGAACATTTATCCGGTTAGCGGCGACGGTGCGAGAACTTACTTCGTCTTTCGTGCCGAGTGCGATTGTGTTTTTCTCGGCGTCTATTTTTGCGACATAGAGCGGGACGCCGCCCGCGAAGCCAACGCCGCTTCTCTGGCCGAGCGTGAAATTCGCTATCCCTTTATGCTCGGCTATTTTTTTACCCTGCATATCCGTTACGTCGCCGGGCTGATTAAGCAAAGTGTCGGTCAGGACGGCGCGGTAGTCGCCTTCGCCGGCGAAGCAGAGTTCCATACTTTCGGATTTTTCGGCGACGGGCAGGTTTGCATCGGCGGCGATTTTGCGGACTTGTTCCTTCGTGAATTCACCAAGCGGCAGTAGGAGATTGGGGAGACGCTGATCGGATATGCCGTAGAGGAAATAGCTCTGGTCTTTTGTGGTATCTTTTGCTTTGCCGAGGTATACACAGCCGCTGGCATTATAAATCCGGGCATAATGGCCGGTGGCGAGGTAGGCGGTGCCGAACTTCTCCTGCAAAAAATCCCAGAGAATAGAGAATTTCAGAAATGTGTTACAGTCAACACAGGGATTTGGCGTCCGGCCGGAAGCGTAGGACCGGCGAAACGGTTCTATTATAAGCTCTTCGAACGGCTCGGTAACATCGACAAAATAATGAGGGATTGCTAGATGGTCGCAGACAAAGGCAGCGTCGGAGCCGCAGCAGGTGCGTTTGGCCGCGGTGGAGGAGAGCGGGATTTTCATTGTGACGCCGAGGATGTCCCAGCCCTGCTGCTTGAGAAAGTATGCGGTTGTGCTGCTGTCAACGCCGCCGCTCATAAGAACGGCGATTTGTTTCCGGGCTTCATCTGGCTTCCACGCGAGGCTGCCTGACCTCTGCGATTTGATGTTGAAGTTATTGGATGTCATCTTTGAGTTCGGTGATTGTCGGATTTTGGCCGCAGAGAGGACAATCCGGGTTGCGGTTGAAGCTGACCTTGCGAAATTCCATTTTTAACAGGTCGTAGGTCAGTAATGTGTTGGTTAAAAGGTCGCCGAGGTTGAGCAGATACTTTATCGCCTCGGTTGCCTGAAGCGTGCCGATAACGCCGGGCAATACTCCAAGCAGGCCCGACTGTGAGGCGGGCGGAACGACGTCGGCAGATGGCGGGGTGTTGAATATGCAGCGGTAGCAGGTTGACTCGCCCGGTATGACGGTCATCAACTGACCGTCGAACCTGAGAACGCCTGCGTGTGAAAAGGCAATTTTCTCGAAGAAGCAGGCATCATTGATGAGAAACTTAGTGGCGAAATTGTCTGAGGCATCAATTACGAAATCGTATTTTTTGATAATCTGCCGAATATTTGAGGAGTTTATCCGCGGGTGATAAGTTTTGACATTTACATCGGGATTAATCGAACGCATTTTGGTTTCGGCGGATTTTACTTTTTCGACGCCTAAATCTTTGGTGTGGTGGATGATTTGCCGATGGAGGTTGGACAGCTCGACCTTGTCGGAATCGACGATGCCGATTGTGCCTACGCCGCCGCCGGCCAGATATAATGCGGCGGGAGAGCCGAGACCGCCAGCGCCGATAATCAGCACCTTCGACGAAAGCAGCTTCTGCTGGCCGGCCTCGCCGACTTGCTCCAGCATCAGGTGCTTGGCATATCTTTCTGTTTGCTTTTCAGTCAATCCCACCTTCGTCCTTCCACAATCTTTTTTCATTATATATCACTTTTCACGAACTGCCAATTATCGGCTTCGAGGCAGGTCAGTGTGAATTTGCCTTTGAGGATTTTGCCGCTCAGGACAAGGTCAATTCGGTCATTCGACTGGTTCGGCATTTTATATGTGCCGGAATCGGCTATGCTGACTTCGCCGAGGCCTTTGTTTACAAGCCCCTCATAGGTGAGGAATTTCAGCGGGTGGTCGGAGATTTTTACGGCGCCGGCGGCGGGATTATCTGCAAGCTGCTGCGGAGATTTGTCGAGCCGGTAGGTTTGCAGAATTCCCTGCATTTCGAGCATAAAATCCCAGTGGATATCGGGACCGCGGGTGTGCTGCTGAATAACGAAATTTTTGTCTTTCCGTTTCATTCTGATATATTATAATATATTCGATAGAATTTGAATAAGCCAGGGGAGCAGAACCGGCAGCAGTGCCGGCACAATGCTGAGAAATCGCTGATGCAGCGATGACCCTATGAACCTGATCAGGTTAAAACCTGCGAAGGAAGGCGGATAAGAGCAGTTTATTGAGGCACTCCTTTTGCAGGGGTGCTTTTTTTATTCGGCGGCGCGAAAATGCAAATTCTGAAAATAAACGGCGTCGAGAGGCAGTTCCCGGCAGGGTTGCCTTCGAGTGTGGCAGATTTACTGGAACATCTGGGAATCAAGGCGGCGACGGTAGCGGCTGAGGTTGACGGGCGGATAATCGAACGCAATAAATTCACAGAGGAAAGGCTTCGCAGCGGACAAACCATCGAATTGGTGCGCTTTGTCGGGGGAGGTTAATCGAATGGACAAGTTAGTAATTGCGGACAGACAATTTGATTCGCGCCTTCTTGTGGGAACAGGCAAATTTGCATCGTGCGAGGTTATGGCAGATGCGCTGGAGAAATCGGGGACGGAGATTGTTACCGTCGCGCTTCGCAGAGTGGACATCGAAAATAAAGACGACGATATGCTCCGCGCAATCGATGTCGAAAAATACCTGTTGCTGCCGAACACATCGGGAGCGAGGGACGCCAACGAAGCGGTACGGCTGTCAAAATTGGCGAGAGCGGCGACGGGAATTAGTTGGGTAAAATTAGAGGTTACGCCGGACCCGTATTATCTGCTGCCGGATCCAGTTGAGACATTAAAGGCGGCGGAGATTTTAGTCAAAGACGGGTTTACCGTTTTGCCGTATATCAACGCAGACCCGATACTGGCAAAGCGGCTTGAAGACGCGGGAACGGCGACGGTGATGCCGCTGGCCAGCCCTATCGGCTCGAATCAGGGACTCAAAACGCGGGCTGCGCTGGAGATTATAATCGAGCAGGCGAACGTGCCGGTCGTGGTAGATGCCGGGCTTGGGCTGCCGTCACATGCGGCGGATGCTATGGAGATGGGTGCAGATGCGGTTCTGGTCAATACGGCAATCGCAACGGCGGCCGAGCCGAGGGAGATGGCCAAGGCATTTAAACTGGCGGTCGAGGCGGGGCGGAAAGCGTATAAAGCAGGCGCCGCAACAGCAGACAAACAGGCGAGCGCTTCGAGTCCGCTGACGGGCTTTTTGAGAGATAAAGAAAAATGAGGGATATAAAAACAATACTGGCCGAAAAAAAACTCGACGGTGACGGTGAGTTTTGGAAGGAGCAACTCAATGAAATCAACGGCCGGGATGTGGAGAGGGCTTTAGCAGCTCCTGCGGGAATTTATAGTTTGGAGAAATTACTCGCGCTTATCTCGCTGGCGGCGGAGGATTATCTCGAAGAGATGGCACAAGCGGCACGGAAGCTTACGATACAACGGTTCGGCAGGACAATTCGGCTGTATGCGCCGCTTTATCTGTCTAATTACTGCGTAAATAGCTGCTTATATTGCGGCTTCAACAGGGAAAACAAATCCCAGCGTAAAAGACTGACTATAGAGCAGGCGGTTGCAGAGGCGGATGTTATCGCCGCCGGGGGATTCAGGGACATATTGCTTGTCAGCAGCGAGGACAGAGAATTTATCAGTGTCGGTTATCTTTCGGAGCTTGCTAAAAAGCTGAAAAGCAAATTCAGCTCTATATCGATAGAAATATACCAGATGAGCGAAGCCGAATACGCAGAGCTTTTCAAAGCGGGCATCGAAGGGGTTACGCTGTATCAGGAAACGTATAACCGCAAGGCATACCGTTATTATCACCCGTCAGGGCCGAAGTCGGATTACGATAACAGACTGGACGCGCCCGAGCGCGTCGCGGCGGCGGGGATGCGTGAGGTCGGGTTGGGGGCTCTTTTAGGCCTTACGGACTGGCGGTTTGAGACGCTTGCACTCGGCGAGCACGCGCATTATCTAATCAAGCGGTACTGGCAATCGCACGTTTCGTTCTCTTTTCCGCGGCTTCGGCCGGCGGAGAACGTTGACAGGACAAAATTCTCTCTGTTAAGTGATAAAAATCTCGTTCAGATGATAATCGCGCTGCGGCTATGCTTTGCCGATGCCGGGCTTGTGCTGTCTACGCGCGAGAGGGCGGAACTTAGGGAACGTCTGATTGAGGTTGGGATAACGAAAATAAGCGCAGGCAGCAAGACCCGGCCGGGGGGTTATTCACAGGGGACAGGCGCCGTCGAGCAATTTGAAATTGACGATAAGCGCAGCCCTGCACAGATAGCTGAAGTAATACGGTCGCATGGGTTCGACGCGGTGTGGAAGGACTGGGATAGCGCTTTTGTCGGGCGGAAGTAGCTATCTGTTAATGTGCACGATTTTCGCTCCTTCGAAACCATTGAATCTCGTCGCGGCGGCGATACTGTATGCACCGATATTTTCAGTGTAAAGAAAATCGCCGATTTTAAGATTTGTTGGGAGCTGTTCGGAGAGGGAGATTTTGTCGAAGCTGTCGCAGGTCGGGCCGACTACGGCACAGACTTCCTGCTTGCCCCTTTTAAATGCGGTGAAGTTGGGAATCCAGTGGTCGAAAACGACGCCCGAAAAAGTCTGATAGACACCGTCGTTTATATGATAGAAGATTTTTCCTTCCCGGCGGGCCTTTCCTATTATTTCCGACACCGAAACGGCCGCGTTGGCGACCATAAACCGTCCGGGTTCTGCTATAAGCTCGACGTCCGGCGGGAAGAGCCGGTCGCATTCGCTGCGGATAATCTCGGCAAGCTGCTCGAAGCGGGGGACCTGCGAATCGTAAGGGACGGGGAATCCGCCGCCTATATCGATTATGTTCGTATTGTAGCCCTTCTTCCTGGCGTAGTTGAAAATCTCGGCGGTTATCTGCAGGGCGGCGGCGTAATTATCAAAATTGGTGCACTGGCTTCCCACGTGAAAGCTCAAACCTTCGACCGTAAGCCCGGCGCCGAAGGCCTGCTTTATCAGGCGGGGGGCGTCGGCCGCCTCGGCACCGAATTTCGAGCTTAACTCCACCTTCGAGCCGGTATCGGGAACCTTCAGGCGCAGAACCAGACCGGCCGTGGGACAGTGCTCTTTAATTTTCCTGACCTCGTCGGCGTTGTCGAAAGTAACGAGCGGTTTATACTTTTTGATTTTCTTAAGGGTGTGGCGGTCTTTGATTGTGTTGGAGAAAATGATTTTGTCCCAGATAAAGAAGTCCTTGTCCTTTTTTCTGAAGCTTCTTATCTGCTCGTAAATCTGTATAAACTCGCTGTATGAGGCGACGTCGAAGCTGGCTCCTTCGTCAAACAGCGTCCTTATTATTTCCTGATTGGAGTTGGCCTTGACGGCGTAATAGGCCTGGACTTTGGGCAGGTTCTTTTTAAACGTGCGGTAGTTGGCCCTTAACTTCGCATGGTCGATAATAAACAACGGCGTTCCGTGCCTTTGAGCCAGTTTAACAAGTCTTTCTTTCATAATTGCGAGAGTAATAGCAGATAACAGCTCTGTAATCAAGGTTTTATTCGAGAGATTCGTAGCGGCAAAATTGGGTTTGATTGGGTTTGTTTTGGCTTTGAATTGGGTTTGTTTTTTAAGTTGGTAGTTCATAGTTTTTTGTTCGTAGTCGTTGTTGTTACTGCAGTTATAATCATCTTGTCATTTCTGAAATTGGCTTTGTTTTGCATAATTAACATCTTTTTGATTGAAGTTTCCTGTCATGACAGACAATCTCCGCTGTGGTTTGCGCCTGCCGTATAAAAGGTGAGGCGAAATCCGCTACAAGGTTGAAAATATCAAGTCGTTTCTGACCCGAGCCGCCGGCTCCACGACCTTGCCCTACTGGGCGATATGCAGTCCCTGAAGGACTGATGGGGAATTATATCAAATTTCGGGCAAAAATCAAGAGGAAAATAACGGGCAGGGGATAGTAAAAAATCGAAAAAAGGATAAAGCCGTAACAAAAAGGTAACAAATACAGCTTATAGTAATATTTGCTTTGAGTGATTTAAGTCACTGTTGAAACGGCGTTAGCCTAAGAAGGAGGTAAAATTATGTTAAATATTGTTGGAACTTTATTAATTCTTTGCACGGCATTAAATGGTCAATCACATCCGTTAGCTAAAACGATAAAAGATTATGCAACTGAGAATAATTTTAATGGAACTGTTTTAATAAGTGAAAACGACAGCATTATTTTTTCAGACAATTTTGGTTATGCTAATCGTGAATTCAACATTCCTATTGATAGTACTACAAAATTCAAAATAGCTTCTATAACTAAACTTTTTACCTCTGTATTAATATTACAACTGCATGAAAAAGGCAAAATTGATATCAATAAAAGCATAAACACGTATCTGCCTGATTATAAGGGAGAGGCAGATGACAAAGTAACGATATATCATTTGTTAACAGAAACTTCCGGCCTTGAAGATATGGAAAAGAACGGAGATATCGTCTATGAAAAAAGATTTACCACGGATGATATTTTATCCGATTATTGTTCAGGGAAACTGGTCAATGAACCTGGAACTAAATTTTTTTATAATAACGCTGATTACGTTATTTTAGGAAAAATAATCGAGAAAATATATAACACATCTTTTTCAAATGCCCTTAAAACGAACATATTAGAACCGTTAACAATGAATAATACAGGAATACTGAATTACAGTGTAGTTGAAGGATTAGCCGATTGTTACTGGTATAATAATAACACAAAAAATATTGAGAGAGACATTCCATATTACCCAGAGAACTATTTTTCATCCGGGGCCATGTATTCAACAGCACATGATTTAATGAATTTTTCAAATGCTTTATTTTCTGGAAAACTAATTAAAAAAAGCACTTTGAGTATATTGTTAAAACCAAAGCTAGAGAAACATGCCTGCGGCTTATGGGTGTTCGATTACTGGATTAATGATTCTTTGCAGTATAAAACCGCTCTTCGGACTGGAAATATATGGGGTGCAGAAGCAGTATTGATTAGAGTGATCGAAAAAGATATTAATGTAATAATTCTATCTAATATGATGGGTACTGCCGATATGGGAAAATTTCATTACAACATACTTAAAGCTATCGAGAACTAAATACATAAACACGAGAAAGGTTCAATTAACACTCGTACTGCTCATAACTAATCCGGTGATCTATGCTGAGGTTAGTATAATAATTATAATTACCGGTTTATCGGCCTGCGGCTTTGATTGAAATGCAATCAGTGATTAGGGACTATTTTTTCGAGGTAAAGGATTTCGATATTTGCGCAGCCGGGTTCGGCTTTCTTTAAAAATATGGAGTAGCCAGCTTTTTTGTAAAAGTATATATTTTTATCGCTTTTTGAGCCGGTAAATAACTCGTAACGTTTTGGATGGAAACGGTCTTCAATTTCTTTCAGGAGGGCGGAGCCAATTCCCTGATTCTGCATATCCTGCAATACTGCCAGCCGACCAATAAAACAAGTGCCGCTATCTTCATAGGCACGGACGGCACCTACGATTTTGCCACCGAGCACAGCTTTGAGGATTATATGGTTCTTGAATTGTCCTTTCAGGTCGTCGACGGTCTGAGTCAGCGGAGGGATATCATAATCATTATAAAGCTCGGCCTCGCTGCGGTAGGCTGATTTTTGGACCAGCAGGATTTCCTCAGCGTCTTCCGGCTGTGCCTGTGTGATTCGATATTTCATTATTATTTTCCGCCAATATGGAAACGGGCAAAAAAGTTTTCACTAATTTTATGCGGGTGATATGATAAGAGCAATAGGGAATTTAATTGAATGTTGCTGCCGGATGCCCGCGAGTCGGAAACGATGTTTTTTCACCCAAGTTGCTGTTGGTTCCGGAGGACACGAGTGAGGAACATCAGTATTACGCAGCGGCGAAGCCGTGAAGTAATATGGGATAATGGCCGAACCGGAGGCACCAACAGCAAAAGCGACCCAGTCGCCCTGTTCACAGTTTGTTTATCAGCTCTTTTAGTTTTTCGATTTCCTTGTTGTTTTCGAGATAAGACTGAATCAGTTTTTTGTGCAGTTCGTCGCCGCGGTCGTATAATCTCTTTTGCTTTTTGGGTTTGGTTGACTGTATTGTATATGCGGTCAATAAAGGGAACGCCAAAGTTACATCGAGGTAGGCGGTGACGGTTTCTTCAATTTTTTCCGGGTCGATTTTGCCCCAGCTTGCCGCCTCGGAGGGCGGCGCGCCGGACAGGCCGCCGGTGTCGGGGCGGGCGTCGGTTATGTTGATGTCGTAGTCCTGTCCCATTTCGGGAATCATAAGGACTTCCTGAATCTGCGGTTCGGTCTGGAGCATAAAGTTTTTGGGGCTACCGCCGCCGATGAGAAGAACAGCGGTCTTTCCTTTTTCATATCTTTTGGCGTTGAGGACTATAGCCGTCGTATCGTTGACGTCGATGCTCGGATTGATTTTCAGCTTGAATTTACCCAGCAGGTCCTCAGCCTCGGCGAGAAGCTCAAGGCCGGCCACGTTCATTCCGATTGTCGAATCGCCCGGCGATGATGTAAAAACAGGTATGCCGTTGCGATAGGCGGCGGCCAATACGCTAACCTGGCCGAGTTTGTTTTCTTTTTCGTGCTCGTCGAGGATTTTGCCAAGGAGATAGTAGAATTCGCGCGTGCCCATCTCCTTCTGGAATTCCGGCCTTGCCAGTATCCGCCTTAAGCGCCTGTCGGTCTCCATTAAGACGTCTTCATAATCGAAGAGGATGTCGTAGATTCGAGTTACGCCTTTTGCGCGGAGGTCGGCATCGT
>CAYXUW010000060.1:0-14501 GCA_964468375.1 uncultured Pirellulales bacterium | reverse complement strand
ACCTTTATCACAGTATTTTCCACGTCGCCGAGTTTCTTGATAAAACCCAGTCCGCGGATGACGTATTCGACTCTGTTTATCTCTATGGTGCGGGCACCGACGTCTATGTTGCTTTTCTGCACAGCGGCAAATATATCATCAATGCCGACCTCGAAAGCCCGCATCGCATCAGGGTCAACATCTATCTGGTATTCCTTGACGAAGCCCCCTACCGAGGCGACATCGCTTATACCTTCAGCCCCCAGAATCGCGTACCTTACAATCCAATCCTGAATGCTTCTCAGTTCGTCGAGGTCCCATCCTCCGGTCGGCTCACCTTTGGGGTCTCTGCCCTCTAAGGTATACCAAAAAATCTGGCCGAGCGCAGTCGCATCGGGGCCAAGCATCGGCTGAACGCCTTCCGGCAACGTTCCTTTAGGCAGTGAGTTAAGTTTTTCGAGCACCCGGCTGCGGGTCCAATAGAAGTCCTCTTTTTCGTTGAAGATAATGTATATCGAAGAAAAGCCAAACATCGAAAAGCAGCGAATCGTCTTTACCCCCGGCACACCTAAAAGCGATGTTGTAAGCGGATACGTTATCTGATCCTCGACGTCCTGCGGGCTCCTTCCCGGCCAGTTAGTGAAGACAATCTGCTGGTTCTCGCCGATGTCGGGTATCGCATCGACGGCGACAGGATTTCTCGGGAACAGGTTGAATTCCCAATCAAAAGGCGCGAATGCTATGCCACAGCCCACAAGGAATAACACAATTAAAGCAACTACCAGCTTGTTCTCAAGGCAGAAGCGTATCACCTTATCTATGAACGACGGCCGGTATTCTTTCAGTTCATCCATTTAGTTATGCACTCCGAGGAAAAACTATACTGCGAACCTGCTTATTAACGAATTTGCAGCTATTTTTTAAACTGCGGCAGTTTTGGGAGATACTTTTCCGGGTTCTTTTCGAACTCCGCCTTGCAGCTTTCGCAACAGAAATAAACCTTTTTGCCCTTGTACATTACAAAGACATTCTTGTCGATGGGGTTTCCTTCCATCACGGGACAGGTGGTTTGTTCGACCTCATCGGAAGCAGTTTCTTTGGCTTCTACCGGCGTAGCAGGTTCTTTCTTGCTGCAACCTACTGCAACAACCGTAATAACTGCCAATGCGCATGCAAGCAATGTTAATACTCTTAAATGTTTTCCCACCATATTCATTTTTTGTTTCCTTTCAATTATTTGATTACATACCGGGCGTATTCATTCCCTGTTCCATCTGTCCGCTTCCGTGCTTATGGCCCATTGGCGCGGCACCGCCCTGCGGACTCATCATGCTCGGCTTTGCCTGTATCTGCAGAGCCGAATCTATTTTGAAATTTCCGTTAGTTACGACGAGTTCGCCTTCGTGCAGTCCGGAATCGACAATGTAATAATCACCCGCCCTCGGCCCTAATACAATTTCTCTGCCCTCGAACGTCGGCTTTTCTCTATCGGGTAACTGCACGTAAACAACGGCACGCTTGCCGGTTATCAACGGGGCCGAGGCCGGTATAACAAGCGGCGGCCTGCCTGCTTGCTTTGCCGTAGTGTATCCCAGCGATTCGGTCGTCACTAAATTCATTCCGCAAATGTCACACTTTCCGGGACCGTCCTTTACGACCGACGGATGCATCGGACAAATCCATTTGCCCGCCATATCCTCATCCATAACCATTCCAGCCCCGGTTATCTTCGAGCGCACAACAGCACGCACAAACATTTCGGGCTTAAGCTGACCATTGGAGTTGGCAACATTTACCCGCACTTTCACCGTTCTAGTCATAGGGTCCAGCACAGGGTCTATAAAGCTGATTGTTCCCTTGAATACTTCGCCGGGGTATGCCTCAGCTGTGAATTCCACCTTCTGCCCATATCGTATCCACATCATATCCGATTCGTATGCGTCCAGCTTTACCCAGACCTGCGAGAGGTCGGCGATAGTGTATATTTTTGTCCCCGTATCGACGTAGTCACCAGCGTTGGCATGCTTGGCAATTACAATGCCGCCTATCGGTGCATAAATAGTTAAATGGTCGGTCGGCGTTCCCGTTTTTTCAATTTCCTCTATTTGCTCCTTCAGCAGTCCAAGCAATCGGAGTTTCTCTCTGGCAGCCTCAAGCGTGGCAACAGTCGACCGCCGCATAAGGTTTGTTGTGCCGCTTGTCTGCTGCACGGCTTTGACCGCCTGTAAAAGCTCCGCCTGCGCGCTTAAAAGCTGAGGGCTGTAAAGATAAACCATGTGGTCGCCCTTACGGACCAATACTCCGGTGAAATCAACATATAACCGGTCGATTCTGCCGGGCACCCAAGCTGCGATTTCCTTGACCCGGCTTTCATCGTAATCTACCTTGCCCACCATCCGCACTTCGGCCTCGGCGAATCTCCGCTCCACCGGCGTCGTCTGGACCTCCATCAGCTTCAGTGCATCTTCTGAAAATACTATCTGCTTGGCTCCAAGCTTTTCCTGGTTTGCAGTGACAGGAACCAAATCCATAAAACATATAGGACATTTGCCGGGTTTGGGCTGGCGAATCTGGGGATGCATAGCACAAGTCCACCACTTTTGCTGCTGCTCGGCGGTCTGTGCCGGGCCTGCGGCAGGCGGATGCGAAGGCGACCTTAAAAAATAACCAGCTAGGAAAGCTATGACTACCACCAGTATTATCTTAGCTAGCTTGCTACGAAGGAACTTTTTTTTCTCATCGCTTTCCATAACTATTATGTCTCCCTAATTGAGAACAATTTCATAAAAATCGATTTATTCCATACCGGTTTCCTCACCAGCAACCGCCAGCTCCGTCCCGGCGAGCATTTCCAGCTCAGCCAGTTTCTGCCTGTTGTTCGTTACTGACCTTTCATACCACAACTGATATTCGAGCAGCGTTCGCTGAGCATCTATTAAACTGAGAAAATCCAGCGTCCCGCCCTGATAGGCCACTTCGGAGGCCCCCAGCAGCTCCTGTGCTTTCGGCACCAAAACGTCACCATAAAGCCTGACCTTGCGAGCGCTGTCATCAAAATCATATAACGCCCGCACAGCGTGCGCAATAAGCGTATTTTCCGTTTCTATCTTCTGCTGGGTCGCCTTTGCCGCCTTTGCTTTCGCCTGCAATTCCGCCGCTTTGTAACTATCCCGCCAAATTGGCAGGTTCATTGTAAACATTAAAATGACAGGGTCTTTGCCGCTGTCTTTAACACCCGACATAGCCGCACGGTCGGTCGCTATCCAATCCACACCGACACCTATATCAGGCCAGAAGTTCTTTTTTGCCAGCTCGATTTTGTAGTTTGCGGCCTCAATCTCAAAATCCATGGCGTTAAGCTCGGGATTGCGGGCTCTGAGACTTTCTATAAGCTGGTTACGATTGACTTCCGTCCTCTGGAAATTTTCTTTTTTAGGCCAAGGCAGAATTTCAAAACTTTGCCTGTTGAGAACCGCATTAAGACGGGCCACAATCGGCTGACGTAATTCCTCAAGGGTTTTTAAATTGTCTTCCAGCTTTGCCAACTCTACCTGTGCACGTATTACATCAGGATGTCCCGCTGTTGCCGCCGCATATTTAGTTCGTGCTACCTCCTCAAAGTGCTGAATTAACTCCAGATTTTCTTTGGCTATATCCACTGCAGCGGCCAAATAAGCATATTCGTAGAAGGCATCCTTAACCTCGAAGAAGAGCTTCAATTTAGCCGCTTCGTAGCGCTGCCTAGCGGCCTTGGCGGCCGATGCCGCCGCATCTGTCCGCGCTTCAATCTTGCCGAACCACGGAAACGTCTGCATTATACCAAATCTGTGTTTTTGAGGCCCGACTCTTGTCTCGACTTCACGGATATAATAGCCGTAAGTAAATTTAGGGTCCGGTAGCGATTTGGCCTGCGGAATTTCCTCGATCGTCGCTTTCCACTGTTCAAACATAGCTTTCAGATTGGCGTTATTAAGCGATGCATACAGCAGATAATTTTCAAGTGTGACTAAATTGTTTGCGTCGACTGCTGGCTGCTGTGAACTCAGGAGGCACGGTGTAAATGTAAATATGACAATCACCACGGTAAAAAGAACTTGCTGTTTCATATTCGCCCCTTCAAACATTGTCATTTTACTGCACCTTTGAAACAACTCCACAAAAAAACAGGGTTTTTACTCCTAACGTTTATGCGCTATCCTCTGCGCGTTTGATTTATCAGTTTAAGGATTTCATCCAGCTTCTTCTGTTTCTGCCTTTTAGAGCCTCCGGCTACGGCGCCAGTTACACAATTCTGAAAGTGCTTTTCCAAAATTTTTTCCTCTACACGGCTGAGAGCCCCTTTGACAGCGTGTATCTGGTTTAAGATGTCGATACAGTATTTGCGGTCCTCAATCATTTTCTGGACGCCGCGAACCTGCCCTTCAATCCGCCTTAACGCGACCAAATTACTTCTATGACTTGGGTGTTTCTTCATCTTTTTTCCCTTTACATTTGCTACAATATACCCCCTAGGGGTATCTTGTGTTCAGGGAATAAATAAAAATTTTTTCGATTCAGGCACAATATGCAGCTTAACCAACGCCATAAATGCCCCACTAACTATCGCTTCGGACAGAACTTAAACAACTCACAAAGCTCACAGCCGTTACGGAACTGGCCTGTGCAGCCCTGAACAATTCCAACTCTTGAAAGCGCGAAATCATATTTAACCGGGTCGGTTGGCTCGATTTCAGCAAAACTTTCCGTTATTTTTATTGCTGTCGATAAGGAAACCGCTTTTCGGTCATGAAAGCCCAAAATCCTGCACAACCTGCCCATATGGACATCGACCGGCACGATAAGTTTAGCTTTGTCGATGTGTTTCCACAATCCGGTATCGACGTCGTCATTACGCACCATCCAGCGCAGGAAAAGGTTCAGCCGTTTGCAGGCGCTGCCAACCGCTGGCCTGGTCAACAGATAGCTCAACTGGCTCGGCGCGGCTCTTTTATGAGTTTTAGCATACATATTCAAAAGCGAATCGCAGAATTTAGACAATGCCGGAATGATATCCTTATCACCCGGATTGTAGCCCAGAAGAAAGAATTCCTTGATGCTGCCGTGGCGGTTCAAAACTTTTTTCAATAATTCAAACAAATCTGATATATCATTACCGGCGGTAAAGCGGTGCTTGAAACTTTTCAGCTTTTGTCTTTTTTGTTTGTCGAAGCTCATGACAAATTCAAATGGGCTGGTCCCCATACGCCCCAATAAGTCGGTCAGACTTTTTTCGATTTGCTGAACCCTGCCGTAAGCAAGCTCAGCTGAAAGCAGGGCAGCAATTTCCATATCCCTGGGGTCTGAATATTGATAGATAAACTGCAGAGGATCGGGTTTTATGAGTCGGTGATGGTTGTATTTATCATACAGTTTATCAAGAACATTCTTAATTTTTGCTTTTGAAATTTTCAATTAGAGATTTCAGTATTCGTCCAAGTGATAGAATTCGGCGTTTTCCAGCCAGGTTTGCGGTCTCGATACGAAATCGATTATATTATCGAGTAGAAAAAAGTGTTTTTTCTCCTGGTCGGCCAGCTTTAGGAAAATTGCTTTATTGGCCTTCCCTGCCTCATCGGCTTTTTCGAGATAAAAATCCCGGCTTTGCTCTTCAATCTTCTGGGCCTTTTTATAAAGTTCAATCTGGCTGATATCGAAGTTGAAGTTGCTGGCGGATTCGCGCATTTTTACAAAAACATCTTTGGCGTCCGACAGAACAGTGGTTTCAGCCAAATCCGCGGCGGCATTGTTCTTCATATCCGATACGATTTTGTAGTGTTTAGCTTCTTCATCGGCCAGCATATTAAATATCGTCTCAAGATCTTTATTATTCGACTCGGAAGACAGTTGTCGGTAGTAATCCTCGCTGAATTTTTCTTTCTCCATAGCAAAATCGAATATATCCATATCTCTATCCTTCTAAGCAAAACAAGTTAAATTTTTGCGAGCTTTCGCCACTTTCGTCCGTCGGCCTCAATGAGCTCGTCTGCCCGAGGAAAGCTTTCACTGCCGGCGGAGTATTTACAGGGCGGTGAATCATCATTTTCCCAGCTCTGCAATATAGGCATTAATAATCGCCATGCTAAATCAACATTGTCATATCTGCTAAAGAGTGTTTGGTCGCCAAGCATGCAATCAAGAAGCAATCTCTGATACGCCTCGGGCATGTCAACCGAGAAAATATCTTTGTAATTAAAATTCATATTGAGAGTGCTCATACAAATTTTAGAGCCCGGCTGTTTTGCCTGGAAACTCAGTGAAATTCCTTCCTCCGGCTGAATCTGCAGGACAAGAACATTTGGGGGCATATCTCCCAGGCCGACCGAGACGAACATAGAATGAGGAGCTTTTTTGAAGGCAATGGCAACCTCAGTGTCTTTATGGGCAAGTCTTTTGCCCGTTCTGAGATAGAAGGGAACGTCTTTCCATCGCCAGTTGTTTATAGAGATTTTTGCGGCAACGAAAGTTTCGGTTTTGGACTGCGGGTTTATATCCGGTTCATCTCGATATCCGACAACCTGCTCGCCGTCTATCACGCCCGGGCCGTATTGACCCCGAACAACCAGGCTGTCCACGTCACCGGTGACAAAAGGGCGAATGGAGCGTAAAAGTTTAATTTTTTCATCTCGTATAGGGTCCGCCTCGAATAATGCCGGCGGCTCCATCGCAATTAAGGCGAGTATTTGAAGCATATGATTTTGAAATATATCCCGAAGCGCGCCGGTTTTATCGTAATAACCACCGCGATGCTGAACACCTATCGATTCGGCCATAGTAATCTGGATATGGTCGATATAATTGCGGTTCCATACAGGTTCAAAAATGGTGTTTGCAAAACGAAACATCAAAATGTTCTGGACGGTTTCTTTGCCGAGGTAATGGTCGATGCGATATATCTGCGACTCATCAAAACATCGGCCGATGCTGTCATTTAATTCGGCTGCGCTCTGTAAATCTCTGCCGAACGGCTTTTCAACAACCAGTCTGGCCCGTCGGTTTGAATCTGATTTGTGGATGCAGGACAGGCCTGATGCGCCCAGTTGTTCCACTATAGGGCAGTACAAAAACGGCGGAACGGCGAGATAGAAAATGTGACAGCCGTCCATTTTGTGTTTTTTATCCAGTTTGATGAGCCTTGCTTTGATGTTCTCGTAAAAGGCCGAATCGATGTAATCGCCATCGGTATAGTAAAGCTTTTCTGTAAAAGCGTTCAAATCTTTATCTGATACATCACCGGCATTTCCTCGTATCGCCTGTTGTGCTGTTTTTCGAAAATCTTCATTTGTGAGTTTTTTCCGGCCGCAGCCTAACAGATAAAATCTTTCATTAAGCAAATTCTGCAAAAAAAGGCGAAAAATGCTTATCAATAGCTTTCTGTGAGTCAGGTCGCCGGAGGCACCAAAGACAACCATAGCGGCGGGGGGAGCGGTCGTTTCAGCACAGACAACACCCCCGAGGCTTACGGACGGACGAATCTTTTTCATAATAATTGCCTTCTGTAAGCTGAACAAAACTGTAGTAAGTTCAGCGGCAGGATTTAATCTTCTGCGGGTTCAAATTCATCCTTGCCGGCGCCGCATTCCGGACAGACCCAGTCATCCGGCAAGTCCTCAAAAGCAGTACCCGCAGCCACACCATTTTCGGGGTCTCCTATGGCGGGGTCATATATGTATCCACATACGCTGCATTTATATTTTTTCATACTTTCAACCTTTTTTGCAAATTTTGATATATGCTAAAACAGTATTTAGGTTCATAGTGGTCAGGGAAGGATATTTCCGCCTGTTGAAACGAGATACAAAGGATAAAATCCGTTATATCAATATTTTCACAGTCAAATATTTTTACAATCGCTATGTTTGCTGGCATTTCAGGCAACTTTGTTAGTTAAGCTGTTTCAACTGTTCAAGCAGAATACGAATATGGCTGAGTTCTTCGTTTATAATCGCATCGATTTTGTCCCTGCCGGCTTTCGGGGATACTAAGCTCCTTAGGCCGTGGTAGAAAACAACCGATTCCTTTTCAGAATTTAGGGCTATCTCGAGGATTTCCTTCATTGTTTCGTTGCCGCTCAACTCTTCATCTGGGCTTTTTCTGCCTTCCCAACTGCGGGCATCAGCCATAGTTTGAAGATACATCACCGCCTCATTAGCAGGGTCAAAAACATTTTCTTCCTTTTCCCGCTCACTGAGCTGCTCTCTCATTTTCTCAAAGGTTTCCAAATGGCTATCCTCCATTACGGCCATATCCAGCAACATTTTTTTTATTTTACCATCCGATGCCTTTTCAGCTGCCCGGCGATAAAACCCGGCGCCATTTCGCTCAATTTCCTCTGCCATTTCAAAAACTTCGTTTGCGTTAAAAGTAATACCCATTGTTATTCTCCTTGTGCTGCAGGCGGCGTAAACACTCTCTGTCCCAACTCTCGGTCAAGCATAAACATTCCACCCGGTGCCTTTTCCATCATTTTCAGCTGCTGTACTTTTTCGTCAGCAGACGACTCTTCTTCGACCTGCTCATTGACGAACCATTGCAAAAATGTGTTTGTCGCATGGTCTTTTTCTTCGATAGCCAAATCCACCAGTTTATTAATCAGCCCCGTAACTTTTTGTTCATGTGCATAAACTGCCTCAAAAACCGCCAGCGGCGATTCCCAGTTTGTCGGCGGTCCCTCTATTGGTTTCAAAGTCACTCTGCCGTCTCGTTCATTTATGAAGTCATAAATCTTCATCGCATGCATCATTTCTTCCTGCGTCTGCACCCTCATCCAGTTCGCAAAGCCATTTAAATTAAGCGATTTAAAATACGACTCCATCGAAAGGTACAGATATGCCGAATACATCTCCGCATTGACCTGTTCATTCAGGGCATCCACCATCTTTTTGCCTATCATTTTCTACCCTTTCCATAAGCCGTGGATGTTACAATGTTCTCTCGCGCTTACAGAATCGGCCTGAACATTGAACACGGCCTCAGGTGCCATGCCCGCCTCGAGGAACTGCCTGTATGTCTTGCCGTCTGCAATCAGTTCAATCCACTCAATGTGGTGCTTTTCTTCCATAGGGTGAGGAACGCTGCCGATTTTTACCTTAATACCGCCGTCGACTTTTTCAATTACGGGCACATGTTTTTCTTTGCCTTCGTCAGCGGTCTTCGCAGCAAGGTTTTCCATCGGCTGGCCGCAGCAAACCAATTCGCCCTCGCCGGTGTGAAGTACTTCGACGATGTTGCCGCATATTGAACATTTGTAAATTTCCAGTTTCTTTGTCATAGTTTTTCCCCTTCATATAAATTGACGTCATACAATTCCGGATTCTTTGTGTTTGGTTAATATTTTATCAGCGAGTTCTTTGAGGGCGGCAAAATCCTTATCTTTAGGATAACCCTTTGCTATCACCGGCTCAAGAACTTCTACTTTCAGATTACTAATCAGCCCTGTTATTTGTTCGACCATCTTTCCGCCCCAGCCGAACGAGCCGATAATCGAGGCAAATTTTGTTTTCGGCCTGAGTGCATTCGCCAAAATCGCGGCGTATGCGACCTTCGGATGCGCTGCAGTCAAGACCGTTGGAGAGCCAAGCACGATTGTGGCAGCATCGACGAGCGATACCGCGAGCTTGCCGATATCGGTCACGGAGAGATTAAATTGCTTAACGGTAATACCTTTTTCAACCAGAGCATCCACGAAATGTTCGACCATTTTTCTTGTGCTGTCGTGCATTGATATATACGGTAGCACTACTTCGTTTTTGACATTATCGCCGGCCCAATCCTTATAAGCGTCGATAATAAACTGTGGTTTGTCATAAACGGGCCCGTGACTCGAGGCGATAATATCTATTTCGAGGTCACTTATTTTTTTGAGGTTGTTTTTAATAGTCGCCCTGAAAGGCATCATTATCTCGGCGTAGTAGCGCTTAGCGGACTCATACACAAGCGCCTCATCCTCGACGAACAAACTGCTGGTTGCGAGGTGCGAGCCAAAGAAATCGCACGGAAAGAGTATTTTATCCTCTTTTAAGTAAGTGCCCATTGTCTCAGGCCAGTGAACCCAGGGAATATAAATAAACTGTAAGGTCTTGTCGCCCAAAGAAATGGTCTGGCTGTCATCGACAGTGACAAATCTGTCTGCGCTTATTCGCAATAAATCAATAAGCATACCTTTGCACTTTGGGTTGGTTACTACCTTCGCATCTGGATAAAGCGTTAATATATCAGATATGCCGCCGGAGTGGTCTTGCTCAGCGTGGTGAGCAACGAGGTAGTCTATTTTGTCGATTCCAACTTTAACGAGGTTGTCTATTAATACACTGATTTTCGTCGGGTCAACCGCATCCAGAAGCGCGGTTTTTTCGCTGCCCTTTATCAAATAGGCATTATAGCTCGTCCCGTCCGGCAGAGGAATTAGCTCGTCAAAGAGCCGCCTGTCCCAGTCAATAGCTCCTACGGAATAAATGTTTGGTTTTAGCTGTCTCATTTTTCCAAATCCTTTACCGCATCCAATACCGCCGTATAATCCGGTTCGCTGGTCAATTCATTTACTATCTGCACATACCTGATAACGCCGTTGGTGTCCACGACGAACACAGCCCTGGCAAGCAGACGCAATTCCTTTATCAATACGCCATACGCTTTGCCGAACGAAGCTTCCCGATGGTCTGAGAGAGTTTGAACATTCTCCACGCCAGCGGCGCCACACCAGCGCTTTTGGGCAAACGGCAGGTCCATACTGATAGTCAGCACCACAACGTTGTTGCCGAGTTTACCCGCCTCCTCGTTGAACCTGCGGGTCTCCGTATCACAAACAGACGTATCGAGCGACGGCACCGAGCAAATGATACACACTTTGCCTTTGAAAGAAGAAAGTTTCACAGAAGACATATCATTGGCGATAGCCTCGAAGTCCGGTGCAGGCTGGCCGGCTTTAGCTGCGTTACCCACTAAAGTCAGCGGATTGCCTTTCATTGTTACCGTTCGTTTCTGTTCTTCCATAGCGATCTCCTTGCAACTCGCAAGCGACATTGCGACTACCATAGCATATAAACAGCGCATAGCAATCGCGAATCTTGCCTCCGAACGAATTGGCATCTGCAAATCCTTCCAAAGACCGGATGTAGCTTAATAATTGGCTGCTTCCAGTTCAAAATACGCTTTCGGGTGCGCGCATGAAGGACACGAATCGGGAGCTTCCGTGCCTTCGTGGACATAGCCGCAGTTTCTGCAAACCCATCTTTGCGGTTTTTCCCGCTTGAAGACTCGCCCATCCGTTATATTCTTCGCAAGTGCAACGTATCTGTCCTCGTGGCGTTTCTCGGCAATTGCGATATTTCTGAAAACCTCAGCAATTTCACTGAATCCTTCTTTGTCCGCGATTTTAGCAAAGTCCGGATACATCTCGGTATTTTCGTAATGTTCTCCCGCTGCGGCAGCTTTCAAGTTCTCAAGCGTATTGCTGATAACGCCGGCCGGAAAAGCCGCAGCAATCTCTACTTCGCCGCCTTTTAGAAACTTGAACTCACGTTTGGCGTGCTCTTTTTCCTGGTTGGCCGTTTCCTCGAAGATGGCTGATATCTGCATATAACCTTCTTCCCTGGCTTGGCTGGCAAAGTACGTATAACGGTTTCTCGCCTGAGACTCACCGGAAAATGCGGTCAGCAGATTTTTCTCCGTTTGACTTCCTTTAAGCTCCATATACAACCTCCGTATAAAATTGCACTTTCTCTGTTTTGCTTAAAAGCTGCGGTTAATAAGTTCTTTTATTTTTTCAACTTTCCTATCTCTTCTTCTACTTCTTCATAGCCCTCGGCGTAGAATTTTTCCTCGTCGGGCGCGAGCTCTCTTAGAAGTCTCAAGAACTCTCCCGCGTGAACCCGCTCTTCATCGGCTATGTCCTTGAGCACTTCTTGTGCCAGTTTGTTATCCGTCGATTCGGCAAGCTGTATATACAACTGCACAGCTTCGTATTCGGCGGAAATCATAAATCTTATCGCGCGAATAAGTTCCTCATGTGTAACTTTTCGTTCATTCGCCAGGCCGGCGAATGGATTCCCAAATTCAGGCATTTTAACCTCCTTTGTAGAAAGTGATAGTTTTTGTTATGTCCTTTAACGTCTCAACTGCACATTTTGTTCGTTACTTTTCAGCCCCAAAGTTGCGAGGGCGATGAACTTTGTGTTTCTTCGCACATAAATCACAGATACCCTCAAAGCACACTGTTTTCCTCAATACAACAAATCCCCTGTTAAGATTTTTGGGAGTAGGTATATTATCAAAGGGTTTGTGATGAAAGTCAATAATCCTTTCGCACTTTATGCATCTAAAATGCTGATGATCCTCTAAATTTGCGTCAAATCTTTTGGCATTACCCGAGCCCTCAACAATACGTGCAACACCAATTTCGTTCAAAGTCAGCAGTGTCCTGTTTACCGTATCCAGCGATATGGAAGGGAGAACCTCTCTTATTTTGCGAAAAACCATTGCTGCCGAGGGGTGTTTCTCCGATTCGAGCAGCGCCTTGTAAATTGCCATCCGCTGAGGCGTGACTTTAAGCCTCATTTTCTGACACCTGGAACGGAAAGAAGATATCTTGTCCTCAAGCTGTTTGCTAATATTGCTTCTCATCGTAAAATACTTCACCTGAATAAAATTTTACCTTTTCAACTACCTGCCTAACGGGAGCTAATATCACCGACAGGCTATCAGCTTTTCAGATGTTGTCAATCCTTACTTAACTTTAAAACAGCGAGCTTGCTCCATCTTATCAGCGACCACATTGCACACAAAAAGAGCCCTCGGCGGTCAATTATGTAATTCGCAACATATGGTTTAGAAAATGTTTGCAACTTTGCCCTCTTTTGGTTGTTGCTGATTAAAAATGCATCTGGAGACAAGGATTTACCAAGTAGATGTGCGATATGTAGAAACCTTATTGATTGACAGAAACCTTATTGTTCGTAGCATTCATCCAACCAATAGTCAGTAAATATTTTTACATCGTTCGCGTCAACAATTTCATCCTTATTAAGGTCACCGGCTAGGTTAACATCAACCAGCAGCCATCTGTCAGCAAGTATTGAAAAATCTGTGAAGTTAACAGGGTTTAGGCTGTCAAGATTTGGGCAATCCTCATCACAAGCGTTTCCTACTCCATCATCGTCTGAATCCGCTTGAGAGGGATTATAATCGTTTGGGCAATTATCCGTCGAATCAGGTATGCCGTCTTCGTCTTCGTCATAATCCACATTAATAATCGACAAAAACCCTCGCCATCCGAAATCCCCTGCCTCTTCATGCTGGACATTACCAAGACTGTCTATCGCACGTACAAAAATCTGATACTCACCAACCTCTGGAATAACCCAGGTAAATTCCCAGTGTTTCCAGACATTAGGCACATAATAGTTAAGTATCTGGGCAGGTTCCCAACTCTGTCCATCATCTACGCTTACCTCTACATCATTAATATCTATTCCTTCTCCGGCAAACGCCATACCCTTGATAATATAGGTGCCGAGGGCGATAGTGGCCCCATGGCTTGGTTCCATTATTCTTGCATGAATAGGATAATGCCTTAACTCTGCAGTTGGAGTAGACGTAGAAATCTCTATACGTTCTAACCATCTCGCATTTTGAAAGCCTGCCATTCCAGGTAAAACCAATTTCAGAGGGTAGCCCTGCACAGGCGGAAGTGTTTGGCCGTTCATGCCATAAGCTAAAAGAAAATCATCCCTTGGTAACATATCATTTAAGTCGAACGGCCCCGAAGTGTAGCCATCAATAGCATAGAACTTAACTGATACTGCCTCGGGCGTTGGAATAGCTGCGAGGAGCATATCATTAAGATGCACGCCAGTCCAGTTTGCATTACCAGCTAACAACTTGGATCCTGATGGAAAATAACATTCCAGAGTCGACATTTTTGTTATTGCAGGATACTGCATTATGTCGTCCAGAGTCAGACTCAGAGGCTGTTCGACCGCACCATCAATTAACAGATGCCAATCAGGGGGTACTTCAGGAGAAGTGCCGAGTTTGAAAAACTCCTCGATAGATGTAACAGGAGGGGGTTCAAGTGAATAGCAGTTAACAGACATACAGCTGATTGTAAAAAATAAAGTCAATACTGAAGCCGTCCGACGATTCTTGAAAGAAACATCATCTTTCATTCCGTATCTTTTCGAAATCATATTCGTCCTCCTTGTTCAACAAAAATATTCATTCCGACCTTCCTAGCCACGAAAGCGTTAGGAATCACTACTTTATAGTAGCTACTCCTATTTGTCAAGGATGTTCTTGATTTCACCAGAAAGATTCTTGCTTTATTCGCAACACGGGCGCTTCTTTGGAGTATTTTGTGGGCGTAACTATATTTGTTCTCTATAGTTACAGGATTTTTTTATTTTCCGGCGAGGGCTAAATAATTTTTAAGTTACCTCCGCTTAATGCGGTATCGCGTATAGTCTATGCCAAGCTCTTTAACCTTATAT
>CAYXUW010000059.1:0-15350 GCA_964468375.1 uncultured Pirellulales bacterium | reverse complement strand
CTCACAAGATGCTTATACATCACAAAATACGGGTCCGGCACAATCACCTCGTCCCCCGGATTAACAAGCGACATAAACGCTAGCAGCAATCCCCCGCTTACCCCGCTCGTAACCAGCACAGCCGGCTTATCCCACCCGAATTCTTCCTTTACCAATCGGCCGATTTTCTCTTTTAAAAGCGTGTCCCCCGCCGTCTGCGAATATTTGTTCTGTCCCGCCTTAATTGCCTTTATCGCCTCTTCTTTTAACGGCTCTGGCACGTCGAAGTCCGGCTGCCCTATCGAAAAATTAATCGGGTCTTTCAGTTTCTCTCCCAGCGCAAACACCTTCCGTATCCCGCTCGCGTCTATCTTACCCGTCCTGTCAGCTATTACCTTCTTCATTCCGGCTGATATCCTAACCGACCCCCCAAAAAAGTCAATTCCAAACCCCCTCCCGATCAAAACAAAAAGGGACGGCTGATTGCACTCAGCCGTCCCCAAAAATACTCGAAAGAGTATTTCTATTTAATCGGGTGCTCCACTTTCGTAAAGATCGTTTACATCTCCTGCTGATAACGCTGAGTCGAATATCATCACCTCGTCTATCATACCGTCAAATGGCCCACCTTTCAAGGTTGGACTACCAGTGATTACGTAACTGCCGTCGCCTATACGGAACTTCGTATTCAGTGGATAGAAGTTCGCCGTCCCCGAATCTTCCGGCTGACCGTCAACATACAAAGCGGTGCTCGTTCCGTTACGAACCATCGCAAAGTGATGCCACCAATCGTCGGTCACAGTTATTGTTCCCGTTATATCAGATGTCGTTCCACACCCAAACCTCGCTATAACCTTGTTGTTCTCCACCAGCACCTGCCAGCCAAAGTACTCCTGACCGGCCTCCAACATTTGCGACCATTGCCCAACAAGAGTCTGTATTCCTGCGGATTGGTCCGTCTTGAACCAACCGGCAACTGTGAATACACTGCTGTTACTGTATTCACTGTCCAAACTCGATACCGAGAAGTAGTCGTTTACACCGTTAAAGTCGACCGCCCCGCCGATAAGACCGTCCGCCCAGCAGGGGTCATTACCGTTAAAAGTGCCGTTACTATCACCGACCGAATCATAGGCTATCGTCCCGCTGGTTTCATCAAGCTGCCACCAGTGCGCATCAGGGGAAATTGTCGGCCAGATGATTTCACCAGTCGGCTCAACAGGCTCAGCAGGATAATCTGTTTCGTCGGCCCCTATATCGACGTAAGCGCCGATAAGCCGCGGCTCACCGTCAATATCCACTTGTCCAAGGTAATACCCATCTGGGTCGCCGGAATCAATACATGGAGATTCTGGAGACAGGTGGTAATTATTCTCGCCCGGCAAAAATAACGGATTATCATCTCCATCGTCCTCAACACAGCTATGAGTCGCACTGCAACCGAACAAATCACCATAGAAGTTGTCCCAGAGTATACAATTATAAATATCCGCAGTCGCATTGTTAAGGGCAAATATACCCACGGCATTGTTCACTATGGTATTGTTGCCGCTGTCAGCATCCGAATCAGCGTAAATCAACATTCCGAAGTAGTTACCATAAATCATGTTATTCCTGATAGTCGTGGTAGAGCCAGACGAGGTCCTTATCCCGCAACTTGTATTATCATAAATCCAGTTTCCTGACATAGTTGAGGTCGAATTCTCCTCGGCATGTATCCCGTCACTGTTATCGTAAATCCAGTTTCCTTCGATAGGTGCGGTCGTGTTATACCGGACGTATATTCCTTTACCATTGCCATAAATATGGTTTCCCTTGATAGTTCCGTCTATATGAACACTGTATATCCCTGTAGTATTATCATAAATCTGGTTCCCCTCGAAAGTACAGGCCGAATCAGCCATTATTCCGAACTCGTTGTTTCGTATGATGCAGTCTTCAACAATCAGCCCGGGAAGAGGATGAGGTGCGCTGGTGGAATCTATACCGCAACTGGTGTTTCCTTCAACTATACAGTTACTTATGGTCGGATAAGAGAAATAGCACCATATCCCTGAATAATTTCCGTTCCTGATTGTAAGACCCTTCAATACCGAGGAACTCTCCTCGCCGTTAAACTCGACTGTATAATAAGTTCCGGAGCCATCGATGATTGTTGATCCCACTGTATCCCAATTATAGGGGTCGGTGCTTCGCAAAGTTATAGTTTTACCAAAGTCAATGTTCTCGTAATAGATACCCGGGAAAACCACAAGCTCCTCTCCATTGTTAGCATTGACAATGGCTTCCTGAATAGTTTCGTGCCAGCTCTCTTGGTTAATATTATGTACTAATCCGCCACTGATGGACTCGTCGGCTCCTATGTCCGCTCTCCCGTCCCAAAGCCGGGGCTGACCGTCAATATCCAGTTGTCCGTCATAATCCCCACTGGGGTCTCCTGCATTCACGCATGGCGAGCCGGCATCAATGTGGAAATCTGAATCGATAAATTGCGGCTCAGAGCAAATATTTCCATTCGACCCGCAGTCGTCGCCGTCCTCGACACAGTTATAAGTCAAACCAATTGTGCCAGAAAGATCAAGGTCATCATTGTTGCCCCAGACTATACAATTATAAATATTTGTTGGCGGGCCTCCCAACTGTTCTTGAGCAACTATACCATAGGTATCATTGTTCACGACAGTGTTATTACTGATAGACCCGGAGCAATAGCTTTGTATTCCCGAGTTCGAATTACCGTAAATTAGATTATTATTGATGCTTACCGTTCCATCACCGTAATCGGCATAGACTCCATCATTATTACCATGGACCCGGTTAAGCTGGATACTTACGGCCGCGTTCGAACCGTCGCCTTTCAATATTCCCTGGCTTGTATTGCTATAAATCTCATTACCCTCTATAGTTACATCCAAATCATCACCATGGGCATATATCCCTCTGTCATTACCATAAATAATGTTGTCACTTATGGTTATCGTTTCGGAGGGACCGGTTGCTATCCCTTCTTCAGCATGACCGTAAATCTCGCATCCCTCTATGCGTGCGCTGCTATTATACGCATATACTCCCTGTTCGTTGCTTCGTATGATGCAGTCTTCAACAACCAGACACGGCCCTGAAACAGGTGAGCCGCACTCGCGTTGGTATATCCCGGAACCGCCGTTACCTTCAATTACACAGTTCTTTATCGTCCCGCAGGAACAATCTAAGTGTATACAGTTATCAAGCGCGCCTGTTACCGTAAAACCGTTCAATACCGATCCATTCATCGCCTCGACAGCATATAAGTCGCCATCCGCATCAATTATCGTTGCTTCCACAACTTCCGGATTTTCCGGGGCCACGCTTCGAAGTGTCAACACCTTTCCTCCGAAATCAACACTTTCCTCGTAACGATGAGGATAAGCCACAAGCTCATCTCCACCGGTAGCATTGACAATGGCTTCACCAATAGTGTCGTGCCAGCTCTCCTTGTCAATATTATATACTAATCCACCAGCGGACCCGCCAGTGAACTCATCAGCGCCTATATCCACGACACCATTAATAATCCGGCTTTCGTCATCGATGTCAAAAGGCCAGTCAACTGCATCATTATCACCTCTATCTATACACGAAGAATCCGACGTTATATGGTAATTACCATTGTCCGAATCGAAGAAACTCGGATTATCATATCTATTGCCGCCGAGGTTTTTACCTAATACCTTTCCAGATTCATTATCAAGCACTGAATCACCCTCTGTTCTGGAATCCTGTATAACGCAGTGACTTATTTTCAATTTATTACTGTGTACTGGATATATCTGGTCGTAACCATCATAAGAATCACCTTCTCCGCTGTCGTCTTCATTTCCCCAGAAAATACAGTTAGTTAGATTTATCTTTCCAGCTCCCCAGGAAGAAAAATAAAAGTAACCGCCTCCGCCATACCCTTCGATTCCGAATGCGTTATTATCAGCTATTGTACAATTAACAACTTGAGAAACAAAATCGCCGAAGGAATAAAACCATATACCTCCGCCTACTCCTTCAGCTTCGTTTCCTGTTATCTCACAATTGATAATATCTAAAGAGCCCTTCCCGTCGAAAAAGATGCCGCCGCCGCAGCCATACTGATTATGTTCGGGGAAAAGAGCCTTGTTTCCCGTTATCTTGCAATGTGTTATTGTACCGGTATTTCCCTCATACCCGGCTATTCCTCCTGCTCTATAAATCCCTCCACCTCTTGACTCGTAGCCGTTTCCTATTGCGTTATTATCAGCTATTGTACAATGGTCCATTGTAAAATCTTCAACGCTGCTATATATATATATCCCCCCCCCATATTCAGCTTCATTTCCGCTGATTGTGCAGTTGCTGATATCCGCTGAAACGCAATCCCTAAGGTAGATAGCACCACCAAAATTTGTGCTGGTATTGCCTGTTAACTCGCACCCATCTATCTCTACAATTGCGTCAGAATCAGATATATAAACTCCTGCTCCACAGTTACTTGCGCTGCAGTTTCTTATCTCTGTAAGGCCGTCGATTGTTATTTCCCCTGAATTATTAAGATATAATCCCTGGGATATGTTTTCTCCGTCAATAATGCAGTTGTCGGTTATTATCACATCACCGTTGCCCTGTGTGTATATACCCGTGCTTTCGTTCCCTGAAATAGTGCTGTTTTCTACTCTAAGATTTCCTTCTTCAATTACCTTGACGCCTGTCGCTTTATATCCTGAGTCAATCTCAGTTAAAACCGAATGTCCGTAATTATCGTGAATATCAGAACCTCTTATTATTATATCGCTGCTGCCTTTACTCATTACTGCAGGATACCCAAAACCCAAACGGTCTATGGAAATATCGCAATCTTCAATTACCACGCCGCCGTCTTCGCAATAGATTCCACTTGTATCAAATTCTTTTTGAATAAAATCACCCTGAGGAGGATCGCCTTCAAATGCAAATTTACCTCCTATAAAGCTGCATCTTCTGACTGTTAGATCAACCTCATGAACAAGAATGACTCCAAGAGTGAACCCGCAAGGTGGTAGCGCATCAAATGCATACTCCGATACATCTTCCTCCTCATCCACACCGAAACCGCAAACAAATGTTAAACCTTCCACCGTACAATGTTTACCGCCATTAAAGTAACCACTGGCAGGAAGAGCAACAATCCATTCTCCCGGTTCTGTACCACATGATTGGCGACAATCGGGATCAGCTAAACAATCGAAGGATATCCCGTAAATTATAGTTTCGGCCACGTAATCTATCCCTGGGTCGTAACCTGGATCAGTCGGTATCATGCTTCTAAA
Organism: uncultured Pirellulales bacterium; assembly: GCA_964468375.1. GTDB lineage: Bacteria > Planctomycetota > Phycisphaerae > Sedimentisphaerales > Anaerobacaceae > CAYXUW01. Next base: position 10,059 of record CAYXUW010000059.1, on the reverse strand, counting down.
AGTAAGCTCTTTATTATTTGGCTCTATAGGACAATGCCAATGATACCCGTAACCGCAGGAGCCGTCCCAATGTCCTGTATATACTCCCGGTCGAAGAACTATTACATCGCCGTCTTCTACAATTTCTTCATCTACCTTTGTTACAATAGTTCCAGGGCCTGGATTGACATAATGAGTCTCTGCCATCACAGAAGTCGCCATAACAACAAACAAAATAATACTAAACACAGCTGTCCACTTCACTTTTCGCTTAAACATTTTTTACCTCCTTTTACTTTGTATTTGTGGAAATTTACTCCTCTTATGCCTACTCAGCACAAGAAATTATCTCACTGTTAATAATGGTGGCGATAAAAACTAAAGAAGTGTGGACAAAAAAATAAAAAATTCCGAAAAATTTTACCCGTCCCCGTTCCCATCACCATCTCAATCCCCAGTCACGCTCTGTAACATATCCCCCCTATATTACACAGCGCCCAATAATGTCACATGTTGTCTGTCTTAACGTCTCTGATGTCACGCGCGATTATTTGCGCAGGTAGGTCTAAAGTTTTCGGATATTCTCAAATATTTTTGAGTGCTTTAGATGTCAGTTTTAAATGTTTCGATATGGTTTTTGAATATTTTTGGACGTTTTTGTCCAGTTTTGGTATAGTTCTTGTAAGTTTCTATGCAGTTTTTGAACGCTTTTTGCCAAGTACCTGCGCATTTGACTGAAATTTCCCAGCTAACTGCCCTGCGTCTCAGCTCGCCCAATTACACCATCTGGGCTATTTCTAACCAGTTTTACCTTAACCAGCTCCCCTTTTTGCGGCTTTTTCCCCCTCTTATCGAAATACACCACAAAATACCGTTCGCTCCTGCCTTTACACTGCACATTATTGTTTTCCACCAGAATTTCCGCTCCTTCCCCGATAAATTGCTCTCGGAATTTATAACCCAGCTCCGCACCCAAATCCCGCAGTATCTGTGATCGCTCCTTTATAACTTCGTTTCTTACAGTATCTTGCAAGCTCGCTGCTGCCGTGCCCGGCCGTTTTGAAAAAGTAAACACGTGCATCTTCGAAAATCCCGCTTCCTTTGCAACCTCAACAGTCGCTTCGAAATCCGCCTCCGTTTCCCCCGGAAAACCAACAATTATATCTGCGGTTATCGCAGGTCTGTCGAGCTGGTTTTTAATTAACGCGATTTTCTTTCTGAATTCGTCGGCATTATATTGCCTGCACATCTTTCTAAGAATAGCATTTGAGCCGGACTGTAATGACAAATGCAGTTGCGGCATAATCTTAGGATTATCGGAGAAAACGTTGAGCAGCCGTGGTGTTACATCAGCTGGCTCCAGAGAACTTAAACGAATTCTCGCAAGATTCGATATTTTCGCCAGCTTTGCGAGTAAATCTGCTAATTTATCATTTTGCTGACTGTCCCATTTCTTTCGTCTGACGCTGTTCTGACCGTAAGCACCGACAAATACGCCTGTTATGACGATTTCCTTATGCCCCGCTCTAACGAGGGCCTCCGCTTCCCGTAAAACCACCTCAACCGGCTTATTTCGAACAAAGGGACGGGTTTGGGGTATAATACAGTAGCTGCAACAGCCGTCACAGCCATCTTGGATTTTTAGGAACGCCCTCGTATGGCCTTGAAACGACGTTAATTGGGGAAGTTTCGGTAATTTAGTCAATTTGTTTTTAAGCTTGATTTTAGAGCCGTTTTTTGCTTTAATAATAGTGTTTTGGTCGTATTGGGAACCCTGTTGGCTTGAGTTAACAACGTGAGCGTTAACGATTTGGCTTAAAGCCGCAGCTAAGGTTTCTCGATTACTAATCAAACGTATATTTTTACCGAGATTGTTTAATTCGCCTATTTGAACATTGGGTAAACAGCCGCAAACAACTATAGTGGCATCAGGGCTTAGCTTTCGGGCTTTTCGGATGCTTTGTCGGCTCTTTGCAGAGGCGGATAAAGTTACACAGCAGGTATTTATAATAACGAGATCCGGTTTATTTTGGGATGGTGTTACGCGATTCAGTCCAAGCTGTTCGAGCAGTTCTCGAATCTGCTGGCTTTCGTATTGATTAACTTTACAGCCAACGGTATTTATGGCAAAAGTCTTCATAATATGTTATAATATAATTGTTGAGGCAGGTTTACAACACTATACCAAATCCTGTTTGCACTGTAATTGCGAGGATTGATTATGGCATCAGAACATGATTCAGTTTGGGCGATAAATATCGGCAATAATTCCCTAAAGGCATTGCGGTTAAGAGTCGCGGGAGATGCTGTCGAGGTAATCGGCTTTGACAACATCCAGCACGGCAAAATTCTTACCGGAAGCGGTGTAAAACCCGAAGAAAGAGAGGAACTGATTGCGTTAAGTCTGCGACAGTTCGTAAAACAAAACGATTTAGGTAAAGATGAAATAATTGTTTCTGTACCGAGCGAGAATAGTTTTGCACGATTTGTAAAATTGCCGCCCGTTGAACAGAAACGCATTCCTGAAATTGTTAAGTTTGAGGCGGCTCAGCAAATTCCCTTCGATATCAACGACGTTCAGTGGGACTGGCAAATAATGACAGAGGCGGATAGTCCTGAAACAAAAGTCGGCATTTTTGCAATTAAGAGTGAAGTGGTTAACTCTTTATTGGAACACTTTTCCAACGAAAATTTGACGGTCAGCTACGTTCAAATGGTGCCGATGGCCCTGTATAATTATGCATTATACGACCAGGGTGATTTAATCAAGTCCGAAAGCCAAGCCACCGTTATTATTGACATAGGGGCGGAGAACAGCGATTTGGTTGTGTGCACGCCATCGACGGTTTGGCAGAGATGTATTCCTATGGGGGGTAATGCTTTTACGAGGGCGATAGCGGATACGTTTAAACTAAATTTCGAAAAAGCTGAAAAGCTCAAACGCACCGCTGCAATGAGCAAGTATGCCCGTCAGGTATTTCAGGCAATGAAGCCCGTTTTTACCGATTTAGCATCTGAAATCCAGCGGTCACTGGGTTTTTACAACAGCTCTAATCCCAACACTAAACTATCGAGGGTTATTGCCCTCGGCGGCGGAACGAAGATGCGAGGCCTGCTCAAATATCTGCGGCAAACGCTGCAGATGCCTGTTGAAAGACCGGATTCGTTCAAGAAACTTGCGATAAGCTCGGACGTCTCGGCAGCAAAATTTCATGAAAATGTCTGCGACTTTGGCATTGTTTACGGCCTCGCTTTGCAGGGTTTAGGTCTTGGGAGGATAGAAAGTAATCTCTTGCCCCGTAGTATTGCGCGGTCGATGGCGTGGGCAGGCAAAACCAAGTACTTCACCGCTGCGGCCTCTCTGATACTTCTGGTTTCAATTATGTGCTTCGCGAGGATTAATTTGGACAGGATTAATTACGCAAGTAATGAACAAGTTCGTCAAAAAATTACTAATGTTGTCAGCGATGTCAAGCAATCCGGCGACAAGCTCCGTACCGAAGAAAGCAAAGAAATCGATTCCAAAGCGATAATAAAAAATAAATTCGAGCCCTTTGATTATCGCGATGTCATCCCGCTGTTGCATCAAACCATAATTTCAGTTCTGCCAAATGAAGAAAATAATCCTGAGCAAAAGGAACTTTACCGGGCTTTCGCTCAAGGTGACGTTGAGACGGTTTTGGAAACCCCACGCAAAGAACGGAAGCAAATATTCATAACGGGTATATCTGTCAACTTTTCAAACGATGTTGCTTCTGCGGAATTCGGTAATATAGATTTCACACGAGGCCGAGGCAAAAAGAAACCTATCGGACTCAAAGAAGAAATGGCTATGTTAGGCATATCATCGGAGTTGGAGGAATCCAAGTATGCCAGAAAGGTATATACAACAGAAAAGGATACTGAAGAGGAAGTTGAGGGCGGCCCCGGCTTTGTAGTAACTATAACCGGTTACAGCCCATACAAGAACCTCCTTAGGTTGATGGACCCTCCCGGAGTGGAAGGTGATCCGAATAAATGGGGAATTGTTTCTCGGCTGCTGCACCTTGACGATGCTTTTGGCAAGGAAGTTCCTTTTAAACTATACAAAAAAACTATGGTTGAGCACTTTAAACTGGAAACAGGAGAAGTGGATTTGAAAAGCGAAATGCCGCCGGGAATAGGCATTGAAGAAACCACATCTGAAAAAAGAAGCGATAGGGTTTTAGTTGACCCTATGACAAAGGAAGTTATCAGCAAAGTACCCGAACTGGACGAAAATGGGAGAGAGAAAATCGACAGATCAGGCAAGGTTGTTTATAAAGCCAACGACCACTGGTTTAAACTAGATATCAAATTTGTCTGGAAAAACGTCCCCCAAACAAACTGAGCAATGAAGTGATTGATTATTGAAGATATGCAAATATTTTAGCAAAACATCCAAAGCAGAATAGACTGATGAGATAAAATGGATATCCCTAAATTTAAAGACATTATACAGAAAGTAAGCTTTCTTCGGAATTATTCATCGCTGATGTTGCCGGTTTTCATAATGCTGGCTGGTCTGCTTCTTTTTATACCAACCAACTTGATGAGCAGTAAGCTCAAAAAGCGAATAGAAAATGAAAGTGTTTCTATAGGAAAAAGGGTTAAGTCCTTCAGCAATAATGTCGTTTCCCGCGACCAATGGAAAATTGAACAGGAATATCAGCATGCATATGAAACAGACGCCAACCAAATAGCGCTTTTAGCCAAGCAAACAACTCAAAGAGAACTGCTAAGTTATAAGGTATTTCCCGAGCCAAAGGATACATCTACTCTGATTTTCAGAGAATTCGGTCAACGGTACCGAAGCGGCATAGATGAACTAATTAACCGTACGGATGCACTCGATTGTCCTACCGCTGCTGAACTTCAAAGAGGTTTGAAAGGTTCCGGTTCGCTGACTTCTCGTCAGATTATGGGATTGATTGGGTCGGGGTTAAATGAGGTCGATGCCACAATTACAGATGTTCTTTGTCGAGAAAAGGCGGAATCTGCACGTGTTTATGCTAATCCTGCGGATATGGCCGGATACGAATTCTGGAAGGAATACAATTATGTTGGAATGAAAACAGCGATTGAGGATTGTTGGTATTGGCAATTGTCTTATTGGATTATCGAGGATGTCTTTAAGACGATAGAAGCTTCTAATTTCGGCTCTAGCAACGTTTTTACATCGCCAGTAAAACGGCTGATGAGCGTAAATTTTTTCGGGAGGGGAATGACCAAAAATACGGCAGCAAGACCCCGCTATGTTATTTCACCTGAAGGGGGTGCGATGACGCGGCCCTACACAGGAAGATTTTGCGACGAGGATATCGATGTTGTGCATTTTAACGTCGTCGTTTTAGTTAACGCGAAGGCGGTTTTGCCATTTATGCAACAACTCTGCAGTGTCAAGCAGCATATGTTCAAAGGATTTTTCAGCAGGGAACCGGAACGCAGTTTCAAGCACAACCAAATAACGATTCTGGAAAGTAGCATCAGGTCAATTGACCGAAATGACGAGACCCACAGTTTGTACCGCTATGGCGAGGATGCCGTGGTAGAATTGGATTTGATTTGTGAATATATCTTTAACAAAAGCGGTTACGATGAAATCAAACCAAAATCGGTTAAAGAAACGCTGGGTGATAAGCAGAAAAATTAGCAGAGACCACAAATTCCTAAAGTGATAAACTAGATATGAATAAAAAAAGCAGCAACTTTTTTGAAGAGCATATTGAAAAAATAGTCTTGGCTATCGTTGGGCTTGTGTGCCTGTGGCTTTTTGTTACCCGTGTCATATTCAGCTCTTCTTATGTCGAATATGACAATGGCAAGTTTGGCCCTGATGCTATTGACAGCTACATAAGCAAGCAAGCCGAAGTTTTGGAGAATAAGCTAAACCGCGAACCCGAACCCAAAGAGCAACCCTATGAACCAAAGGTCGATGATTTCAGCGCAATGTTAGACTCGACTGTGAACGACGTCGATACCTCCCGTGCTCTGCCGCAGCCGATTATGAGTTCAAAGAGCAGAAGTGATGATAGAGTGTACCACCCGCCATCGATTGGCGAAGTCCGAGAAGTAGCAGTTGAGCATATCAGAGCAGTGGCTTACGTACCTAACATAGAGATTAATGAGAAGAATGTTTATAGCGCTGGTAATAGCGAACCAAATGATATTGACTTTGTTACTGTGGAAGCCAAGTTCGACGTTTCAGAATTATATAAGAGATTTTATGAAAGCTTCGCCGGCGAGCAGGTTAAACCGTCTTGGCGAGATCCTTGTCTCGCACAGCCGATTTTTGCCGCTGTTCAATTGCAAAAACAGGAATTACTCCCAAACGGCAGCTGGAGTGATTGGCAGGTTGTACCTCGAAGCAAGGTCGAATCCCGTAAAGAAATGTTTAGGATTATAGAAAACATTAACGCCTTGCCGGCCGGTGGAATGAAAGTGCGACTGCTTCAATTTGACAATATAGAAGTAAAGATGGACTTATTACAGCCGGAAGCTTATCAAATTGCATCCGCAAAAGAAGAATGGTTTCCGCCTTCTTTGCATAAGGAGTATGTGAAGTATCGAAAAGAAATAGATATACAGCAAAAACGGGAAGCTGCAGCAGAAAGAAGAGAGGAACGTTCAAGCCGGCCAAGAGAAACACGAACGCTTGGAACAATGGGGCTGGGTGAAGAGATACCAACGACTCTGGGAAGAGGAACAGCTAGAAGAACACCAACAACAAGCCGTACTGACCGCAGGGATGTTAAAGAACAACCGCATAGAGAGATTTTACAAACTTTAGGGGATATCGCTCAGCGATTCAACAAGATTTCGATTACTGTCGAAACAAACTTTGCTAGAATGAATGAGCCCCTGTTATTCTGGGCACATGATGATACCGTCGAACCAGGTAAGAGCTACCGATATAAAATTCGGCTGGGTGTCTTTAATCCTATAGCCGGAACAAATCAGTTTTACAAGCAAGATGAATCGATGAAAAATAAAGTGATTTTGTGGAGCGAAGCTTCGAATGTAACGGAAATTGTGGATATCCCGAAAACATTGTACTTTTTCCCGCGTGAGATACAGGAGACTGCTAAAGCGGTAACGGTGCAGGTCTCCAGATACATTTTAGGGTATTGGTACAGTAAAGACTTTACGGTTAAACGGGGAGAACTTATAGGCAACATTAGTGACTATAAGCCGACGGAAGAAGAAGAAAGCAGTGCGGTTACCATCCCCAAAACGGTTGATTATACTACCGGTGCGGTTTTGGTTGATGTTATACCTGTAAATGATTGGGCCGGGGGGGGTAATCTTCATGCTCGGCATTTCTTTGATATGCTTTACAGCTTTGATGGCGAAAGCATAAAGCGTTCGCCTATCAAAACCAGGTATTGGAACGATGATTTACAAAATAAGTTTAGTGAAATCAGAAGAGCTGAGAAGGAACTGAAAGAACCCTTGAAGAGTTGGGGCAGCGGACCGGCCAGACCCGGACGTCCCACAGCTCCGGGAATGGAAGGTATGCCCCCCGGTTTCTTTCCAGGAATGATGACACCTTAATCAATCTGGAATACCGACTTAAGAGAGTGCAGCAATAACACCGGCGAAACCGGAGTCGGTTGTTCGTAATTTATTGTTATCCCTAATTCGGCCGACGGCAGCACATCTATAAAATTATCACTTAACTGAGCCGCTGCGGCAGTGCTGATTTGTATATCTTTCGCGATTGCGTTTGATTTTAATCTCAGCTCCCATTGTTTGTCGGTTATTTGAGAAAGCTGTGTGCTGATTTCTATCTCAGGCCAATCAACATATTTATCAGGCAAATAGAAAAACAAATTCTCCGCGATTTTGCCGCCGTCTTTTCTTATCAATAGATGCAAAACGCATTTGTTCGGATGGGCGGGAGCAATAATTGTTTTTGGGAGTTTCAAGTGGGGCATCGAACTAAACGGCGCGATTGCAATGGGCAGCTCAACCTGGTCGAGCAGGTTCCCAAACAAATCAATTAGTCGGCAAGTCAGCGTAGCGGTTATTGGTTGTTCGCTATCGTTTATTACTACGACTTTGAACGGTTTCATTACTGATGGCGGCCCGAGCAGCACCCTCCCCTCTCGTGATATGACAGTTATCAGTAAATTGCTGAAAAATCGCTTCGCGTAATAATAAAGCGCCTTTGGTTCATAAGCGGCATCTATTGCCGACCAGCTTATCGCGGGGCAGCAATCGTTCAATTGCCAGAACAATGCACCGCTGTTCCTGAAATTGTGGGCCCTTAAGTGTTCAACGTATGCCTTAATGCCGCGTGCCTGCGCGACTTGTGAGAGATAGACGAACTGCTCGATGTTCTCTGCAGTGCCGAACAAATCGCCAATATAGCGATACAGGCGGCTGTTGCCCTCCAGCTGATAGTTGTGCTTTTCAACAGCGAAGTTGCCGATGCGCAACTGGCTGGCAGGACAAAGATTTCTGATGATTTCCATATTGGGCGGCGACTGCATACCGAATTCGGTAACAAATCGGGGAATATCCTGAGATAGATATTGGCGAATCGGCTGATGCCCCGACCAGACACCCCAACTATGAGTTGTAAGTGTTTTCCCGGTTTCGAAATTATTTTTTCGGCCCAGCGGCGTTGTGGGAATGTAATCGGTGTCGGGGTCCAGCTCAGCGGCAAGTCGCGGCAGAATTCGATGATAAATTGCTTTGCCGTAGAATTTCCTGCTTTTGCCGAATTTGTCGTTATAGTGCATCTCATCGATTTCATTGTTCCCGCACCATAGAATCAGACAAGGGTGATTGCGCAATCGCCTTATGACCGCAACCGCCTCTCTTTTCACCTCTTCTACAAACCATTGTCGGTCGGGATAGTAGGCGCAGGCGAACATAAAATCCTGCCAAACCATTATGCCCAATTCGTCACAGAGTTCGTAAAACCTGTCATCCTCATAGTAACCTCCGCCCCACACACGAAGCATATTCATATTCGCCTCAGCCGTAGCGGCTAGTATTTTTTCATAATCACCGCTTTTGACCGACCCGGCGAAGATGGATGCGGGTATCCAGTTTGCCCCTTTTGCGTATATCGGCCGGCTGTTTATTTCGAATTGGAATTTCTCCCCGTATTCGTCCGGTGAGCGGTTAAGTTTAGCGGTTCTTATCCCGAATTTTTTCCGCATCTGGTCTACAATATCATCGTCATGCAGCAAATCGACTTCGAGACTGTAGAGATTCTGCCTGCCATAGCCGGCCGGCCACCAGAGCAGAGGGTTCTCAATGCGAATTACCGTTGAGTGAGAATCTTCACCGGCACTGAAAGTTAGTTTGTGCTCGGTTATCTGTTCGCTGGAGGACAAAGTCAGCTTGCAGAGAAGTCTTTCCGTCGCCGTCGTGTCCAGTTCCACAGCAATTTTGACATCGGCATAGCGCTCATTGCAGTCTATCGTTCGAATATGCAGGTCGGCAAGTCTCGCCTTCCCAATGCCCTCGATGCGAACACCTCGCCAGATTCCGCAGCCCGGCAGCGGCGGACACCAATCCCACCCGAACTGATACTGGGCCTTCCTTATATAAACGCGGTAGGGATATATAAAATCCGACTCGCTGAACGTAGTGTATCGGTTCATCAGCCGCTGGGCGTATTCGACCGCGGGCTCAAACTTGACCAATAGCGTATTATCTTTCGGCTTAACAAGCGATTTAACGTCGAAACGAAACGGAATAAACATATTGTTCGTCTTGCCGATGAGTTTATCGTTGATCCAGATACTGGCTATCGTGTCCAGGCCGTCGAATACCAGCTCAATCCGGTCGCAGTCAAGCAAATCCGCCGCGGCGTCGAAGCTCTTTCTGTATATCCACGGCTTTTCACTGACCCAGGCGAAATCTTCGGGGCGGGCGTCAATATCGCTTTTCTTGATTTTACCGGCGGCTATTAAGCTGGTGAAAATAGAAGAAGGAACATCTGTTTCCAGCCAATCGGCCGAGTCCAAATCCCGCATTCGACGGGCGGAGACCGGATATTCCTTGAACTCCCATCTCCCTGTCAAATCCAGTGACGCTTTCGGC
>CAYXUW010000058.1:9892-15552 GCA_964468375.1 uncultured Pirellulales bacterium | reverse complement strand
CTCTCGAGGCATTTCTTCTCCCCGATGTCCTGGGCTGCTTTTCGGCCTATTTCCACTGCTCTGCTGTCGCACCAGATTATAGACGGCCTGAGCACCTCTTTATTTTTATCTACTATAACCAGTCCGTGCATTTGGTAGGAGATCCCAATTGCCTTTACGTCAGCGGCATCAAAGTTGGTTTTGGATTTAATTTTTTGAGTTGTCTTGATAACATGTTCCCACCAGGTTTGAGGTTCCTGTTCGGCCCACCCGAGCTTCCGAGCGATAATATCCAGTTCTTTATCCGGCGAAGTCGCCGAGGCAAGGGCCTTGCCGGTTTCCGCCTCGATTAGAGTGGCTTTGACCGATGAACTTCCTACGTCATAACCTAATAATAGCGCCATTTGCAATACCTCTTTCTTTTGTTAAATCAGGCCAAGTATATCCTGTCCGTTGGTTTAATTTCGGGTATCCGATTCAATTTTGTCTTAATGTCATCTCTTTCCAATGCGAAGCTCGGTGCGATTTCTATGATGCAGTTGACCGAGCCGTCCGGTTTTCTGGGAACAGTTATCCCTACTGATTCAAGCCAATCGGCAGCACGTGCAACCATCATTTGCCTTGTAGTTTCGACACTGTCGACGCCGGCGGCGTTTTTGGTCGGTGCAAACTCCTCCTCCCGGATGACCTGCAATATTATTGACCTCGAAGCCAGCGGCAGAGCGTCAAAAACGAAGTTCTCCAATTTTATACCATTCGGCTCGGCCGGGTCAACAAAATTTCCCTGCCGGTCGATATGTGGAATCTTCTTAACCGCCCTGTGCAGTGGTAAAGCGAAGCCGGCGATATTCAGTCTTCCGACGAAGTTTCTATTGATAATATGAATTGCGATACTGCCGAGCTCGAAGACCAAGGAGCCGTCGGAGTTTCGTTTGTGTGCTAATTCCTTCGGCAAATCACTATATTCGATAACAGTTACTTTGCCGTCGACCAAACAGAATACACCGAGTTTTTCTTTCGGTCCGGTTTTTGTAACAGCTTTGGAGGACATCTCGGATTTATCGAGGGTGTGTAAGCCGATAAAGAGTGGGTCGAAGATGTTTATCAGGGGGTTGTCAATCTGGAAATAGCTAATAAACTCTATGCCGCGTTTTTTCATGTCTTCGACGGCGCCGCTTCGATAAAGCGCTTTCAAGCTTCCGCCGTGCCCGTCCGGCGAGCAGGCGATGCGGTTCTTGTCGGCCATAAGGATTTTACCATCGAAGCTGAAGTTTGGCAGTGTTCCCTGCTGGAATATAAAGACGTCGCTTTTGTTCAGTCCGTAATAATCATTCGAGCGGAAAATATCTTCGGTTTCGGTGTGATTTAAAGGACTGGTCATAATATACCAGGGGCAAGCGGCTTGGTATTTCTCCGAGGCCGCAGCAATCATCTCGGCGAAGATTTCGAACAGGGTTTTGTTTTTAACAGGGCTAATGGGGTAATTCCCCTTTGGGCCGTCAAATCCTAATCTGGTTCCTTGGCCCCCGGCAACAGCGAAGGCCGCCACTTTGCCTGCGGATATAAGCTGTCTGCCTAAATCTATAGCTTTGGCGTATTTGTGCTTTTGCTCTTGGCTTGCGGGGTTGGCACTATACGCCTCTGCTGGCTTGAGGTCGTCAGGTATGGCGGCTGGGCCGGGATTTTTGACATATTTTGTAATCCAGCGGTCTATTTCCGAAAAGTCGAGTTTTTCGACCTGTGCGCACAGATTCTGCCTTTGGGGCGGGCTTAGTTGCTCCCAAAACGCCAAAAGATGGCCCTGGTTGTGCTTTTCCAGCGCTTTTTTCACTTTTTCAAGTTCAGTCTTATCCACGATTTCAGGCCTGAAAAACAGAGATTTTAAGCAAATCGCAAAAAATTTCAAGAAAGTTATAGAAACGGACGAAAATTGATTGACAAAACTGCTATGACGTGCTATTGTTTAAATCAAGGTGAGTAGGTTTGAAAGACCCTTTTATTATAACTTAAAACGCTATTATATTCAGTTCACTTATCATACCTCAAACCTGCCCGCCGGATAAAGTTTTGTTTTGGGCTTGATTTTTGTCGTTTAGAGTGGCTTTGAAAAACTGATTTTATCGACGGTGTTCGTAGGATTTCGGTTTTGTAAACTTTAACCGGTTGTTCTCAAATACGAATGAATGGTAACTTAAGGAGATTCGCAAGAAACGTCATATTTTGATTTTGCAGGGGCCTTCGGTTCGCGGCCTGCCGCAAATGGGGCCCACCCGTCAGCTGCAATTATTTATTAAGAAAATAACCCAAGTTAATTTGAGAGCAACTGGGAACGTGAATCTCGAAGAAAATAAAGGAGAAAAAAAATGAAAAGGAAAGGATTTACATTAGTTGAGCTGCTGGTCGTGATTGGGATTATAGCAGTTCTGATGGGCATTTTGCTACCCGCCCTAAACGCGGTGAGGCGGTCCGCCCAAAGAATAGTCTGCGGGACAAACCTCTCGGGTATCGGCAGGGCAGTGTTGCTCTATAACAACGAGTACAAGGACTATCCTCGTTCAGGACTTAGTTCGGCGAGCAAGTGGAGTATAGACGGAGAGTTGGATGGATGGGCCGAGCAATACGATAGGACCAGAATTTACGGCAGACAGAACGAAGTAACCGTCACGTCCACTCTCTATCTTCTGATAAAATATGCTGATATAGGGCCATCGAGCTTTATTTGCGGCGGTGACGCGGGATCAAGAGAGTTTAAGCTTTCCGAGGCACCCCAGCTCAACCCTTCCGTGTATAAGGCCGTCTCAGATGTCTGGGACTTCGGTTCTAAAACAGGCACCCCGCCCTCTGCACTCTGGCCGGGCGAATATAACAGCTACGCTTATCATTCTCCGCACGGATCCGCCTCGGTCGCAGACGATAAAGGATATGCCCTCGGCTCATACAGCAAACCCGATTGTCCGATGGCTGCAGACAGAAATCCTTATCTGGACAGGAACGCCGACAGCTATAGAGATGGCGTTAACACGAACGAAGAACCACCAAGCTGGGACCAGGGCACCCCTGGCGTAACTCCTGCTGGCATAAGCGACCCGGATAAAACAATGAATTCGGCGTGCCACCAGCGAGAAGGGCAAAATATCTTGTTCAATGACGGACATGTAGATTTTAAGGAGCGTCCCAACGTTGGTCTTTCAAATGACAACATCTACAAAGCTTGGCCTACCGGTACTTTGCCTGGCGACTTAGACCAGGAAGACACTGAGATGGGTGAAATTTATGACGATGAGAATCCCAAAGACGATGGATATGATGTGTCTAAGGGCGAGAATGACTCGTTTCTCGTAAGCGAGAGCAACGGCAGGACTTAGGCGACGAGCTGGATTCTCAGAAATCGTTTTGCAGGCGGCCCTGTGATAAAACGCACAGGGCCGCTTTTTTGTTAAATAGCAAAACCAATTCTCAAGGTTTGGCTCCTGTTTGTTTCTTATAGAGGGGCGTATTTGCGGCTTGACGCAATACGGCAGCCCTGTTAGATTGTGTGCTTTGGTTTTTCAGGAGCAGGAAATTGGGGCAGACGCTGACACACAAGATATTATCCGGCCATCTGGTCGAGGGCACAATCGCCGGCGGTGAAATCGGCGTTCGGATCGACCAAACTCTTGCGCAGGACGCCACCGGGACAACAGCATTTCTGCTGTTCGAGTCGATGGGGGGCGGCAGAGTTAAAACACAACTTTCAGCCAGCTACATTGACCACAATATAGCCGGTTTCGGGCCGGAGAACCACAATGACCATTTGTATCTGCAAACAGTTGCTGCTAAATCAGGGGTTTACCATTCGCGGGCAGGTAACGGCATTTGTCATCAGGTTCATCTGGAGCGGTTCGCCAAGCCCGGTGCGACACTTTTGGGCAGTGATTCGCATACGCCGACGGCGGGTGGAATTGGAATGCTGGCTATCGGCGCCGGCGGGCTGGACGTGGCGGTGGCTATGGCGGGCGGGCCTTTTTATTTGAGCTGTCCAAAGGTCTTAGGGGCCAAACTGACCGGTAGATTGAGTGACTGGGTGGCTGCCAAGGACGTTATTTTTAAGTTGCTTAGCATACTTACTACGAAGGGCAATGTCGGCTGGTCGGTCGAATATTTCGGTGACGGCGTTTCGACGCTGTCTGTGCCGCAGCGGGCAACGATAACCAATATGGGGGCGGAGCTGGGTGTGACGACGAGCATCTTCGGCAGCGACGAAGAAACCAGAAAATTCCTCGCCGCCCAGAAACGGGAAGGGGACTATCAGCTGTTGTCCGCTGACCCCGATGCCGAATATGACCGCATCGTCGAGATAAATCTGGCCGAGCTCGAGCCGATGGCGGCCTGTCCGTCTTCGCCGGACGACGTGAAGAGCGTTGCCAAAATAGCCGGGGCTAAAACAGGGCAGGTTATAATAGGAAGCTGCACAAACTCGAGCTTTGCCGATTTGATGATGGTTGCGAAAGTGCTTAAAGGCAGGCATATAAATAATATGGTCGAATTTGCGATTGCTCCCGGTAGCAGAGAGGTGCTGAATATGTTGGCGAAGAATGGGGCTTTGGCGGATATTATCTCAGCTGGCGCCCGCATTCTCGAATCGGGCTGCGGTCCGTGCATCGGCCAGGGGCTATCGCCAGCTGACGATGTGGTGAGCTTGCGCACATTCAACAGGAATTTTTCCGGCCGAAGCGGAACGGCTGACGATCAGGTTTATCTGGTAAGCCCTGAAACAGCGGTCGCCTCGGTTTTGACTGGACAAATTACCGACCCTCGCGATCTGCCGAAGATTTTCGGGATAGAATATCCAGAGGTGAAATTGCCTGCGGAATTTATTATCGATGACAGTATGATAGAGGCGCCGCCGAAGGAAAAAGAGGCGACAAAAATAGAAGTTCTGCGCGGGCCGACGATTGTCGTGCCGGAAACACCGCCGCCGCTGCCGCAAAAACTTTTGGGTCAGGTCTTAATTAAATGCGGCGATAAAATAACGACCGACCATATCACGCCGGCCGGACGTTTTCTGAAATTACGCTCAAATGTGCCTGAATATTCAAAGTATGTCTTCAACTGCTTCAATAAACCGGGCGAGGAAACCTTTGCCCAGAGGGCACTCGAATTAAAGACAAAGAGTATCAGCGGTATCATTGTGGCAGGTGAGAGCTACGGACAGGGTTCGTCGAGAGAGCACGCTGCGCTTTGCCCAATGTATCTTGGCGTTCGCGCTGTGATTGCGAAGAGTATAGAGCGAATCCACAAAGCCAACCTGATTAATTTCTGCATAGTGCCGATAGCATTCGCTGACTCGTCCGACTACGATAAAATCAAGCCCGGCGACCGGTTGGAAATCGACAATCTGCTCGAAGTGATAAAAAACAGCAGCGAGGTTAAAATCATCGATAAAACAAGCTCGTTCGAATTCGTCGGCACGCTGGAGCTTTCCGATAGGGAGAGAAGAATTCTGCTCTCAGCGGGTTTGCTGAATTACACCCGCAACAAAGCAAATGAATGATAAAACGGTCACTATCTTCGGTTCGGCTAAGGCAAATTCCAAAGATGCGATTTATAAACTGGCCTATGAAACGGGCAAATTGCTGGCTGGGGCGGGTTTTACCATCGCCAACGGCGGATATGGCGGCACAATGCTGGCCGCATCCAAA
>CAYXUW010000058.1:0-9882 GCA_964468375.1 uncultured Pirellulales bacterium | reverse complement strand
GGAGGGGAGATTATCGGCGTTACCTGCTCGGCTTTCGCACGAACGCCGAATGAATACGTCGGCCGTGAGGTCGTTACTGATTCGCTGGATGAGCGGCTCGACACGCTGATAAAGCTGGGGCAGGCTTATGTCGTGCTGCCCGGCGGGACGGGGACACTGCTCGAACTGGCAAAGGTATGGGAATTAAAAAACAAGGGCTTTATCGAAGAGGATAAACCGATTATACTTGTAGGCGGATTCTGGAGGCCGCTCGCTGATTTAGTTGCAAGCTGCGACCCGGAGAGCAAACGATACATTCACCAGGCAGATGAGCCAAAACAGATTTTAGATTTGATTACAGCTACCTAATATCCTAATATGAACAAAAGCGTTTTAGCAATCCTCATAAGCGTTATTGTAGTCTGCACGGGTGCGGCTCGCCAAACGCCGCTGCGGGATGGCTTCGGCCTGGCGGGGGTCGACGGCAAGTTAATCGACGCCGACGGGAAATGGTTCTTTGAACTTTATTCGGAGGTCAGCGACGACAGAGGCCGAATCAGCGCAGGCTCGGCTATCGAGCTGCTGTCGTCATCGACATTGGAAAAAATGATTGAAGAAGCAAAGGGGCGTTCCGAGGCAAGCTATCGACTCTGGGGCAATGTTACAGAATATGGCGGCAGAAATTTTATATTCCCTGTTTACTTTCTGCCTATCACTGCAGCCGATGAGCAAACTGAAACAGAGGGGGCGGAAGCATCTCAGCAAAAAACCAGGATACCGGTTAATGAGCCGAATGATATATTAACTATGCCGGAAGAGATAGTGGGTAAGCTCAGGACAAGGCGGGTGCTGCGCCGTGAGCAGTTGAAAGAGGGATTGGAGCTAAAAGAGGATTCCATTTTGGTTGACAGGACTGCGCGCGTGGGGAAAAGTGCTGACGGTGAGCCGGAACTTGTCCTCGATGCTCTCGGGCGCAATATCCAGCAGGTCTCAATCAAGCTGCTTTTTTGCAAGGTTCTGGAGCGGGCACAATACGAGCAGTCCAGAGAGCCCGACTCGGTCAGATTCAATATAGCGGGGATTATAACACAGTATAAGGGCGAATATTATCTGCTTCTGCAGAGGGCAACAAGGGCCTACAGCCACGAAAACTTCGGAAGGTGAACATAAAACCAATGCCTCACGAACTTGACAAAATCATGATTTCATATAAACAGCCAGACTTCCAAAGCAAGCTGGATAAGTTTCTCTACTCGAAGCTTGGATGGTCACATTTTGGTATGGATGCTCTTGGTATCGGAAACAGACAAAGGGTCGAAGAGATAGTTACTGAAGTTGCGAAAAACGAAGACATAGCCGATGAATTGGTGGCAAGAGACACCAAAAGGTTTGATGGTGTTGAATTGACACCTGAGCAGTTTCGCATCTCTGATGAAGATTTGAAAAAAGCCCATAAGGAAGTTGACACCAACTTTATGGCGTCCATTCGTCAGGCAATTAAAAATGTTCGCAAATACCAGGAAGAAGTCTTCGTTGGAAACAACAGGAACTTCGGAGCAACCGGCATAAGATACACACCCATAAAAAGAGTGGGAATATGTGTGCCCGGCGCATCGGCACCACTGCCATCAACTGTGGTAATGTGCGCGGTTCCTGCCCAGGTAGCGGGAGTAAAAGAAATCGTTGTAGTTTCACCACCGAGATACAACGAATCTATTCATCCGACAACGTTGGCCGTTTGCTGTGAGTTGGGAATCGATGAGGTCTATCGAATCGGCGGCGCCCAAGCTGTGGCAGCCTTAAGCCTTGGGACTAAAACTATTGAAGAGGTAGATAAAATTGTCGGGCCCGGTAATCAGTGGGTCCAGACGGCAAAGCAATTGATGTTTGGGACAATTGGCGTTGATTCGATAGCGGGCCCGAGTGAAGTATTAATAATAGCCAATGATAAGGCAAATCCAGCATGGGTCGCGGCCGATATGTTGAGCCAGGCCGAACATAATCCGGGTTGTGCGTTTTTATTTACTGTTTCACAAAAAGTTGCAGGAGAGGTCCTCGATGAACTTAAAAGGCAGGTAGAGCGGTTAAATCGGTCTGAAGAAACGATTGAATGCCTAAAAGCGCATAGCGGTATCGCCGTTTTTTCAAATATGGATAACCTGGTCGAACAAGCTAATGAGTTTACGGCAGAACATTTGCAGATTCAGTGCGGTGATGAAAGCAGAAAAATCGCTGAACAGATTACAAATGCCGGGGCAATTTTTATAGGCGATTACAGCCCTGTTGCTGTGGGGGATTACTGGGCAGGGCCAAGTCATACATTGCCGACGGGAACCAGTGCAAGATTCTTTAGCGCATTAAGCGCCAATGATTTTATTAAGTCGACGAGTATTATCGAATACAGCAAAAAGCAGTTAGCTGAAAGCGCCAAAGATATTATTCGTCTGGCTGAGGCAGAGGGACTCGATGCGCACGCAAAAAGCGTAAGAATCCGGCAGGAAAAGTGAGCAGTTTCTCGTCCTGTCGGTTTAGCTTGTCCTAAACACTGCTTAATTTCTCTTTTATTATTTCAGCGGCCTTTGCGAGTGCCTCGTCGATTTTGGCGGGATTTTTTCCACCGGCCTGCGCCATCTGCGGTCTGCCTCCGCCTCCGCCGTCAACTATTGGAGCGATCTGTTTGACTATATCGCCTGCTTTCAGAGCTTTTTTCACGAGGTCGTCGGTTACACCGGCGAGCAAAGTTACGTTTTCATCTTCTGCGAAGCCGAGAACTACTGCGGCCGATTTTGCCTTTTTCTTGAGCATATCGATTGCCTGCCGGGCCTGCTCAACGGAAGCTGTCGGCAATCGGCCGATGACGATTGAGGACTCCCCGAGCTTTTCGCATTTCTCCAGAAGTTTCTTTGCCTCGGCCATAACGTCAATGCCGCCCTGTTTCGACGCTGACTTGAGCTGTTTGGCGAGCTTTTTATTTTCCTTAATCAGCTTTTCGACCCTGCCGGTGAGGTCTTCGGCAGATGTCTTTAACATTTTGCAAAGCTCATCTACAATTTCGCTTCTCTTCTCTAAAAATTCGGTCAATTTTTCGCCAGTCAATGCCGTTATCCTCCTAACCCCCGCTGATATACTTTCTTCTTTTATTATTTTAAAGCCGCCGATATCGCCGAGCCGGTCAACGTGCGTTCCGCCGCAGAACTCCTTGCTGAACGCTTCGCCGAGCCGGTCCTTGTCGGCAGCACCGACGGCTACCACTCTAACCTCGTTGCCGTATTTCTCGCCGAACAGCGCCATCGCACCGAGTTTTTGTGCTTCGTCTCTCGGCATTACCTTGTGAGTAACCGGCGAATCCGCGACGATTTTTTTTCTGACTAAATTTTCAACTTCTTTTATCTGCTTGCCGGTCATCGCTTTCGGCCAGGTAAAATCAAATCTCAGGTAGTCCGGGCTGACGAGACTTCCCTGCTGCGCGACCGATTGGCCGAGCGTTTGCTGCAGGGCCCACTGAAGCAGGTGTGTGGCGGTGTGATTTTTCTTTGTTTCCCGGCGGTTCTTGTCGACCGTTGCCGTTACCTTTTCCCCAGCGCTTATCGAGCCGTCGGCGAGCTTTCCCCAGTGAATAACAGAGTCGCCGAACTTTTCCGTTGTCTCGACTACAAAGTTTCCGCCGGTCGACTTTATCGTTCCGCAATCACCAATCTGGCCGCCCGCCTCGGCATAGAAGCAGGTTTTATCAAGAATGAGGCCGACTTCACCGTCTGCTTTGATATCACTTTCTTTTTTAAAGCCCTCGTCATCGATAAAACCGAGCACATTACATTCACAGCTGTCGACGTGGTATTTATGCAGGTCGTCTGTCGCCGGCAATTTCGCATCGGCCAAAGCCGCAGCAAGAGAGTCGCCTTTGCGTGCCGCCCTCGCACGCTCTCTTTGCTGTTCCATCAGTTTATCGAATTGTGCTGTATCTACTTTTAGATTGCGTTCTTCAGCCATAAGCCGTGTCAAGTCAAGAGGAAAACCGTAAGTATCATAAAGCTGGAAAGCATCCTCGCCGCTGATAGTTCTTTTTTTGGAGGCCTCTGCCCGCTCGGCTGCGGCGCTGAAAATCTCAATACCCCTGTCAAGCGTTCTGCCGAAAGCCTGTTCTTCCGATTCTATAACCGTCGAAACATAATCGGCCCTGTCTCTTAGCTCGCCGAATGCATCACCCATATAATCAACGACTACAGGCACGAGCTTATGCAGGAACGGCTCGTGCATCCCGAGTTCCCTTCCGAAACGCGAAGCTCTGCGAAGTATACGCCGTATCACGTAGCCCCTGCCCTCGTTGGAAGGTGTTGCGCCGTCGGTTATCGCGAAGATAAGCGAGCGAATGTGGTCGGCAATGACCCTGAAGGCGTTATCGGTTTTGTTGTTCAGCTTGGAAGTGTATTTGTGGTCGGTGATTTCACTAACAAAATCTATCACGGGCATAAACAAATCTGTGTCATAGTTGCTACTTTTGCCCTGCAAAACCGCCACTATTCTCTCCAGCCCGGCACCGGTGTCGACATATTTAGCGCCGAGTTCGATAAGCTTGCTGTCCTCGGTGCGGTTATATTGTATGAAGACAAGATTCCACAATTCTATAAAGCGCGCGCAGCCGCCGTTGATGACGCATTTGTGGCCGGCCACGTTTTTTTTGTCGCACATATCCGGGCCGAGGTCGATATGTATTTCACTGCAGGGACCGCAGGGGCCGGTATCGCCCATTTCCCAGAAATTGTCCTTTTTGTTGCCGAACAAGACCCTCTCGGCAGGAATGCCTGTTACTTTCGGCCAAAGCTTTTTGGCCTCTTCGTCGACGGGGCAGTTGTCTTTTTTGTCGCCTTCAAAAACAGTCGCCCAGAGCTTATCCGGCTCGATGCTCCAGACCTTAGTCAAAAGCTCCCAGGCCCATTCTATTGCCTCGGCCTTGAAGTAATCGTCGAATGACCAGTTGCCCAGCATTTCAAAAAAGGTGTGATGGTAAGTGTCTTTGCCAACTTCTTCGAGGTCGTTATGCTTGCCGCTTACCCGCAGGCATTTCTGGCTGTTGGCGACTCGGCGGTATTCGGGGCGGGACAGACCCAAGAAGATATCTTTGAACTGGTTCATTCCCGCATTGGCAAAAAGCAGCGTATCGTCACCAGCCGGCACTATGGGCGAGCTGGGGACGAACTTATGCCCTTTACCTTCGAAAAAACCTATAAAGTCGCGCCTTATTTGCTTCGAGCTCGGCACTATAATCCTTCCTTTTTTACCGCCCGCCGGATTATTCTAACCCCTTGACAGTTAAGACCTTATGCTTCAGTTCCTCGCATAAATCTTTGTTCTCAACCAGATACTTTTTGGCGTTTTCCCTGCCCTGTCCGAGGCGAATATCACCGTAGTTCAGCCAGGCGCCGGATTTCTCGACCACATTGCAGCTAAGCCCCAAGTCGATTAAATCGCCTTCGTAGCTGATTCCGCTGTCAAACATAATATCGAACTCCGCGTCACGGAAAGGCGGCGCTATTTTATTCTTTACTACCCTGGCTCTGACCCTGCTGCCGACGGCATTGCCGCCATCCTTCAAAGTCGCCAGCCGTCTTATGTCGACGCGGACAGAGGTGTAAAACTTCAGCGCCCTTCCGCCGGGAGTTGTTTCGGGATTGCCGAACATCACGCCGATTTTCATGCGGATTTGATTTATGAAAATCAAAGCGGTTTTACTCTTATTGATGACCGCAGTAAGTTTTCTCATCGCCTGGCTCATTAATCTCGCCTGAAGCGCCATATGGCTGTCGCCCATTTCACCTTCAATCTCTGCGGCCGGTGTCAAGGCGGCAACCGAGTCAATGACTATAACATCGACGGAGTTAGACCTTATCAGCATCTCAGCAATATCGAGCGCCTGCTCACCGGTATCTGGCTGACTAACCAGCAAACTGCTGACATCTACACCGAGTCTCTTGGCCCAAGTTGTGTCGAGTGCGTGCTCGGCGTCTATAAAAGCCGCCACGCCGCCGGCACGCTGGGCATTGGCTATGACGTGAAGCGCTAGGGTGGTTTTTCCGGACGACTCCGGGCCGAACAGTTCCGTAACTCTTCCGCGTGGGAGCCCTTTTCCACCAAGGGCAATGTCCAGCGACAATGAGCCGGTGGGGATGCCGTCAATTCTGGCATAACTGTGCTCGTCCATCTGCATTATAGCGCCTCGGCCGTATTGTTTCTCAATCTGTGCAATCACGCGGTCCAAAGCAGCTTCTTTACTGCTTGCTTGTGGCCTTAAACTTTCTACTTTACCTTTTGATTTACCTTCTGAAGCCTTTGATACTTTTGCCATTTTCGCTTTCCTCCAAATGTCCCTAGGTTATTATTGCAGCTTATAGTTTCCCAGCCGGGTATAAACAGGGCCTGCTGGCTTCAATTCGCTCTGATAAACAGAAACCGAATCCGCCGAAATCGTCCCGAGTTTAAAGTCTTTGTAATCTTCACTAATCTGAGCCAGTTTAACGCCTGCTTTAGAATTTCTGATTCTGCACAACGTCAGATGGCCGGTAAATTCCCTCGTTTCCTTCGGCCAGCCGGCGGAAGCCAGCGATGCTTCGATGTCCTTCTGCAATTCTAACAGATTTTCTGCTCCATTGCCCGCGCCGACCCATAAGACTCTGGCGCTTATTCCGCCGAAGCTTCCGACTGATTCTATATCCAGCTCAAAACTATTGCTCCTGTCGGCGACAGCCTTAACTATATTACAAATCTCGACAGTTTTTTCATCTTTAATTTCCCCCAGAAATTTCAGGGTTAGGTGTATATTCTTCGGATTCACCCACTTGACATCGCTTTTTTTCACATCGACGCTGTCCCGCAGCCGTCGTTGTAAATCACCCAGCGCCTTTCTGATTTCTTCATCGATATCTATCGCTATAAAGCACCTCATTACATCACCACTAAAATCTCGTCAACTTTCGTAAGACCTGTAATCTGTCGTCTATGTTGGCTTTGCTTATCGAAGTCAGTCCCGCCAGCGAAAAGTCTGCAATCGTAAAAGAGGCAGCCACTGTGCCGCGAGCAACCGCCTGTTTTAATGATTCGAAATCGGTTTTGCCGACCTGCGCCAGATACCCCATAAACGCTCCCGCAAAGCTGTCCCCGGCGCCGGTAGGGTCTTTGACATCAGTAGCCGGGAAGGCCGCCAGAATAAATTTCTCTTCGGCGGTGCAGAGTATAGAGCCGGATTCGCCTTTTTTAATCACCACTACTTCTGTGCCCATATTGAGTATATTTTCCGCCGCCTTTATCAGATTGTGCTCTTTAGCCAATAGTCTCGCCTCGTCTTCGTTGATTATCAAGCAGTTGATTTTTTTTATCAGCGTCTTTAGGTCTTTCGGGTGTCCCTCAATCCAGAAATCCATAGTGTCCGCAGCTGCGAAAACGGGTTTCTCGATTTGGCTGAGCAATTGAAGCTGCAGGCCCGGCGCCGTGTTCGCAAGGAAAACAAATCTGCTGTCGCCAAACTCGACCGGCACCTTCGGCGGCTCCTCCGCAAGAACATTTAGCTCGATATAATCCGTCGTTCTGGTATTCATATTTTCACCATACGACCCGACCCAGCGAAATGTCTTGCTGTCTTTTCTGATTTCCAGACCCGCCAAATCAACGTCCCTGCCGGCAAAAACCTTTGCTAAATCGAACGGGCAGTCCGAGCCGACCACGCCCACGAACCTGACCGGTGAGAAGAAGCTGGCCGCCATGCTGAAATACACCGACGAGCCCCCTATACAATCCTCACGAGTGCCATAAGGCGTTTTAACTGTATCAATTCCTATCGAACCGGTTACTAATAAAGGCACTTACCAATCTCCTTTCAGTGTGTTATCTATCCTCTCCAGAGTTTTCTCCTTGCCCAGCATCACAACGGCATCAAAAATCGGCAAGCTGATGGTAGTCCCGCACAGCGCCACGCGCAGCGGCTGAGCAATCTTGCCGAGACCGACACCTTTTTCCTCGGCCAGTCCCCGCAGCAGCGCCTCTACATTTTCTGGTGTTAATTGCTCTATTGCAGCGAGTTTCTCGCGGACAACTTTCAGAAAAGACAAACCGTCACCTTTCAGCAAAACCTTCCTAACCGCTTTTTCGTCATACTTGATTTGGCCGCTTTCCAAAAACAGAAATCTGCTTTTGTGCTCAATATCTGCAAGCGTTCTCGCTCCTTCGCAGGATTTTATTATCCTGTCCAGCATTTCATCGTCCGCCGACGCTGCTGGCGATTTAACAACCTTTAAGTAATCCCTGAAATGCTGGACAAGTTTTTCTTTACTGCTTTGCCTGAGATGCTCCGTGTTGAAGGCAAGCAGCTTACCGCGGTCGAATAAGCTGTTGGTTTTCGTCAGGCGCGAAAGGTCAAAGCTTTCTGTCAGCTCCTTGATGGACATAATCTCGCGTTTGTCCCCCGGGTTCCAGCCCAAAAGCGCAAGGAAATTCACCATTGTATCCGGCAGATAGCCGCTCTTGAAAAAGTCCACCACGTTAATCTCCGGAAGCTGAACATCGAGATATTCCGCCATAGCATCGATGCTGCTCATCTCTGGTATTGTTTTGCCTTTGATAAACGATTTAAGCTCTTCGAGAGCAAGGTTACCTATTTTGGCAAGTTTCTCCAGGTCGATGTCGGGCATATGCACGATAGCGTTCCGCAGAGCTTTGGGGCGCTCACGTTTGGAAAGTTTTCCGCCGCTGTCACTAACTGTAACGGACATATGCGCATACTTCGGAAGCTCACCGAAGCCGAGGGCCCTCCACACCTCCTGCTGGCCGGGCGTATTCATAAGATGCTCTTGGCCGCGAACAATGTGCGTAATCTTCATCAAATAGTCATCAACCACACAGGCGAAGTTATACGTCGGAAATCCATCACTTTTCTGTATTATGAAATCGCCCATCTCGCCCGCTCCGAACGTAACCTCGCCGCGCACAATGTCCTCGACCACCAACGCTTTATCCTGCGGAACAGCAAAGCGGACAGTTACAGGCCGGCCTTCGGCGCGGGCTTTTTTTACATCCTGTTCGTCGGGGAATTTTTCAGGTCTGGAATACGCAAAACCTTTTTTCTCCGCTTCAGCTTTTTTCCGAAGCGCGGCAAGCTCTTCGGTCGTCTCAAAGCAGTAATAGGCCTTTTTTTCATCAAGCAGCTTTTTTACGTATTTTTCATAGATGTCTTTTCGCTGCGACTGCAGATAAGGCCCGTTCGGCCCGCCAACCTCCGGCCCCTCATCCCAGTCTATACCGAGCCAGCGAAGGTCGTCGATAACCTGCTGCATAGCCGCCGGGGTATTTCGCTTTTGGTCGGTATCCTCAATTCGAAGAACAAACCTGCCGCCCATGCGACGGGCAAAAAGCCAGTTAAAAAGGGCTGTCCGGGCGCCGCCGACATGCAGATAACCTGTCGGAGAAGGAGCAAAACGGGTTACTACCATTGTGAACCTCAAAAAATACCGGAAAAACAACGAAAGATTAAGCTATATCAGCTTTATTGTCAATAAGAGATGTCTCGTTCATTTTCCCCTGTAAATTTCACTTTCAACAGCTATAATCTGCTGAATTACGGCATCGAGATACAATATGGATACAAGTGATTCAACAACAAAGCTCGACTTTGTCCGGCAGATTGTTGCCGAGGACCTAAAGACGAATAAGTGGGAAGGACGCGTTAATACCCGCTTTCCGCCCGAGCCGAACGGCTACCTGCACATAGGCCATGCCAAGGCAATCTGCCTTAATTTCGGCATAGCAGAGCAGTTCAACGGCCTGTGCAATCTACGCTTTGATGATACCAATCCGGAGAAAGAGGAGCAGGAATATATCGATTCAATTACCGATAACGTCCGCTGGCTGGGATGGGAC
>CAYXUW010000057.1:0-15721 GCA_964468375.1 uncultured Pirellulales bacterium | reverse complement strand
TATGCCGTTCATCCTCGGCATATTCAAATCCAGAAGAATGACGCAGGGTCTTTTGTTATCCTCGTCTCTTAAGTACTCCAGCGCCTCTTCCCCGTTAGAGACGGTAGCCAACGGATTTATAACATTGAGTTCCTTAAACGCCCTCTGAACAGTCATTGTGTCCACATGGTCATCTTCAACTAACAACACAGGCCCCATGTTCTGCATCCTTAAAATCCGTTTTTACTATTTTCCCCCCTCAACTTCGTTTTAGCTGTTATTTTGATTCCTAATCAGTTGGTATAGCCACATTTAACGGGCATATTTACAATCTAAACTCGTCAAATTACCGGTCGCGCTTTACTTTTTATTACAAAATAAACAACTACAGAAAGAAAAGCGGATTTGGAAAAAAGCCGTATAAGGCAATACTTACAGCTGCTAACACAGACATGGAAAAGCGTTTGTAAGAGCAGACGAGGGATCTGCTACACCCTAACTTATTAATTTACAAAACCTTACTAAGCTTTCCATCCACAAATAATAGTCGTCAAGACAGCTCAAATACCGAATACTTTGTGAGTATCTCTCATTGATATGATGCCCAAATTCTATCTTTTACGTGTTCATCCTAGCTAATTACATTACAAAGGGACAATATCGGGCATTTAAGTGCTGTTAATTCTTGTTATATAGGACTATCTGCCTATTGATTGAATAAATACAGGATGGAGTTTTTTGAGATTTTTGGTTAACTCAAGAATATTTCCAAGTTGAGTTCATAAACTGCACAAAACCAACTCGCTGGTAAGAAATAACCTACACCACGCCCGGCAGGATTCGAACCTGCGACCTACGGATTAGAAATCCGTTGCTCTATCCAGCTGAGCTACGGGCGCCCGCTTGTTAATATCCGGCAGAAAGCACGAAATAGTATCCGGATAGTTTTTTCGTTCAAACTATTATATTTCACGGGCTTCGGAGTTGTCAATAAAACACAGGTTCTTATTTCCAACGCCTCGGTTTATCACTTATATTCTTGCAATAGGAGCTTGCACAATGTAGATTATCAGAGGATTTTTGGAGAGGTGGCCGAGTGGCTGAAGGCAACGGTTTGCTAAACCGTCGTGTGGGTATAAACCCGCACCGCGGGTTCGAATCCCGCCCTCTCCGGTACCCCCATAAAAAGTCTGCTATAAATATGCCTGCCACCGGCCTCGACTCAGCATCATCGCGGGTGTAATAAGGTTGACATATTCCGATGATATTGATATACTTAAAGACTGCGATATCCGCCATTAAAAGCGGCTATCGATTATAAATCAACGCTGTTTCCATCACACCAAGGAGGATGGTGAAATCAGCAAAAGTCAATAAGACAAATGGAGGTAAAGCAATGTCGTTTCTCAATGGCAAAAAAGAGGTAAGGGTTTGTCCCAAAACAGGTAAACCCATCCGACAAAAAAGCAAATTCCGCTGGCTAAGATGGCTGTTTCCCATCACGGGATTATTAGCCCTAATCTGGTTTTTGATACGGGTAATACCAAAGCCCACTCGGGCCACATACCCCTGCCAGAAGGTGGCCTTTCCACTGGCCTCCAGTTTTGTGGTTTGGCTGCTTGGTCTAATCGGCTCTGCAGCAGCCTATAAAAAGGCAAAACACTCGCTTGCGCAAGCACGCTACGTTGCCGCAGGAATTGCTATAGCCATAAGTGTCGGTTTTATCTGGATGGCTATAACCAGTGATGAACTAAAACCTGCATATGCTCATGAGCCAATCGTTCATAATAGCCCGATAGGCGTTGCTAAAGGTATTAATCCCGGACGAGTCGCATGGATTCATGATGCTAATGCAGCAACTTGGCCCCACGGCGACGGTATCACCTCAACACCGTACTGGCATACAAACGAATGTACCGACCCAAATGTTGCTGCTGAAATGCTATCGAAAGCTCTTCGTGCATTAACCGGCGAAAACAGCGATGCCGACGCATGGGACGCTATATTCAGATATTCTAACCAGCAAAAGGGCAAAGGTAATGTCGGCTACACTCCCGGTGAAAAAATCGCCATAAAAATAAATTTTGTTTTAATGAATACCAATCCCTCTTCTGGAGATAAGGCATCAGACCGTTATGACCAGATAGACAACTCACCCCAGCTTGCAATAGCCCTTTTGAAACAGCTAATCGATGTTGCAGGTGTTGACCCCTGTGATATAAGCATCGGTGACCCGCTGATGATTATGGCTAATCACTGGTATAATATGGTTGAAGACAAATGTCCAGGTGTTGTCTACTTGTCAAAAGAAGGTTACCCCCTAACCGGCAGAACAGAAGTCGAACTAGACCCGAACGCTCCGTTATACTGGAGCGACCCAGTTACTTCTCGCTTAGAGGGCAAAGAACAGGACTATATCCCAAAGCACTTTGCAAGGGCAGACTATTTTATCAATTTCCCAATTCTTAAAAGCCACAATGATGCCGGAATCACGGCCAGCGGCAAAAATCACTACGGCTCTCTGGCAAGGGTACCTCACAGCTTTAGCG
Organism: uncultured Pirellulales bacterium; assembly: GCA_964468375.1. Taxonomy (GTDB): domain Bacteria; phylum Planctomycetota; class Phycisphaerae; order Sedimentisphaerales; family Anaerobacaceae; genus CAYXUW01. The sequence goes on along the minus strand of CAYXUW010000057.1, from coordinate 13,193 downwards.
GTCCTCAAAACTACTATGACATGCACGACACGAGGGTAACCGAAACACCCGGGATGGGGAACTACAGGGCGTTTGTTGACCTTATGGGCCACCCAAAACTTGGCGGAAAAACCATGCTTGTCCTAATCGACGGCCTTTATTCCGGTCGAAGCTGGGATTCACACCCAATCCGCTGGGACATGCCACCGTTCAATGGCAACTGGCCAAGCAGTATCCTTCTCTCACAGGACCAGGTCGCAGCAGACTCAGTGGCCTTTGACTTTATGGATTATGAATGGGATGCTGGCCCGCTTGATATTAATGGCTACCCGCAAAAATCAGGTACAGATGATTACCTGCATGAGGCTGCTTTGATTCCAGACCCCTGCTCAGGGGTAAACTATGACCCAAACGATGACGGCGGACTTACTGAAAGCTTAGGCGTTCACGAGCACTGGAACAACGCAACTGACAAACAATACAGCCGAAACCTCGACCCCATAAACGGCACCGGCATCGAGCTTGTAACCCAGACTGGCCTTATCGGAGACTTCGACGGTGATGAAGATGTGGACCTTGAAGATTTTGCGGTCCTCGCCGCCGCCTGGCTCAGTCAGCCTGGAGACGGCAACTGGAACACAGCATGTGATATCTCGATTCCAAGCGACAACATAATCGATGAGCTTGACCTAATGGTTTTCTGCGAAAACTGGCTTATGTAAGCAACAATAAGCACTTAAACACATTGGCCGGCACCAAAATCGCCGGCCATTTTTTCATCTAAGCCTCAAGAAAATTCTTCCACCGCGTGATTAGCAGTGAAAATCTCATAATTTCTTGACCGACGGTGAAACGCCTATATAATTATTGTATTGTTTTTAAACCGGTTTTGCCGATTATATAATAATTGCCTGATATTACTATAATTGGACATCTATGGTCTTGTTTTAGTTGGAGGTATGTAAGAAATGGCGTGGAACACTATAAGGGAAAAGAAAAGCGAGGTGAAAAATATGGCAGCAAGCAAAATCGTTGAAATGCCTTCACCGGCTAAAGCGGCATCTAATGTTTCCGACAATGAAAATCTGAAAAACGAGTCAAACAAAAATAAAGATTTGGCCGGCGGCATGGAAATATTAGACTTGGATTTCCTGCTGAGCATCGTTGAGAATACCAAAGGAAATGACAAAAACGATGTGACAATGCGGAAACTCACCTTCGATGAATTGCTTCGCAGAGAACAGCTAGACACTATCGACAGCAATGCACTAAAGGTATACGCGATAAATGAAGGTAACCCCTACGGCAAGACCATCCAGTGCGAGGCAATGAAAGTACTGACGGAAAGAACGACGCGCAAAAGTAAAAATAACGATTAAACAAAAAGGTCAAGCGGTGCCTCAATTATGCCGTGGTTTCATTCGCCTATAGCGGATGTAACCTTTTTCTTCAATTATACCTTTTCGACGTTAGGGCAATCTGCCCGTGCGGAGATTTATCTAAACTGCGGCCCAAATAAAATTCGATGGACAACCTTTTAATACAAATAATCCTGGCTGCTCGCAGCAACGAAGGTGAAGATACTTTCTGGATGCAAATATTAGTTCTCGTCATTCTGGCGGGTTCGTTCGGCATCGTCAGTCTTGCCAGAGCAAAAGCAAATAAGTTCAAAGAGCAAAATAGCCCGACTTACCCTCAAAAATCTAAACATCAACGTCACTGGCAAGTCAAGCCCTCACTTGAACACGGTAAATCTTCACCTTCGGTCTCAATGGCGGAACCAAGCGTTGATAAACGCAAAAAAACTAAACAACCTATGCTCAACTTCTATACTCCTGCCAAAACCTCCCGCGCGAGGCCAAAAAGAAAGTTAGTGAAGGAAAAAGAAGAACAAAAAGAAAAAGACTTAAACAGCGGCATGGAACTATTAGAACTGAACTTCCTCCTGAACATCGTGGAGAACACCAACGGCGAAGATGAAAAAGATATAATCATCCGCAAACTCAACTTTAAAGAGCTGCTTCGCAGAGGAGAATTAAACAGAACCGACAGCAATGCGCTCAAGATATACGCCCTGGACAAAAACAATCGCTACGGCAAAGATATCCAATGCGAGGCAATGAAAAAACTGGCGGAAAGAACCTCCGCCGGCATAAAAAAATGAGAGTGCTGGGACTCGAACCCAGGACCTACGGCTTAAAAGGCCGTTGCTCTACCGACTGAGCTACACTCCCGATACCCACGAACTTAAAGAAGTTTCCCGCAAATGTCAACACAAAACGTCTTAACAGAAGAACTAAACGTAAAGTCTCAGGTTAACGCAGACCTCAAATCTAATCGTTGACACTTTTGCCTCTCGAATATAGCATATTGGGTTTGGAAACTATCGGAGTATTAAAAAATGACTGATGTAACTTTGGTTACAGGCGACGGAATCGGCCCGGAAATCGCAGAAGCCGCCCGTAGATGCGTTGATGCCACAGGCGCCGATATTAACTGGGAAATCGCAGAAGCCGGCTCAGATGTAATGGAGCGGCAAGGAACTCCCCTGCCCGACGCTACCGTCAAATCAATCACGAAAAACGGCATTGCACTAAAAGCACCTATTACCACACCAGTCGGAAAAGGGTTTAGAAGTATAAACGTGCACCTGCGACAGACCCTTGATTTATATGCCTGTCTGCGACCCTGCAAAAGTTACAAAGGCGTGCGTAGCAGATTCACTGACATCGACCTCGTGGTAGTGCGTGAAAATACCGAGGACTTATATGCCGGAATCGAGTTCCAAAAAGGCAAGGACGACACCGCCGAAATCATCAACTGGATAAACAAACACAGCAAAAAACAAATCACTCTGGATTCCGGCATAAGCATAAAGCCGATTTCTGTCAGGGCTACAAAGCGTATAGTCAGCTTCGCATTCGACTACGCCCGCAAATTGAAGCGAAAAAAAATAACCTCCGTCCACAAAGCCAATATTATGAAATTCTCAGACGGCTTATGGCTCGATATAAGCCGCGATGTCGCAAAGCAATATCCCGACATCGAATTCGAAGACCGTATCGTCGACAATATGTGTATGCAGCTGATTCAAAAACCTGAGCTTTACGATGTTATTGTCCTGCCCAATCTTTACGGCGATATAATAAGCGACTTGTGTGCCGGCTTGGTCGGCGGTCTCGGCGTCGCACCAGGAGCCAATATCGGCGAAAAAGGCGCTATCTTTGAAGCAACCCACGGCAGCGCACCAAAATACAAAGGCAAAAATAAAGTCAATCCCACCGCCCTGATACTCAGCGCCGTGTTAATGTTAAGGCATATGGGAAAATACACTGAAGCAGACAAACTCGAAAACGCAGTTGCCGCCGTAATCGCCGAGGGCAAAGACGTAACCTATGATATGAAAGCGGACCGCAACGACCCGACCGCCGTCGGCACAAGTCAAATGGCAGATGCCATTATTAAAAAAATAAAAGGCAAATAGCCAATAACTTTACGGCGTACAGCTAAAATATTAAAAACTAAACACTAAATTGAACCAGCAAACTCATCGGAATATAATTTCGGGCGAAAGCACCGGCCTGACCGCGGCAATTCTGCGACTCTTACTTAGCATCGCCGCAATAGGTTATTTGCTAATAGTTTCGTTAAGAAATCTCTTGTATTCGAAACGTTGCCTGAAAATACATACTGCCGACGCCTCAGTGATAAGTATCGGCAACATAACAGCCGGCGGAACCGGCAAAACTCCGTTGGTAATCTGGCTCTGTAAAATCCTGCAGAAAAAGCAGAGTAAATGTGCCATACTAACCAGAGGTTATAAAACACACATCCAGAAAAAGTTGACAGACGAGCCAGCCATTCTCACTGAAAGCTGTCCTCAGTCAAAAGTAATTATAAACCCGAACCGCGCCGAAGCCGCAGACCAAGCGGTGAGAAATTTTGGTGCCAAAGTCCTGATTATGGACGACGGGTTTCAACACCGACGGCTGTCCAGAAATCTCGATATCGTAACAATCGACAGCACCTGTCCTTTCGGCTATAAAAAAATGCTGCCCGCCGGCTCACTAAGAGAACCTGTCAGTTCCCTAAAGCGAGCTGATGCAGTTGTGCTGACCAGATGCGACCAGATTTCTAAATCCGAGCTAAACCGAATTGAAAAGAAACTGCAGCTAATCAACCCGGATTTGATAATTGCAAAATCAATACACAATCCAGTCTGTGCAAAATCCGCAACCGTCGAAGAGATATCCGTCGAACAGCTAAGCGGCAAAAAAATATTCGCCTTCTGCGGAATAGGCAACCCCAATGCCTTCTTAAACACAATAAAAGCCACCGGCGCTAATCTCGCCAGCTCAAAGATTTATAACGACCATCATCACTACAACGACAGCGATATTAACGATATTCACACCCAAGCTAAGCGCTCAGGAGCAGATTTAATACTATCAACGCAAAAAGACCTCTCGCGCTGCACAATAAACAATACGCGATACGAGATACCCTTTGCATATCTGGCCGTCGAGATAAAATTCACATCTGGAGAGGAGAAATTAAAACAGTTGATTGAAGACACATTAGCAGGTAAAATTCACAAAAAGTATCGATAATCTGTGCTCTTATGTATGAAAAACTGCTAAAAACGGCAACTAATCTCGGCTCGCCGAAAGTCCTCATCGTAGGCGATTTTATGCTCGACGTTTATACCTACGGCGACGCCTTGAGAATAAGCCCCGAAGCGCCGGTGCCCATATTGAAAGTTACCAAAACCGAGCATAGCTGCGGAGGAGCGGGCTCCGTCGCTATGGACCTCGCCGCACTAAAAGCTGTCCCGCTTTGCTTGGGAGTTACCGGAAACGACCAAAACGGCGAGACCCTCAGGAAAAAACTGACAGATGCCGGCGCCGACATCACCGGTCTGCTCGCCTTGACCAACCACCCCACCACCACCAAACAACGACTGATAGGTCTGGCGCAGCACCGCCATCAGCAACAATTATTCAGAATGGATGAAGAATCCACAGAAACCTTATCCGACCAGCAGCACAAAGAGATTTTGCAAATCTTTAAAGACAAACTTCGGCAAGCCGACATCGTTTGCCTCCAGGATTATAATAAAGGTCTGCTCAACTCATCGCTTTGCCAGGAAATGATACAGTTAGCAGCACAAGCCAACAAAAAGACCCTCATCGACCCCTCGCTTGGCGGCGACTACTCGAAATATGCCGGCGCCACGCTAATTACGCCGAATAGGCAAGAAACCTCAACAGCGGTCGGCTTCGAGATAAAAACTGCAAACGATGCGGCCAAAGCCGCCCAAATCCTCGCCGAAAAGTTTCAAATCGAAGCCGTAGTAATTACCCTCGATAAGGAAGGTGCATATCTCAAATCACAACAAGCAAATGAGATTATACCTACCAGACCCCGTAGCGTTTACGACGTTACCGGCGCCGGTGATATGGTCTTGGCAACGCTTGCGATAACCCTGGCCGCCGATTGTGATTACAAAACAGCCGTGCAGCTCTCGAATATAGCAAGCGGAATTGAAGTGGAAAAATTCGGCGTCGCAACCGTAACCATCGAGGAAATCATTAACGAAATCACCGGTAAAAGCGATAAGGTTCTCCCAATCGATACTCTAATCGAGGAGTTAGTCGAGCGTCGAAAACAAAACGCAACTATAGTTTTCACCAACGGCTGTTTCGATGTCGTGCACAGAGGCCATATTGAATTCTTGAAATTCTGCAAAATGCAGGGTGACATTGTCATAGTGGGATTAAACAGCGACAGCTCCACAAAAAATATCAAAGGACCTGGCCGACCGATTAACAATCAATACGATAGGGCTGCTGTCTTGGCTGCACTGGAAACAGTAAATTACATTACCGTCTTCGATGAGCCGGACCCCCTCGACTTAATTAAAAAAATAAAACCAGATGTGTTGGTAAAAGGCCGAGACTGGGCACAAAAAGGCGTCATCGGTGCCGAATTTGTCGAATCCCACGGTGGAAGGGTTATCCTTGCTCCGCTGGTCGAAGGAAAAAGCTCAACTAAAACTATCGAAAAAATCAGGTCACTGGAAAAACAGCTCTAATGAGTGAAGATATCAAAAAAAAGATTGCAAAAATAATAGAATCGCACAAAAAAGCGATTGCCGACTTTGAAGCCGACGGCATCGAAACAATCATAGCCGCCGCTGAGCTGATAGCAAAAGCTCTGAAGCAAAACGGCTGTCTTTACATTTGCGGCAACGGCGGCTCTGCCGCAGACGCCCAGCACATAGCAAGCGAGCTTGTGGGCAAATTCGAACAGGAACGAAAATCACTGCCAGCTGTTGCTCTGACAACAGACACTTCAATAATAACATCGATTGCTAACGATTATGGCTACGAAGCCGTGTTCGCAAAACAAATCGAGGCCCTCATCAAAAACGGCGACGCCCTCCTAGTCATCTCGACCAGTGGCGCATCGAAAAATGTCATAGCTGCCGCCGAACTGGCAAAGAAAAAAGGTGCCGCCGTGCTGGCATTCACCGGCAAAAGTAACAGCAAGCTCGAACAAATTTCCGACATCTGCTTTTGCACCAATAACGAATCAACCGCGAGAAGCCAGGAAATTCACCAGCTCGGCTTTCATATAATTTGTGGACTTGTGGAAGATAGTTTTACAAATAGTTAAGAAGTCAGGGGATTATACCTGAATATGCCTAATAAAGCGATATTTTTGGACCGCGACGACACTTTAATTGAAGACCTCGGCTACATCAATCATCCCGACCATGTAAAACTGCTGGACGGTGCCGTCGAAGCTCTCATCGAATTCGGCAATATGGGATATAAGCTGGTCGTCGTCTCGAATCAATCCGGCGTCGCACGCGGACTTGTCTCTGAGAAAACCCTCGGCGAAATTCACAACCGGATGAAGCAATTGCTCGTCGAAAGAGGAGCGTATATAGACCGGATTTATTACTGCCCCTACCACCCCGACGGCGTTGTTGCAAAGTATCGCAAAGAAAGCGACTGGCGAAAGCCCAGCCCCGGAATGCTTCTGGCCGCCGCCGAAGAGATGGATATCGACCTCAACCAATCTTGGGTAATCGGCGACGGCAACCGCGACATCGAGGCCGGTGCAAGAGCCGGCTGCAGAACCATATTAATAAGCAACCCCTCACATCATATACACCAAAAGCTCGGCGAACAAAAACCCGACTATCAAGCTGTGAATCTAAGAGAAGCGGTAAATATTATAAAAAAACATCACCGCTCAGCCAGCAAAACTAAGCCCCAAAACAAACCGGCGCAGAAAGCACCGGCCGAACCAAAATCACAAACTCCGAAAAAACCTCCTCAGCAACAAATAGAAAAAACTGAAATGCCCCCTGCTAGGCAACAAACCGCCAACGACAGTACCGAACAATTGCTAAGCAGCATTCTGGCACAGCTCAAAAGTATGCGGCGGGAAAATACATTCGGTGATTTTTCTGGAATAAAATTATTGGCCGGAATTGTGCAAATTATCGTTTTGCTTTGTCTGCTGATAAGTATAGGGCTGCTGATGCGCCCCGCAAGACAGGATAACGCCGTGCTGATTATGCTTATGTTTGCTATGGTCTTGCAGGTAATGGCATTGACTCTTTACACAATGCACAGGCGAAAATAACTAAAATGAAATATATCTCGTGAGGCAAAATACGAGACACGAGATGCGAGATAAGAAATACGAGATATTAATCTGGCTTCCCTCCCCTATGGGTGACGCCGTCCTCTGCACGCCGGCCCTTCGGGCTATTCGCAGGCACTTCAAATCCTCCGAAATCACGTTCTTCACCAACGAAGTCGTTCGCAGCATCCTGGCACCAAATCGCTTCAACGACGCTTGGCTGCAGCAGCATAGTAAAAATCCCTTCAAGATTGCAAAAACGCTAAAAGAGCACAATTTCACCCACGCAATTCTTTTTAAAAACTCTTTCGCCTCTGCCTTATCGGTTTTTTTGGCAAGCATACCAACACGTATCGGATATGCACGCGAAGGCCGCGGCTTTATGCTCACCGAAAAACTGCATCCGCCGAAACTATCCGCTACCAAATTCAAACCTTCTTCTATGCTCGACTACTATCTCGCTGTTCCTTCCGCACTCGGCGCCGATACAACTGACACAAGTCTCGAACTGCCCGTCAACCCGCAAGAAAACAAAACATTACAAATCAAATTGCCGGAAATTACCGAATCAAAAGGCCCCGTCATCGTTCTTGTGCCCGGCGGCGCATTCGGTCAAAGCAAATGCTGGCTCCCCGAAAGATTCGCACAAACAGCCGATTGGCTTATTTCCAATTACAACGCAGCCGTTTTCGTATCCGTATCACCTAATCCCGCCGAAAAGCAAATTGCCGAAAAAATCTGCGATTCGAGCGAATTTAAACTCATAAACTTAGCGAACAAACATATAGGACTCGGCGAACTGAAATCACTTTTTTCCCTCACGGATTTGGTAATAACCAATGACACAGGTCCCCGGCACATAGCGATAGCCCTCCGGCGCAAAGTCATCACCCTCTTCGGCCCGAACGACCCCGCCTGGACGGAAACCGGTTACGAAAATGAAATTAAAATAATCGGAGATGCGCCTTGTGCTCCGTGTGAAAAGCCAATTTGCAAAAAAAGTGAACACCTGTGTATGCAGTCAATCACCGTAGAAATGGTCTGCGACGCCGCCAAAAAACTACTCGAATCCGACCAGCCGCAAATCATCTCCAAAACTAAGCAAAAATTCATAGAAATCTCAAACCTGCTCCGGACAACATCGAGAGAATCTTTTTTCTGCGACGAAGATTATAAAACCGGCCTCAGCAAACTGGGCTTAAACTCTATAGACGCCGTCTTTGCTTTCGATTCAGCCCAGGACCTGTCCAAAGACAATCTGCCCGAATATCGCAGCCGCCTACGTTTCGAAATAAATTCTCCGCCGGTCACATTGTTTTTGAAACGCTACGATTCACCGCCGATTCTGGTCCAGCTGAAAAACTGGCTTTCCGCTCGCAGATGGACAAGCTGCGGCCTCCTCGACTTTGAGCCGATAACCAAACTTACAGCCGCCGGCATAAATACACCGAAGGTCATCTCCTACGGCGAGCAATGGGGTATGTTTTTTGAGAAAAGAAGCTTTATAATCACGGAAAAAATCCCCGATGCCGATTCTCTGGAAAGGAAACTGCCGGACTATTTCAACGACGACTCTACAATTGAAAATTTAAAGCTGCAAAAAAACTTCATTGCGCAATTAGCCGTATTTATAAAAAAATTCCACCAGACAAAATATCGCCATCGAGACCTTTACTTCTCCCACATATTCTACGACGACAACGGCCGGTTTCATCTCATAGACCTCACACGAACCTTCAAGTCAACCCTTTTCTCCGAAAGATTTCGTATAAAAGATATTGCACAGCTTAACTATTCAGCCCCGGGCAAATATTTTTCGAAAACAGACCGCCTGCGCTTTTATCTCGGCTACACCGGCAAAGATAAACTAACATACAAAGACAAGGCCTTTATCCGTAAAGTAATAAACAAAACAAAGCAGATGACGAAACACGATATAAAACATGGCAGAACTGCCCCTTTTGCAGAAATTATTTAAATGAACAAAAAAATCGCACTAATAATAGAACGCATCGATATCACCCTCGGCGGTGCTGAACGCTCCGTCTTCGAGCTGGCTGCCGCGCTCTCGGCGCTTGGGCTAAAAGCCGATATACTCGCCGCAAAAGGCAAAACAAACGCCAAAAACATCCATATCTTATGCCAAAACATCCCCGGCAAACGCACTCGCCGCCCCGCCTTCGCAAAAGCGTTAAAAAAATGCTTATCAGAAAATGACTATATTTTAATCCACAGCACGTTACCTTTTGATTTCGCTGATGTTTACCAGCCCCGCGGAGGCAGCTTCGCCGAATCCATTCTGCGCAATGCCGCCAGCTATCAAAACAAATTCGTCGAATCCTATAAAAAAATAACAGCTTCCGCCAACCTCAGAAGAGCCGTACTTTTACGCGCCGAGAAAAAACTCTGCAAAAATCCGAATGGCCCGTTAATCGCCGCACTCTCGAATTACGTTGCCTGGCAGTTCCAAAAACACTACGGCGTCGATGATGACCGAATAGTTGTCATACCTAACGGCATAAAAATAAATAATCGAATCGACACACATCAGGCCGATAAGCTCCGCCGCCAAATACTCGCTCAACTGCACCTTAAAGAAGCGGACGAACCTGTCTTTATCTTGTTTGCTGCAAATAACTTCCGGCTCAAAGGTCTCGCCTGTTTGATAAAAGCAATGCATCTTGCATCACAAAGCAATACCGAAAGGTCTGCCTTTTTAATAGTAGTCGGCAGTGACAGACCGCGCAAATACCGCCGGCTCGCTGAAAAGCTCGGCATCCACAAAAAAATCCTATTCTTAGGCCCCGTCAAAAACATTCAAAATCTTCTTTCGATAACCGACGTAGCCGCCCTGCCGACTTTCTACGACCCATCAAGTAGATTCATCCTCGAAGCAATCGCCGCAAACAAGCCCATCATAACAACAGAATTCAATGGTGCAATAGATTTGTTCGTCAAAGACCGCCACGGCAAAGTAATCGACTCCCCGGAAAATATCACCGCACTCGCGCAGGCCGTCGCTTTCTTCTCGGATACGAACAACATCCAAAAAGCATCACAGGCAATCGTCGAAGACAATCTCAAAGAAAAAATTTCTATCAGCCGCGCCGCTAAACAGCTAACATTTCTTTACGAATCCGCACTTAAAAATCGAGGACAATAGTGGAATTTGTAATTTTGATTATTATCGCCTATCTACTTGGCTCAATCCCCTTCGGCCTCATTATCGCTAAAGCCCACGGGAAAAACCTCCGCAATATCGGTTCAGGCAATATCGGCGCAACGAACCTGTCACGCGCGCTCGGCAAAAAATGGGCTTATTTCTGTTTCTTCCTGGATGTCGCAAAAGGCTTGCTGCCGACATCCCTCGCCGCCGGTTACCTCCCTTCACCACCCCCTGTCATAGAGCTTTTCCTCGCCCTTGCCGTCGGCTGCGCCGCTGTTTTAGGTCATATCTTCCCGATATACGTAAAATTCAGAGGCGGCAAAGGTGTCGCCACAAGTTTCGGCGTAGCGCTCGGCCTCTGGCCCTACTACACAATCTGTGCCGCCGCTGCCCTCTCAATATGGGTGATAACTGTCCTGATATGGCGATACATTTCCCTGGCTTCTATCGTCGCTTCCGTCGCTTTTCCCCTGACACTTGTTCTGGTTATTGCCTTCACGCCCCGCTGGAATTTCGCCGACTTATGGCCGCTGTTTATCGCAGCTATAGCCATACCGGTTATGGTGATTGTCCGCCATCGTGAAAATATAAAACGGCTAATCGCCGGAACCGAAAGCAAAATCTTCACAAAATAATTTGCCTCATACCGCAGATGCCGGAATAAGACAAAGCATCCGCAAAACAGATTCCCCCGAATTTCTGAATTGATGTTCCTTCCCGCCCGGCACAAATATTACACAATCCTTACTGAACTCGTATTCCTTCCCCTCACAAACAAATACTCCGTCTCCCTCAACTATAAACACCTCATGCTCGTGTTTGTGTTCGTGCAAAGGCGTATGACCACCCGGCTGTATCTCGAACATCCGCATCGCAAAATTCTCCGCTCCGTCCTCTTTGGAAATAAGCCACCTTATCTCTGTCCCCTTCGCCCCCTCCGCCTCTACCCGTTGTTTGGCAATATCACTGCTCTTTTCAATCTTCATTATTTATCTTCCTCTTTATCGCCTACAAGCGCCCGAATCTTCTCCACCTTAAAATACACAATATGACGGTTTATCTGGTCCGGACTGAAAATTTTTGAATGCTTTTTCTTAAGCTCCTTAACACGCTCCGGGTCCGTCTCCTCACCGGTCTTAACCAAGTAAAGTCTCTTGCCCGTATAACCCTCTCCGCGTTCTATAAAAAGATACGCAGCTTTCGGATTGGCCTGGATATTCGCATAGCTCAGCCGCTCAAGCATACTGAAAGCAATCGTCTCCTCGTCTATAACATACGGCCGTGCGTAAATAGCGACATCTACGTTCCCCCCTGAATCACTCGTTGCAAAAACCCCTGTCCCTTTTGTATTCTCGAAGTAAGCAGCTAAGTCCACCATTATCTCCTTTCTTTATAGTTTCTTCTCAAGAATCTCGGACACAACCTTCGGATTCGCCTGTCCCTTCGTTTTTTGCATAACCTGTCCCAGCAAAAAGCTCATCGCCTTCTTGCTCTTCTTGCCGCCGCTTTTTACGTCCTCGACCGCCTTGGCGTTCTCCGCAAGCACCTGCTCAACCACCCCCTCCAGTTCCCCCGCGTCACTCTTCTGAATAAGGTTGTGCTCTTCAGCAATCTTCCGAATATCTAAATCTAAATCATCAGTAGTAACTATTATGTCGCTTATAGACGTCGCAGCAGTAGAACTAATATCTCCAATAACAATCATATTCGTTAATTCTGCTACTTGCTGGGGGGTAATTCCTAACTCCCTCACACCACAACCTCTTTCATTTGCTAATCGCAAACCATCTTGGGAAATCCAATTACAGACCCGCTTAGGTTCGCCGCCAGCATTGACCGCCTCCTCGAAAAACTCGGCTACCGCCCGCTCAGCCGTTAAGACACCCGCGTCATAATCGCTCAATTGATATTCACTCATGTAACGCATCTGCTTCTTTATAGGCAACTCGCACAAACTTGACTTAATCTCTCCAAGCCATTGCTCTGTCATTTCTACCGGCACCAAATCCGGCTCAGGAAAATACCTGTAATCGTGCGCCTCTTCTTTCTCCCTCTGCAGAACGGTCACTTCCTTGCCGTCGTCCCATCCCCGCGTGCTCTTATTGCCCATCTGCATAACCTCGCCGGTTTCGAGGAACTGCTCAATCTGCCTGCTAACTTCATATTCGATGCTCCGCTCAAGCACACGGAAGCTGTTTAGGTTCTTAATCTCCACTATCGGCGTTTTATATTCTTTACCATCTTTAGTAATAACCAGATTAACGTTCGGCTCGAAACGCATATGCCCCTTTTGCATATCCCCTTCTGAAACGCCTAAGTATCTGACTATCCTCCGCAGTTCCTCTGCCAGCGCCCTCACCTCTGCTGCGCTGTTCATATCCGGCTCGGT
>CAYXUW010000056.1:0-15837 GCA_964468375.1 uncultured Pirellulales bacterium | reverse complement strand
ATTTCGCTTGCACAGGAGATAGGTCTTGGCGCCAGAATCAATACGATTATGCAGGTGGCGTTCTTCAAGATAAGCAATATCATTTCTCAGGACGCTGCGGTTAAGGAGATTCAGGACGCGATTAAGAAAACCTACGGCAGAAAGGGAGAAAAAGTCGTTCAGATGAATAACGCTGCTGTTGAAGGAGCTTTAGAGAGAATTTATGAAGTTAAAATTCCTGATAAGGTTACCAGTAAGATAAAGATGCGTCCGCCGGTTCCTGATGATGCTCCTGATTTTGTGAAGGAGGTAACAGGTGAGCTTATCGCTTTTCGTGGGGATAAATTGCCGGTTAGCAAAATGCCGCCTGATGGTAAGTTCCCAAGCGGAACGACCCAGTATGAAAAACGCAACGTCGGCGTTAATATCCCTCAATGGGAGCCGGATGTTTGTATCCAGTGCGGCAGATGTTCTTTTATTTGTCCCCATGCTGCTATAAGGATAAAAGCGTACGAAGAGAAATATCTCAAAGATGCTCCAAAGACTTTTAAGAGTGCTGATGCGAAAGGTAAAGACTTCGCCGGTATGAAGTTTACCGTTCAGGTTGCGCCGGAGGATTGCACCGGATGCGGCGCCTGTGTGATTAATTGTCCTGCTGAACAAAAAGACGAGAACAAAGAGCCGACGGGTAAGAAAGCAATCAATATGGTTTTGCAGGAACCGATTCGCGGCAGTGAACGTGAGAATTACGAATACTTTCTCTCGGTTCCAAATACGGACCCGAAACTTTTCAAGTTCGATACTGTAAAGGGAAGCCAGCTGATTCAGCCCTTGTTCGAATATTCCGGTGCCTGTGCCGGCTGCGGGGAGACTGCTTATGTGAAGCTGCTTACCCAGCTCTTCGGCGACAGGGCTATGATTGGAAATGCTACGGGTTGTTCGTCAATATACGGCGGTAATTTGCCAACAACACCTTATAGAAAGAGGTCGGACGGCAGGGGGCCTATTTGGAGTAACAGCTTGTTCGAAGATAATGCCGAGTTTGCTATGGGCATGCGGTTGACGGTCAACGAGTTCAAGGCGAACGCGCTTCATTATCTGGATGTGGTTGCGAACAGCGGCTGTGTCGATAAAGGACTAGCGGAAGAAATCAAAACGGCTGCATTGGCTAACGAGCCGGCGCAGGAGGCGATTGAACAGCAGCGGGAGCGTGTTGCTAAACTCAAAGAACAATGCAAGAAGAGTGGTTGTGCGGATTGTAAAAAGCTTTTGGATGTCACGGATTATCTCGTTCGCAAATCTGTCTGGGCGCTTGGAGGTGATGGCTGGGCCTACGATATTGGGTACGGTGGTTTGGACCATGTTCTTGCCAGCGGTAACGATGTTAATGTGCTTGTTCTCGATACGGAGGTATATTCCAATACTGGAGGGCAGATGTCCAAATCTACACCGAGAGCAGCAGTAGCCAAATTCGCGGCGGCTGGCAAACCGGCTCCCAAGAAAGACCTCGGGCTTATGGCTATGGTCTATGGTAATATTTATGTTGCCAAGGTTGCGATTGGTGCGAACCAAAACCAGGCGGTCAAAGCATTTGTCGAGGCGGAAAACTACGCCGGGCCTTCGCTTATAATTGCCTATGCACACTGTATTGCTCACGGAATCAATATGACAGCGGGCTACCAGGAACAGAAGAAGGCGGTTGATTGCGGTCATTGGCCGTTGTACAGATTTGACCCGCGGCTTAAAGAACAGGGCAAAAATCCATTGCAGCTTGATTCTAAAGCTCCTTCGCTTAGCTTTGAAGAGTATGCTTATGGTGAAAATCGTTACAGGACATTAAAGCAATCAAAGCCGGAAGCAGCGGCGAAGTTGCTTGAGCTTGCGAAAGGCGATGCGGCCCATAGGTATGCTTTGATGGAGCAACTTGCGAAGTTGGAATGTAAGACAGGAAAAGAGTAAGAGCTTTTATCTGTTCAAAGCGGCATTATAATCGGCGTTAGGTTTAGGGGTGAGCGAGACAGAAGTTTTCCCCTCGGGCTGGCAAAATTTTTTGATTTTTCTTCCCATTTCCCGATAAAAGCTGCAACTGCTTTGTTCGCAGATGCTTAGCTATAAGTTTTTAAGAATTCCGGTGAAGCGCGGCGGTCATTTTTACTATGTTGTTATTTCAGTAGTTATAGGACTATAAACCGCTATAGGGATGGGCTTAAAAACGAACAAATTCTGCGTTTAAGGGGTATAGTCAACTAAATAGTCATTTTTTAGAACACAGATTTTCATAACTGCTTTGCATTAAGGTAGTTATAACAGATAGAAGATATGGAGCACATTTTTAGTGTGTGAAGGATTCACTCTCGGCGGGGGCTACGGAGGATAGAGGATGAAATGTGCTGGATACGCCGCTAATTTCTTTGGTGTGTAGACCTTATGATAGTTAAAAAAGTTAAGCTAACAATGCATTAAACCGATTATAACTGCGTAAGCTATATGTGCATAAGCTGATTTTATAGGTGCTCTCGTGAGGTTGTACCTGACGGGAGTTTTTGTCAGATGCTCTGTATATTTTGGGATGTTAGTGATTATGGGCGTCGGTAGAAGCTTTACAGCTAAGAATAATTGGATGCTGAAGTCAAGATTTCCTTTGCCCGCAGAGAGGATTTCCGTGGCGGCTCAATGTAAGCGGGCTGTAGCAATTATATCACTTCTATCTATTCTTATTTTTCTGAGCGGCTGCACTAGTAAGTTTTTTGAGCCTAAACAGATAGGCAGGTTTCGTCCTGTTCCGGCGGTAAACATAATACTGGATACGCTGGGTGTGGCGGAGGAAGCTCCGTCGGCCTGGGAGGGGGCGGAAGAGCCGCGACCTATAGATGTAATACCGCGTGAGACTGACTATGCATTTAAGCCAGGCGATGTTGTGATGGTATACATTTTCGAGCTGCTGCAAGCGGGGGTGCCGTTTCAGAACGAGTATATGGTTTCCGAAACCGGTAAGATATCCATACCGGAGGTCGGGATAATTAAGGCAGAGGGCTTGACCGAATCGCAGCTCGAGGAGGAGATAAGGCAAATCCTTTCACCGAATATATTAAAAGAGCCGTCGGTGGTTGTGTCCTTGACGGGTTCGCAGCAGCGCGCATTTTCGATATGGGGCGACGGCGTAGATTCGCCGGGCAGATATGGCATTCCGCGTTATGATTTTAGATTGGCGGATGCGATTGCGACGGCAGGCGGAATGAGCCAGTTTAACGTAAGCTACGCTTATGTTTCTCGTAAAGTTACGGGTCAAGAAGCGGCGGCAGGATATATTGATGCGGAAAGAGCTGAACCTGAACCGGCCGAATTGGAGGAGTTAATCGAACCGGAGAAAGAGATGTTGGAAATAATAGCGCCCCGGGCACAGCGTCTGCAGTCACCGCTTTCACAAGGATTAATTATAACTTCGACAGAAATGATAACTGATAAAGAACTTGCGGCGCTGGCCTTTGGAACAGCCGTGAGGGAGAATGCTTCAGTGGATATTGGGGATGTGCCGAAGTCATCAACAGAATTTTCCGACCGTGAGATTATAGAGGAACCGATAAACCAAAACGAAACCGACCGAATTGAGTGGGTTTTTAGAGACGGCAGATGGGTTCCGATTCGAAGTGGCGGGCCAGATACGGTGGAGCGTGAGGTTGCAGCCGAACCGCTTAAAGAAAGAATTCCTGAGGAGTTTAACTGGGATGAGGTTGGAACCGGAGGAGTGCAGGCACGGGTGATAAAGATTCCTGCAAATAAGTTGCGGGCCGGCGACCCTCGTTATAATATTATAGTGAAGCCCGGTGATAATATTCATGTTCCCGTTGATATGACCGGCGAATTCTTTATTTACGGCAATACTAACTTTCAGGGGGCTGTGCATATGCAGGGTAGGCCTATGACTTTGAAAATGGCTATAGCTGCGGCGGGCGGCTTGGGGGCTTTGGCATGGCCGAAAAAGTGTGAGGTAACAAGGAGAATCGGAGAGAACAAAGAAGAGACGGTTCTGGTGGATTTGGACAAAATAGCCAGCGGTGAGCAACCGGACTTCTTTATCAAACCGCTTGACCTTATCAATGTCGGCACTCATCCCACATCGATGTGGCGGGCAGTCTTGAGAAATTCGTTTAGAGCGAGCTACGGCTTCGGCTTTATTTATGACCGTAACTTTCTGGACAGGGATTTCCTCATAAAGTCAGGAGCACCATATTATAACCCGGTAACGCCTTGGAAGTGGGATACTTGGGAGGAAGGATCTTTATTTTAACAGAATTGCTTAGTTATAGTGAGCGATATCGCTTCTTTTTTTGCATAAAGGCGCCATCTTTTGGAAAATTGCAGAAGGGCAGCCTTAAATCTGGAATCATACGTTGTGAATCATAAATTGCCGAGCACGAACCACGAGATACTAACCGCGAAGAGGAGGGGAATTCCACCGAACGGGCAGCCCTCAAATGGGAATCTCCACCGTACGAGCTGGGGTGAGCTTTCAGTACATAGTTACATCAAGACGGTGATAATTGGGGGGTTGTTTGTTTATCTTTTTCGTAATGAAATTAAAAGTATAATCGAAAGGTGGGCTGATCCGAGCTGGTCCCATGGTTTTCTGATTCCTCTTTTTAGTTTGTATTTCATTAATCAGCATAAAACTGAGATATTAAACCTTAAAACTAAGCCGAATTATATGGGTTTGTTTTTTCTGGTTTGCGGAATTGTGTTTTATTTTTTTAATATAGTTAGCCCGGCTGGATATGGATATTTTCGTCCCCTTACTATGATAGCGATGATGGGTGTGATAGTGTTATTTTTGGGCGGATGGCGTTTGGTTAAATATACTTGGCTTCCAATAGTATTTTTGGTTTTTGCGGTTCCGTTGCCAGAAAGGATTTATTTTAGACTAACTTATCCGATGCGGGAGGTAGCGGCGAAGATATCTACTATCTTACTGAATTTAGTTAGCGGGCTGGAAGCTACAGTCAGCGGCGTAGTGATAGATGTAGTATATAAGGGGCAAAGACTAGATCCTCCGCTTAATATAGCTGAGGCATGCAGCGGTATGCGATTACTTATGGCCTTTTTGGCTTTAGGCGTTGCTATGGCATATTTACATTACAGGCCTATATGGCAGCGAATCGTGTTGCTGGCCAGTACAATTCCGATAGCGATATTTTGTAATATCATACGAGTTACGATTACCGGGTTTATTTATGTCCTAATAAGTCCCAAGTACGCTCATGGTATTTATCATGATATGCTTGGTATGGCAATGTTGCCGTTAGCTTTTGGTTTATACGGTTTTCTTGCTTGGTTTATGTCAAGCTTGTTTGTCGAAGAATCTGAGGCGGCTGCCGAGGATATTGTAATTCGTCGTAATAGTGAACAATTGTAGTGGTAAACGGGTATATGAAAGAAAATGGCGAAAACAAGAAAGAGTCGGCAAGGGCGTCAGATAATGCATTTATTAAACACTATATGCAGCCGGCTTTCTTGATATGTGCAGCAGTGCTGGCTGTAGCAGGTGGAGGTATGTCGGTCGCGATAAAAAGTTTCGGTATATACTTGGAGAAGGAGCATTTGCCGCTAAGAAAGCCATTAGACCTTTTGGACGAGAAGGATTTGGCTCCTTACAAGGTTATATCGAAGGAAAAAATCGAAAATAAGGAGATTATTAAGAACCTTGGAGCAGAGGATTATATTCAATGGATTCTGGAGGACCTTAGTGTGCCGGCCGACAGTACCGTTCGCTATTGCTCGTTGTTCATTACTTATTATGGGCTTCCCGGTGTAGTGTTGCATGTTCCGGAAGAATGCTATCTAGGTAGCGGCTACGGAAAACCAGAATCCGGTAGCGTGACATTCAAATTAAATAAAGAGGGTGGTGAGGAGAAAATTCCGGGGAAATACCTTATTTTTAGTATTGCTAATTCTGATTATTTACAGGAGAACTCAGAATTTACGGTTTTGTATCTTTTTAACGTCAACGGTAGTTATGCCGATAGCGGGCAAAAGACTAGGGCGATTCTAAATAAAAATCTTTTTGGCAAATACTCGTATTTTTGCAAGGTTGAATGGAAGTTTTTCAGTGCAAGGTTTGTTTCGGGACAGAAGTTAATTGGCGGAATGGGTTATCCGCATACAGAAGAAGCGGTTGCAGCAAGCAGTAAGCTCTTGAATGTGATTTTGCCGATTTTGGAAAAAGAGCATTGGCCTATTTGGGGAAAGACAAGAGCGTCTGTTTCTGTCTCCGGCCGAGCGGTTACGAAGAGCAATGTTTACTGAGGACTGGATTTGCATGTTTTGACACAGTAAACTGTAGAAAGATAGCTTATGTTTTTAGAGCTTTGATGAAAGAAAGGAAGTTTTATGGCCAGGAAAAGATTGAATAAAAAAGTTGCACTTATTGGGTCGGTGGTTTTCGTATTTTTGATGCTGAGTGCTATTCTGCTGTTTTTGTATTTGAGCCGGGACCCCGAGAAGTTTATCGAAGACGGTGATGCAGCGGTAAAGGCGGCTCGTGAGGCGGTGGATGAACAGATAAAAGAGCAAGAATATGAAAGGGCTAAACTCAGTTATGGTAAGGCAAGTTCTCTGGTTAAGAGTGATTCACTCAAGGTGAAGTTGTTTTTCAAGCTCATAGATATTTATATTGCAACTGACGATTGGCGTAGTGTGCACGGGACTTGGAATGGAATAATCCAGATAGACCCTAAGAACATTGAGGCACGGTTAGGACGGTTGAGGTACTTTTATATAATGGCTGATAGTGTCGGTGGCAGAGCTTGGCAATGGCAGGAGGTCGAGTCGCAGGCGTCGGAGTTTATAGAAGTCGTAGAAAATATGGATTTGCTTATGGAAGAAACCGCTAAGTGGAAGACTCTTGGAATGGAAGAAAGCAAAACGGGTGTCGAGCACCTCGGCCCGTATTTGTACCTGTGTAGGGGGAGAGCCCTTGTTGAAATGGCCAGCTTGGGAGGGGTGACGGACCCGGACGCTTTGTTGGTAAGGGCGGTCAGTGATTTGGAAAAGGCGCAAGAACTCGAGCCAGCCAATGTTGAAATCTATAGTCGGTTGGCAAGGGCTTTCATGACAGAAGGAGAAATTCTTGCTTCAAGGGGGGATATTGAAGGTAGAAATAAGAGCAGAGAAAAAGCTGTGGAAATTATAGAGCAGGCAGTCGAAGCTTCGGGTAATGATGTGAGGGCACGTATTGATTTGCTGGCGATGAAATCCATGTTTGCTGCAGAGCAGGACGAGGAACAGCTTAAATCGCTTGAGCCGGAATATCTGTCCCTTGTGGAAGAGTTTAGTTCGAGTGCTCGGGCATATTCTGCGCTTAATGGATTTTATATGAGATTAGGCCATAAATACTTTGATAAAGCTTTGGAAGCAGCGGAAAGAACGATGGAGTTGGATGCCAAAAATGTAAACTACGCAATAAATACAGCCAATTTATACTATCAAGTGTTTTCTACTTATGGGCGAAAGTCGGCTATTTATAGGGCCATAGAAATAGCCAGGGATGCTCTAAAGTTGCCGGATGCCATGGACAAAGCCGGTCCGCGGCAAGGGGCAAATAGAATGAATAGAATCTCGTTATATTTGTTTCTTGCAAATTGTTATATTGGAGAGGTACTTGAGCCATCCGAGATAAGAACAGAGGAGGAAACCGGAGAATGGCTGGCAAATGCCGAGCGGGCGGTACACGAAATTGAACAGCTTATTGGTAGCGGCGAGGACCCTTATGTTGTTCAATGGCAGGGAATGCTTGAGCTTGCAAAAGGAAATAGAAACGAAGCTATTAGGGAGTTGTATGCAGCTTATGAGCAGATGAAAGCATCTGGAATAGAAGATGCGCCGCCGTCTCTTTTTCAGCGTTCGTATGCGCAACTTTCTTATGTTCTTGCGAAGGTTTTTGAGGATACTTCTGAACTTGGCGCAGTTGGTGAGTTTTTGGCAAGTTCAGTCAAGACCAGCCAAGTAAAACCTGAAGTTATTTTGGATTATGGTGAGGTGTTGTTGCGTTTACGGAACTATAATGCGGCTCTAAGTGCTGTAAACTTTTTTGAGGATGAGTACTGGATCAACGAAAGAAGTCGGACGCTTCGTACCAATATCTATATTGATGCAAGGCAGTTCAATGAGGCGGATGAAGAATTAGCCAAGAGGCGACCGGATGACCCCAATACGGTTAAGCTCAACTTAGCGCTGGCAGATGCTAAGATTGGACAACTCGAGAGAATTATAGAAGCGAAGAGAATGTTGGAGGGTTTGGGGGATATTTTTCAAAGTGCTTCAAAGATAAGAGAAGAGATTGAGTCCCATAAAGCTGAATTAATGGGCTATAATGCGCTTAAAACAAAGTTAGTAGAAAAGTTGCTGTCGATGAAACCAGATTTTGTAGAGGCAGATTTTATCGTTGATGCTTGTGATGATTACGTGGCACAAGACAAGATTGAACAAGCCGTGAGTTTAGTTAATCGATTTTTGCAGCATTTCCCGGCTAATACGAAAGTACTGATTTGTAAACAAATACTTGCAGAGCCCAAACCTAATGAAATTTCGCAGCAAAGACGCGAGCAGATAGAAGAGCAAGTCCTGTCGAATATCGATGACCCAACAGAAAGGGCTATGAAACTGGGTGTTTTTTATCAGGAACATAACAAACTGGATAAAGCGGCCGGGGAATTCAAGAAAGTCCTTAAAATAGATAGTGCTGTTAAAGAATTAGCTTCTGGTTTGTCCGAAGAAATAGCGGATTCGCAACGTCTTGCTGCAGATAATCTTCTCTCGATAGCACTTGAGCAGGAAGACTGGGAATTGGCTGGGAAGATTGTGGAGGCGGCGAGAAGTATGAATCTTGATGATTGTGGAGGCCAATTTTTTGCCGCTCGTCTTGCTATGGCCGAAGACAAGTACGAGGAGGCGCTAGCAGAACTCAGTGAATCTTTGAAGCAAAAACCCATTTTTTCCAGAGCTTTTCTATTGAAGAGTAAGGCCAACACCGCCCTCGGCAATGAACTCGAATCTATCAGCGATGCCCAGCGAGCGGTATCTTTAAACCCATTCGATAAGGCTATTGCGGAAGAATTGGCGTTTGTGCTGTACGATCGCAACAGGAAGCTTGGGGAAAATGCAACATCTGAAAAGATAATTGAGGCCGAGGATGCTTTACGCAGGGCGGTGGCTTTGAATATAGATAATCCGGAGTTGCTGAGCTTTTATGCTGAATATATATTTAAAAAAGACCCATTTACAGCACTGGCAATTCGCCGGGATTTACAGAGAAACAATCCGAGTGTGCAGAACGCTGTGTTACTTGGAAGGATGGCGGCAAGGATGGCTGTCGGGGATAGTAATGTTGGACGTAAGAATGCATTGTTTGCTATGGCAGCCTCGGCTTTCGAGCAAGCTAGGGAAATAGACCCCAACGACAAATTAATGCTTATGCACTACGCAGAATACCTTCAGATTCGCGGCAGAGAGGAAGAGGCCGCTCAATTACTGCGTGAGTCAGATGACCAGAGATTGCTCTGGGCGCATTATCTTCAGACAGGAGAGTATGGGAAAGCCAAGGAGATTTTACAGCAGTTGTATCAAACTGAGCAGAGAGAGATTAACACGGTCAGAGGTCTTTTGCTCATTGCGGAGAAAGAAGCCGATGAGGAAGCTGTAAAAAAATATTCCGAAGAGCTTTTGTCGTTTGAAAACACTGCGGAGAATAATCTGTTGCAGATTCAGATGTTTCTTAATGTCGGCCTTATTAAAGAAGCTGAATACAAATTGCAGAGCTTTAAAGAAAAATTTCCTGATGAGAATAGAGTGTTGATGCTTGAGGCGTTATTGGAAATGAAACAGGGTCGGTTGAAAGGAGCTTTGGAGTTGGTGAATAAAGGACTTGAGACCTCTCAGAATGACCCGATGGCTTGGCGGTTGAGGGGACAGATACATCTCTTGATGGCAAATTATGACCAGGCAATCATCGACCTTAAAAGAAGCAAGATATTGTCGGATGAGCCCATTACTCGTATTGTCCTGGCAAGAGCTTATCAAAGGGCGGCTAGATACGAGGACGCTATAACCGAACTTAAAGCTATAGTTACAAACCCACAAACTCCTGCACAGGCCAGAACATTGCTTGAGCAGTTGTACTGGCGAGCAGGCAAGAAAGAAGAATTGAAGGAATTTTATGACGACGTTCTTAAAGAATTTCCTGATAGTGTGCATTGGTATAATAGAGCAGGAGAATTTGCTGTAGCAGTGGGCGATGTGGAAAAAGCAGAACGATTATACAAAAAAGCATTGGAAAAATCCCAGGAGAGCGGTGTTAGTAGCTCGGCATCCGTGGAGGGATATTTGGGGGCACTTCTGGTAGGCGGAAAGCTGGATAAAGTTTTTGAGGAGGCTGTAAAATATATTGATAGTGATTTTGCACCTGTAGCTTTTGTCAAAATGGCCCAAGCGAAGTTGAAGCTTGGTGACAAAGAGGCCGCTATGCAATATTTTCGAAGGGCTCTTGACAAAGCAGGACAGAATGAGGCCTTGGTGACTAATATTTTGAAAATGATGTATACATTGTTCGGCCCAGAACAAGTTCAGTCCTATTGTCGGGAAGTACTCGAGACAAATCCTGATTCACTTGTTGCTAATACAGCTATGTTTAATTTGAAGAGGATTACCGGTGATTATGACGATGCTGTAAAGTATGTTGATAGATGCTTGGAGATAGTCGGTCCTAATAGCCCGCAGAGGTCTGTTTATATAAGTAGAAAAGTGGAAATTTTGACTCAAGCTTACACAGAAACTTCCGATAATAATTATCTTAAGAGGGCTATCATTGAATACGAAAGTTTGTTAGCCAGAATGCCGAATAATCCAAGTGTCTTGAATAATTTGGCGTATATGTTGGCCGAAGAAAATATACGGCTGGAAGAAGCACTTAAGTATGCGAAAAGGGCTTGTGATTTAAGGCCGAATAACCCTAATTTTTTAGATACGTATTCTTACGTATTGTATAAAAACGGCGAGTTCTCAAAGGCAGCTGAGTTTTTACAGTCTGCTTTACAACTGTATGAGCAAGAGAGTGTTTATGCCTCGCCGGTGGTGTATGAACATTTAGGTATGATAAAAGAAGAACTTGGCTTGGTAGACGAGGCCATTGCTGCTTATGAGCAGGCATTGGAAATAGGAGCAGAGCAACTGCAGGAGGCAGCTAAAGAGCAAATTGAGTCGGCTATTAAGCGTCTTAGAAATGAATAGTCAATAGAAAAAGTTAAGTTTTATACGTAAAGTGGTAAGTTAGAATTAATATGGCGGAACAGCGAAAAACTGTTGTTCGAGGTGCAGTGGGAGCACCGGGTGCCAGGACTCCCCCGGTAGCCGTGTCGCTGACTCCCAAGGAAGTTATTGGGATATTGCGCCGACATATACTGCTTGTGGTATCTCTGACTATATTAGGTTTGGTAGGCGGAGGCACTGGATGGTATTTGTCAAGAGAATATTCTCCGAAGTATACAGCTGAAACCTTTATTGAAGTGCTGCCTCCTGTGGAAAAGGACCCGATGACCATTGCCGGAGGTCAGGTGAGTGAGGAAATCCAGTACGGCTATCGTGTATCAATGGCCGCGCTTATAACTCAGCAAAGCACTCTACAGGCTTTGCTTGAAAGAGACGAGATTCAGGAAACTGAATGGTTTAAAAGCTTTGGTGATGTCAGGGCGGAAAGCATTGTAAAAGCAGTTGATAACTTAGAAAGTAATTTCGGTGCTTCCGCCCAGAGAAATGGTGCTTATATTGTGGTATCGATGACTTGCAACAGCGCGGAGGAATCCGCTTTGATAGTAAACGAAATGGTGGATTTGTTTATTGCTTCGCAGCGAACTACAAAGAAGGGAGATATAACTGAGAAACTGGTAAGGCTCCAGAGTCAGCGAGATGATATTCAGAGAGATATAGATGCCGCCGAAAGGGCGCTGGCTGATGTTCGTAGGAGATGGAATTTAACTGATCTTGACGAAACCCAGGGCCGACAGTTCCAGCATACAATCACCTTGCGATTAAACGATTTGGAGCTTGCGCAGAATGACTTGATGCTGGAAATTAAGCAGGTTCAGGCCAGTATAGGGAATCTTGAGAGATTGGCGGTGGGTGCTATTAGTGAACAGGTCGAAAATATGATAGAAAACGACCCTACTGTAGTTATGCTCACCCAGCGGATTGCCGCTCAGGAAATGGAACTTGCGGGTGCACTGACAAAATTTGGCGAGAATCACCGTGTGGTGCGTCAATTGCGGGGTTTGATAGAAGAAACCAGAGAAAAAAGGAGAATAAGAAGAGCCGAGATAGCAGAGCAGACCCGAAAGGCGAATCTTAAAAATAGTCAGGACTATTTAATTGTGCTGCAGGAAAGATATGCGGAATTGGAGAGATTGCGACAGGAAGCTCAGGCGAAGCAAAATGAGCTCGATTTGGCCCGGGCGCAATACCAGCAGCGGGTGAGTATAAGAGATGAACGAAAAGAAATGCTCGATTCTATTAAAGCCCAAATTGAGAAATTAAAGATAATGCTCGAGGATCCTGAAACACCGAAGGTGCAATTTGTTGGCCTAGCCCCTGTGCCGCTAGAGATGAGTTCTCCGAGGTGGGAGTTTTATTTTCCTGGTGGAACGATGCTTGGTTTAATGTTGGGAGTAGGTCTGGCTTTCCTTATTGAGATGGTTAATGACCTTGTGCGAACGCCGAAGGATGTAAGTAGATATCTGCATATTCCGCTTTTAGGCATTATCCCTGATGCAGATGAAGATGATCAGATTGAGGATGAGGATATTGATCTTTGTCACGTTGTTCGTCAGGCGCCTTATTCTATTGTAAGCGAATCTTACAGGCGGCTTCGGACTAATTTAAAATTATACGATTCTGCGGAATCGCTTAAAGTTTTACTTGTTACAAGTGGTTCGGCGGGGGACGGCAAGACTTCCGTGGCAGTTAATCTTGCAGCTACTTTTGTTGCTGAGAATAAGAAGGTTCTGCTTATAGATGCTAATTTTTGGCAGCCCGCCTTGTATAAAATATTTCTAGGGCAGACGGTTGAGCCGGAACAGACCGAACTTGGATTGAGCACTTTGCTCGCAGGCAGGTATGATTGTCAGGAGGTTATGAGAACCGGCGGTGTCGACGGTCTTTCTTTGATCGATTCGGGGCCGTTACCCCCCAATCCTGCGGAGTTGCTCGGTGGGACACGAATGAAACAGTTGATTGAGCAGCAGCGTAAGAACTATGACTATGTTATAGTCGATGGCCCGCCGGTATTGTTGGTGAGTGCCGCAAAGATACTCGCGAAATTCGCCGACGGCACGGTTTTGATATTCAACGCCGCCGCCACAAAAAGAGGTGCTGCCCAAAGAACTATTAGAGAATTAAAAGAGGTGGATGCTGCTGTAATCGGCTGTGTGCTCTTTAATGTAAGGGCGATGAAAGGCGGTTATTTCCACGAGCAATTCAAGTCTTACCAGCAATACCAGAAGTTGCAGGTTGCTCACTCAATTTAGTATTTGATGAATTGTGAGTCTAAGTGAATCGACGGATAACAAAAAGTATGTGAAAAGGATTCTTTAATGGAGAAGTTTTTAGTCACCGGCGGAGCCGGTTTCATTGGTTCGAACATCTGTAAAAAGCTCGTCTCGCAGGGCTGTTTCGTAAGGGTCATTGATAATCTCCTCACAGGCAAAAAAAGTAATCTTGCCGATATTTTAGATAAGATTGAGTTTATAGAAGCCGATATGGGCGACGAGGAGATCGCCTGCACATCTATGAAGGATATCGATGTCTGTTTGCACCAGGGCGCTTTGCCCTCCGTGCCTCGCAGCGTTGACGATCCCGCCGCCACACATAAACACTGCCTTGACGCGACTTTTACTCTCCTTTTGGCCGCCCGCGATGCCGGCATAAAGCGATTTGTGTATGCGGCGAGTTCCTCGGCCTACGGCGATACTCCTACTTTGCCGAAAATCGAGACAATGCTGACTCGGCCGCTTTCACCTTACGCCGCTGCCAAGCTTGCTGGTGAATATTACTGTTCGGTATTTTACGGAGTCTTTGGCCTTGAGACCATTTCACTGCGTTATTTCAACGTTTTTGGTCCGAACCAAGACCCTACAAGCCAGTATGCAGCGGCCATACCAGCCTTTGTGACCGCTATATTGAAAGATGAGCCGCCGACCGTTTACGGCGACGGCGAGCAAAGCCGGGATTTCACCTTTGTCGATAATGTCGTCGAGGCCAATTTGCTCGCCGCACGTGCGGAGCATACCGCCGGCCAGGCAGTAAATATTGCCTGCGGCCAAGCCGTAACGGTCAATCAGGTTATCGAGATGATTAACAATGCTGTGGGCAAAAATGTTAAGCCGATATATGAGGCGTCCCGCCCCGGCGATGTGAAGCATTCACTCGCGGAGATTTCACTGGCCGAAGAGGTAGTCGGCTACAAGCCCGTTGTCCAGTTCGAGCAGGGCCTCAAACTTGCGATAGACTGGTATCGGGAAAATCTTCTGTAGGTGTGGAATCTCACTCTAATTGTTCTTTCAGTTCCCGTGCGTTTTGGATCAGCTCTTCCCGGCCGGGCTGTTTTTGCTCGGCAAGAGTAAATGTCCATTCGTATGAATCTACGATTCGCTTCGGATTAACAATTTGAGCGAAGAAATCGAACGGACAATAGTCATACCAGGGCGCCTTCAGATTGCGATGTGTTTTTAAGGTTTCGTAACCCTGCTTGCTTATTCTTACGTTGTAATCGCCGTACCATTCGAACGAGACTGTGACCGGCGATACGCCTATCTCCTCATCATTCAATACGACTATTGCTCCCTGCGGCTCGGTATTGATTGTAAGCTTCCGTTCCACACAGCCGCCGAGGAATAGAATTGTGATTAAGCCGATTACTATAATTGCGGATAAATTCCATTTTTTCATAAAACAAGCTCTCCTTGAAATCAGATGCCGTATTATAAGGGCAAACCGAAAAGTTAAAAAGCCAAAAAAATTGGCTTTGTTTGGGTTTGTTTTGACCAAGTGTCCAAAACGCATTTTTCGCTGTAATTCCTTTTCTTAATTACTGTTATGAGCATTTGACTTTTTCTGAAATTGGGTTTGTTTTGCATAATTAACTTCAATATGATTGATTTTTCCTGTCATGACAGACAATCTCCGCTGTGGTTTGCGCCTGCCTTAAAAAGGTGAGGCGAAATCCGCTAAAGAATTAAAACTATTAAGTCGTTTCTGACCCGGACCTGCTGGTCCCACGACCTTGCCCTGCTGGGCGATATGCAGTTTGCAATTTTCGCAAACTTGGGGGGAATTATACCAAATTTCGGGCAAAAATCAAGGGAAAAATATGGGGATACCTAAGATACTTAGGTATCCCATTAACTAAATTTGCTTTTGCTCACTACCTGACAATGTCAGGTAGCGCGGCGAGGTGGCAAAAGTATATTAGTATATTCGCATATACTAATATTCCATTTTAGCAATCAGAGTTTCAGGAGGTGGTAATGGCAGGTAGCGCGGCGCGGCAGGACAGTATCTGTTAGTGAGGGGGCGCTGGTTCGTAAAATGCACTGAAAGGGGGCAACGGCGCTCGTATATTAACAACCTTTCAAAAACATTCAAAAGTTGTCAAAAACTTCCAAAAAATGAGGCAAAATCTTCACCTAAAGTTGCTGTTGGTTCCGAAGGACGCGAGTGAGGAGCGTTGGTATTACGCAGTGGCGAAGCCACAAAGTAAAATGGGAAAATGGCCGAATCGGAGGCACCAACAGCAAGCACCCCGCGCAGACGCCGCCGGGG
>CAYXUW010000055.1:0-15981 GCA_964468375.1 uncultured Pirellulales bacterium | reverse complement strand
GCACAGATTGGTTTTGAGGTGGGAGATGTGAACGTCAACTACAGCTGCGTTCAGGGCTGGACGGGAATTTTAGGCGGAACGGGTAACATCGGCACCGACCCGTATTTTGTAACCGGGCCGGGGGGCGATTATTATCTAAGCCAAACGGCAGCAGGACAAGCGGTTGACAGCCCTTGTGTAAATACAGGAAGTGACACGGCAGCGAATCTTGGAATGAATATATTTACTACACGCACTGACGAAATTAGCGATTTAGGCATAGTAGATATGGGCTATCATTATTCTAATGCCATCTTTAATCTATCAGATATAAACGGGGATGGAAGTGTCAACTTTTTGGATTTTGCGATACTGGCTTGCCAATGGCTGGAGGAGCCGGGTGTGCCATCGGCGGATATTGCGCCTCCAGAGGGTGACGGTATAGTTGACGAAAAAGATTTAGCTGCCCTTTGTGGCTACTGGCTGACAGATAAATAAATATCGGATTTAATTAAGAATCAAAATGCCGCAGGTGTTTCACCTGCGGCATTTTTTCATATCATACATAGAGTCCACATTAGGCTACTCAAGGAGAAAACTTAGCAGTTGCGGCGATGGCGGGGCGGATGTTAGAATGGGATAGTTTCGGTTTCGTAATATTATGCAAAAAAGATAAGGAGGACAAAATGGACAGAAGGACATTTCTAAAAAGCGTTCCGGCATTGGCGGTTTTGGCATCGGCCCAGCCGAGCTTTTCCGAGGACGGGACAGCTGAGGATTTGCAGGCGGCGATCGCGAAAGGCGGGGTGATAAAACTTAATCAGCCGAATTCGGATAAGGGAATGCCTTTGATGAAGGCGCTTAAGAAAAGAATGACGCATCGAAATATCTCGGACAAAAAGCTGACGCTGCAGCAGCTGTCGGAACTGCTGTGGGCGGCGGATGGTGTGAACCGGCCGGACGGCAAACGGACTTCGCCTGCGGCAATGGCCAAATACGCCGTCGATATTTATGTTGTGCTGCCGGAAGGCGTTTATCTGTATGACGTGGCGAAGCACGAGCTTGCCCCGGTTGCCAAAGGGGACTACCGGAAAGAGTGCGGCAGGCAGGACTTCGTTTATACAGCGCCGGTGAATCTGGTTTATGTTCTTAACTTAAAGAACTGGGAAAATCTCGACAGACCGGTGCCGAGGAATAAGCGGGACTTCTGGATACACTGCGAAGTCGGATTTTTTGTGCAGAACGTCTATCTGTATTGCGCATCGGAGGGGCTGGGGACAGTAGTGAGGGGGTATATCGACGAGAATAAATTCAGTAAAGTGATTAAAGTAAAGCCGGAACGGGTGGTTTTGGCCCAGACGATAGGGCATATAAAATAGGAGCGAGATTTTGCAGGTAATGACAGAAAGAGAGGTAACAAAATGAAACTTAATGTAAAGGCGTTCGGACTGGCTTTCGGTTTGTGGTGGGGCTTCGGGCTATTTCTGCTGACGTGGTGGATAATAGCATTTGAAGGTGCGACGGGAGAGGTCACGATGATAGGACGGTTGTATCGAGGATATACAATTAGTCCCATCGGTAGTGTAATTGGACTGGTGTGGGCATTTTTCGACGGGCTGGTTGGCGGGCTGATATTCGCCTGGCTGTATAATTTGCTGACGGGGAAGGAAAAGAAGACAGAATCGGCCGGTCAGGCATAAGAAAGGTTGCCTGCAAAAGTCCGAAAATATGGGTTTTTAATACTGGAAACAGCGATTTTCAGAAAAATTCAAGAAATAAAAAGCCGCCGGCCGATGTAGCGCATATAGATTATGGGTGGCTCTGGATAAATGACCAGTCGGCCATGGTTGGCTTGACTTCGTATCGTCCATTTTCGATACCACACGCAGGGCAGAGCGAAATGCGGGCATAGGAAGCTAAAGCTAAAGGCGATAAAGGAAAGGGCCACGATAAGACAGGGAGAGTGTCAAAAGCTCTCCCATTTTTATTTTCCGGCTGTGCTGATTTTCTGTTTTTCTTCGGATTTATGACTTGCGAAAAATGACCGCTGCGCCGAAGATAAATTAAAACAAAAATACTAAGGGGAAAAATATGACAGAGGTGCCCCCGATTTTATTGTCGATTGTTATCTGCGACAGAGTTATCTTCGATAAAGTTACCGGCATGCCGAGCATTATAAATATAATCCAGAATATCAACGCGCCGAAATATCCGATTCGGTATCCTCTGCTTGTTTTCTTTTGTGAACTGACGAACGGGCACGGCAAGACAAATATAAGGATAAGACTCATCGAGGAGCAGGAAGAGAAGGTTATATTTGAGCAGAAAGGCATAGCCGAATTTAAGGACGTTAAACAGGTGGTCAGCCTGGCACTGAATCTGCAGGGGGTGGCGCTGCCACACGAGGGCGAGTATCGCTTTCAGATATTTGCGGAGGAGCATTTTCTCGGGGAGAGACGGATTGTTTGCAGGAAGGTTGCGGTACCGCCCCAAAGCGGCGAGAAAAAAACCGGGTAGCGAAATTATGATTGAGATTGGCGGCGGAGTTTCCATTACGGAGGATGAGCTCGTCTTTAAGTTTTCGCGCAGCAGCGGTCCCGGCGGACAGAACGTCAATAAAGTCAATACACGGGTTACGGTGTTTTTCGATGCGGCGGGGACGAGACGGCTTTCCGACGCACAGAAAAAACTGGTACTCAAAAAGCTTGCAACTTATGCAGACAAGAGGGGGGTTATAAGGATAGTTTCGCAAAGACATCGGACGCAAAAAGCGAACCGGCAGGTGGCGGTCGAGAAACTGCAAAGATTACTTAAGGGGGCGCTGAAGAGGAAAAAAGTGCGCAAGAAAACTAAAGTGCCGGAGGCGGCTAAGAGGCGGAGATTAGAAGAAAAAAAACGGCGAAGTATTTTGAAGAAGCAGCGGGCGGAGAAGAATTTCGATTTTTGAGCAGTTGCTTAGACGTCAAGGTTGCTCTGATTTCAATTTATATTTTTGTTTGAGAGAGGCAACCGATTTTTCCAGGTGCGTCAGGCCAATCAATACTGCAAGAGCAACGAGCGTCGATATAATCGCCAGCTTAAAAAATTCTGCACCGCAGGCCATTCCGATGCTTGCGACTATCCATATAGTCGCAGCGGAGGTCAAGCCGTGGATACCACCTCTATCCTGAATGATTGCGCCGGCACCTAAAAAGCCCACACCGGTGACCACGCCTGCGGCTATTCTTGTTAGAGAGGCTTCCTGGCCGCCGGCCATTTCTCTGGAGATTATGGTAAAGACTGCCGCACCAAGGCATATTAAGATATTTGTCCTGAGGCCGGCGACTTTGCCGCGGATTTCTCTTTCGAGCCCGATTATTCCGCCGAGCAGAACGGCTAAAATTACACTGATTACATTTTCCGGACAGGTCATAGCTTTACCTTTCTATCAAGGTTTCGTCCACCTGCATACCGAAATGTCTGCCAGCCTTTTCGATATGGCCGAGCACTTTATCGCCGGGTTTTAAGCTGGTGACTGAAATTGCTTTGCCCTTCGGGGTAACCAGTCGAATGGTTTCGGCGTTTTGCAAGACAAGACTTATAGGCTGGCCTTCGGCCTCGGCCTCGATGAGCATCATAGGTCTTTTTTCGATTTTGTTTCTGCCGAGGTAAGCCGTCTGGCTTTTACCGTGAAAGTCCACTACCAGGACATCATCGCCGGCTTTTAAGTCGGCGAGATACTTGGTTTTGCCGCCCGGAGCTAAAGTGTATGCGTGGACGGCGCCGGCGTTGACGCGGAAAGGCCGGGAGGCAACGTATGGATTATCGAT
This sequence comes from uncultured Pirellulales bacterium, assembly GCA_964468375.1. Taxonomy (GTDB): domain Bacteria; phylum Planctomycetota; class Phycisphaerae; order Sedimentisphaerales; family Anaerobacaceae; genus CAYXUW01. The sequence goes on along the minus strand of CAYXUW010000055.1, from coordinate 12,193 downwards.
GGATTCGGAGTGGACTAAAAAGAAGCCCGAGGCCGTATTGCCGACGAGCATACCTTCGCCGAGTCCCATTTGCGTGCAGGTGTCGAGACAGGCGCGGTCGCCCATACCGAGCTGTTTGGCGGCCGTGATGGTGGCGGTTACTAAAGAAACCTTTTCGCTTATGCCGTGAATGATTTCTGCGGTTTTTTTGATTTCGTTTACACTGGTGGTATTCAGGACAATGCCGTCGACGCCTTTTTCGAGGATTTCAGTCATAAGTTTGGCTTGTTTGCTGTTCTCGACCTGAACCATTATGTTTTTGCCGCGCCGGGCGAGTAGATTTTCGATGGGTATTATCGTCCAGTCGAGCATTCGCAGGACAGCTATTTTATTCTCCGGCACCGCCGCTGCCTTATCCTCATCTTTTTTACCTGCTATATCGATGAACTCAACATCGACGCCGGGTTTGATGTCGCCGTTTTTCTCCACGGTTTTGATTTTTCCGAATTCGCGCACGGTGTTGCTTTTGCCGTCCGGCAGGACAACCGCCTCGGCGCCGCTTTCAAGCGCAGCTATAGCGATGTCTTTTTTGTAGGGGACAACATTTACCCATAATTTCTTCATTTGACTTATTCCCCGCACGTCGATTTTAGTTTTTCAGCGCAGCCGCCGCCTTTTCCACGCCGATACCTTCGTGGACCATTTTACAAAGGGTCTCGATTATCTTGTCCGGATTTTTGTGCTGGAAGGCATTTCGGCCGATAGATAGTCCTGTAGCACCGGCCTTGAGCGCGCCGTCCACCATTTCGAATATGTCCTTGTCGCTTTCCATTTTTTCCCCGCCGGCAATCACTACCGGCACAGGGCAGCCCTGAACCACTTCGGTGAAGCTTTCGATGCTGCCTGTGTAAGGCACCTTGACGATATCCGCTCCTAATTCAGCCCCGACTCTGGCGGCGTGCTTGACATTATTTACATCGAATTCGTTTTTAATCTTCGGTCCGCGGGTGTACATCATCGCAACAAGCGGCACCTGCCACTGCAAACAACGCTCGCTTATAAAGCCTAGTTGGCCGAGCATTTCTTTGTCTGTTTCGGCACCGAGGTTTATGTGGACGGAGACGGCATCGGCACCCAGCTTAATCGCTTCCTCGACAGTGCAGACCAGCTCCTTTGCGTTCGGGTCGGGACTCATCGACGTTCCGGCTGAAAGGTGAATAATCAGGCCGACGTCTTTGCCCGCGCCTCTGTGACCTGCGCGAACCATTCCTTTGTGCATTAAAATAGCGTTTGCTCCGCCGGCAACAATCTTGGAGACGGTGGTGCGCATATCGGTCAATCCTTCAATAGGCCCGACAGTCACGCCGTGGTCCATCGGGACAATTACCGTTTTGCCGGAATTGCGGTCGATTATCCTCTCAAGCCGTATCTTTTTTCCTATCATTTCCAGACCTCCAATCGTTATTTTGATTGTAGAATTTACCTGAAATCGGCCAAAAGGCAAGAGAAAAAGCTATCCTCTTTTTTATCATTATAATCCGGTTTTTGGAAGAAATCAGATTAGCACCGCTTATCGTGAGCGTCTCGCAACTGTTCATAGAACTCTGCGTATTTATCCTTGTCTCTGGTCTGGCGGTAGGCAATAGCCGAGCGCGGATGCTCGTTGAGTATTCCGGTTACCATATACGGCAGAATGTAACCCCACTCAATCTCTTTACGCATAGGTATCATATAATCCTGTATTACCTTGAGGACGGGGGTAAGGTTGAACTTGGGATTTTTCAGGAAACCAATCAATAATTCAAGGCAGCAATTACCCGGCCCGCGGCCTATGCCATAAAGTGAGCCGTCTACGAAATTGGCATCGTGGATTATTCCTTCTATTGTATTGCTGAAAGCAAGCTGCTGGTTATTGTGACAGTGCACGCCGATTGTTTTGCCGGGGAGGTGTTTCTTGTATAACTTGACGAGATACTCAATCTGCTCGCAGTATAACGCACCGAAGCTGTCCACAACATAAACCACATCAACGGAGGTCTTTGCCAACTGCTCAATCGCTTCGACAAGGTCGGGCTCAATCTCCCTTGAAACGGCCATTATGTTGCAGGTTGTTTCGTATCCCAAATCGTGGCATTTGTTGATAAGCTCTACGGCGCTGTCGATATATTTAACATAAGTAGCCGCACGAATCATATCAATGGGGCTTTCGTCGGCGGGGGCAAACTCCTGCTCTTTTACGCGGTATGAATCGACCATAACGCTGATTTTTACGTTGGACTCGACGCCGTCTATGATTTCTCTTATCTTATTGTCGTCACAATACTTCCACGCACCGTATTCTTCCGGCGGATATAATTCCCTGCTGCTTCGATATCCGAATTCCATATAGTCAATACCGGCTTTGGAAAGTGACTGATAGACGGCCCGGACAAAGTCATCCGTAAAGTAGTGATTATTGATAAGTCCACCGTCTCTTATCGTGCAGTCCAGTACTTTGATTTGTTCTCTATACATATTACAGCTCTCACTTAATTAGAATTTACTTAATACTTTTTTCACCACCTCTGGGGCGACTTCAACGGCATATTGTCCATCCTTACAGTAAACCTGACCTATATCGCTAGTCAACACGAAACGGGGCCATTTACCTACGGCCTTTTTGTCGTGCTTTATCAGCTCAATAAGTTTTTTTTCGTCTAAATTCTGGGGCGGGGTTATTGGAACGTTGATTTTTTTGAAAATTTCTTTGATTCTTTCGAGCTTTTCCGGTTTTGCGAGTCCCAGTTCAAGCTCGATGAGACCAGCTGCGACGATTCCGATGGCGACGGATTCGCCGTGCAGCAACTCAAATCCGCTGGCAGCTTCGACGGCGTGGCCTACGGTATGACCATAGTTAAGCATTCTTCGCTGGTTTTTTTCTACGGGGTCAATTTCCACAACGCCGCCTTTTATTTTGCAGTTGTAAAGGGCCATATTTTCGAGCACGTCCGGTTTTCGGCTGAGAATAGAATCGATATTGCTTTCGATGAAATCAAAATATTGGCTGTCAGTGATAATAGCATGTTTTACGGATTCGACAAGGCCGGCTCTGAATTGTCTGTCGTCCAGAGTTTTCAAAGTGGTAACGTCGATATAAATGGCTGACGGATGCCAGAATGTGCCGAACGCATTTTTACTTATGCTCGAGTCGACGCCGGTCTTGCCTCCTATCGACGAGTCGGCTTGAGCGACTGTTGTTGTCGGTATATGAGCAACAGGGACACCTCTTTTGAAAATCGAAGCAGCAAAGCTTGCGATATCGCCGACTGTTCCGCCGCCAAGAGCGACGACGAGACTGTCTCTGCCAAAACAGGCTTTTTCCATCGCTTCCGTTATCGAGACAACGGTATTGAAGTTTTTAGAGGTCTCGCCGGCAGGGGTGATTACAAATGTTGGGACGTTTATCTTGCCCACCAGTTTCTGCAAATGTCCGGCCGAGACGAGGTTTTCGTCGGTTACAATGAATTTATTCGGCTGGTTGAAATCACTGTCTATTTGCTCCCACAGAGAGTCCAAGAAGTCTGCGCCGATTTTTATTTTGTAACTTTTTTGCTCGGTTGCCGGAATTTTAATTTCAATCTCTGCCATTTTACCTAGGATAATAGAAATTAGTTAAACAATAGAAGATAGCAAATTACCCCTGAAAATGCAACAGAGGTTATCCGCGTCTTTTTGCACTTGCTTTTTGTGCTAATTACTGCTATATCCTTGAGTTACTATGACATATTTAACCGTTCCTATAGCAGCTAAGAGCGTAGACCAGGCGAAACAGCAGATTAGAGCTGCCAAAGCCGCCGGGGCTGAGATGCTCGAACTGCGGGTAGATTATCTCAAAAATCTCAATGTTGATTTGGTTAAGGGCTTGGTTTTAGCGGCAAAAGGGAGCCGTGATAGAAAAGTGCCGATAATCGTAACCTGCCGCGATGTCCGGCAGGGCGGCGCAATCAGCTATCCGGACCAGTTGCGGATTGATGTGCTTACCGCGGCTTTGAAGGCCGGCGCCGAAATTATCGATTTCGAATATGAAAAATTTCTCTTTTCGGAAAATCAGGAGAGAATACGCAGAGCATTATCACAGGCACCGAAGGCCCGGCTGATTTTGTCGGCCCATAACTTCGAGGCGAAATTCTCCAATATCGTAAAGCTTCATCGTCATATTCAGACTTTAAACCCGGCGGCGATTCCGAAGCTGGTTTACAAAGCCAACCATATCAACGACTGTTTCGAGGCGTTCGATTTGCTGCACAAGACCGGCGGCGAGCGAATCGTTTTCTGTATGGGCGAGGATGGGCTTGTCAGCAGAATCATCGCAAAGAAACTCGGCAGCTTTGTGACTTGGGCCAGTATAGATGAGAAGACCGCAACGGCACCGGGACAATTGACAATCGGGCAGTTGAAGAAATTGTATCGTTTCGATTCGATAAAGGCCGATGCGAAACTCTTCGGCGTGATAGCAGAACCGGTCGGGCACTCGATGAGTCCTGCGATTCACAATCGCTGCTTTGCAGAGAAGAAACTTAATAATTTGTATTTGCCGTTGCTGGTAAGAGGCGGCAGGGTGGAATTCGATTTGTTTATGAACGGTATCGTTTTACGGAAATGGCTGGGCTTTCGCGGTTTCAGCGTGACGATACCGCACAAACGAAACGCACTTGATTTCGTCAGAGAAAATCAGGGGCGCATCGAGCCGTTGGCAGAGAAAATCGGCGCAGTCAATACTATTGTAATCGGACCCAACGATAGTTTATACGCATATAATACCGATTATGCCGCTGCGCTGGATGCAATTACTTCGAAGCTGAAAACTACCAGAGCCAAGCTGGCCGGCCTTAATGTTGCCGTTATCGGTGCGGGCGGTGTGGCACGGGCTATAGCAGCGGGTCTGAATGACGCCGGCGCCAAAATCACTATTTACAACCGCACCGTGGAAAGAGGTAAAGGACTTGCAGCAGAGTTTGGTTGTGAATTTGCGCCTTTGGAGGATTTGGCGAATCTTGACGCGAAATTAGTTATAAACTGCACGAGTATAGGGATGCATCCGGACGCCAAGACAACACCGTTATCGAAGAAGTATATCAAAAAGGATATGGCGGTTTTTGATACAGTCTACAATCCGCCGCAGACCCTTCTTTTAAAACATGCCAAGGAGAAAAAGGCGAGAACGATAGACGGCCTGACGATGTTCATCAATCAAGCCGCTGCCCAATTCAAACTGTTCACCGGCAAGAATACCGACACGAAACTTATGCGAAGAACCATTTCTAATCGTCTACGCACCAAATAGCCGATATAATCTTTGGCAGAAACGCGAGTTTTCGAGGTAAAAAATGGCAAAGAAAGAAAAAGTAGTATTGGCCTACAGCGGCGGGCTGGATACCAGCGTTATTCTGCCGTGGCTTAAGGAGACATACGGCTATGAGGTTATAGCTTTCGCGGCCGAGCTCGGCCAGGGCAGCGAACTGGCCAATATCAAGCAGAAAGCTAAGGCCAGCGGGGCGGCCAAATGCGTAGTAAAGGACCTGCGGAAAGAATTCGTGGAGGAATATCTCTGGCCGATGCTGAAATCGGGTGCGGTATATGAGGGGGGGTATCTGTTAGGCACAAGTATCGCCCGGCCGTTAATCGCAAAGCACCAGGTCGAAGTCGCCCACGCCGAGGGTGCTACAGCCGTCGCCCACGGCGCAACAGGCAAGGGCAACGACCAGGTGCGTTTCGAGCTGACGTATATGGCTCTCGACCCGAAGCTGAAAATCTTGGCTCCGTGGAAGGACCCGAATTTTAAGCTCACCAGTCGGGAAGCGGCGGTCGACTATGCAAAGAAACACAAAATTCCCATAGACCAGAGCAAGAAGAAAATCTACTCGTGCGACCGCAATCTCTGGCACATTAGCCACGAAGGCGCCGACCTTGAAGACCCGGCCAATGAGCTGAAGGACGATTTGTTCGTAATAACACGGCCGGTGTCGAAGGCGCCGGATAAACCGGATTATATAACGATAGGTTTTCACGAAGGTGTGCCGATAAAGCTCGACGGTAAATTGACAAGCGGGACCAGATTAATCGGGACATTGAACGATTTAGGCGGTAAGCACGGAGTGGGACAGCTTGACATAGTCGAAAACCGCCTCGTCGGTATGAAGTCGCGTGGGGTATATGAAACACCCGGCGGGGCTATTCTCGTTGCGGCGCATAAAGTCCTCGAAAGTCTTACCCTTGACAGAGAAACTATGCGTTATAAACAGCAGCTCGCCTTGAAATACGCAGAACTGGTTTATTACGGGCAATGGTTTTCGCCGCTGCGGGAGGCGCTCGATGCGTTTGTTGAAACCACCCAGCAAAATGTTACCGGCGAGGTCAAAGTTAAACTATTCAAGGGACAATGCACACCTGCTGGCGTTAAAAGCCCGAACAGCTTGTATGAAAAAGACCTGGCGAGCTTTAAAATGGGCGACGAATATCGGCCGACCGATGCTACGGGGTTTATTCGTTTGTTTGGCTTGCCTATAAAAGCAGCAGGGGCAGTTAAAAGAAATAAAAAGAAGTAATTTGGTTCCTTATTGTTACAACGCAAAGGAGGCGTTGTGTCAGCATTAGATTGGATTTTATTTGCTTTCATTTTCGTATTCGGCTGCTGTGTCGGCAGCTTTCTAAACGTAGTCATTTATCGTCTGCCTCGCGATAAATCTCTGGTAAGACCACCTTCGGCCTGTCCTGCCTGCGGCAGGCGTATTCACTGGTATGATAACATACCACTGGTGTCATGGATTTTTTTGCTGGGCAAGTGCAGATACTGCAAAGCCCCAATCTCGCCGCGATATTTTGTCATCGAGTTGTTAACGGGTTCGGTTTTCGCCGGTATGTTTTTTATATACTTCCACACTGACTTGCGTTCCGGTATAGGGGCATTTTTTGAGGGCGGCTGGTTTATCTACCTTACTTCTATTATTCTGCTGTCTTTTCTTATTGCTGTTTCGGCAATCGACCTTGAGTTACTAATCATTCCGCTTGCCATCTGCTGGTTTATCGCGGCGGTGGGGGTGATTTGCTCAGCACTCGGCGTTTACATAATCGAGCCCACGGCAATTCGAGAGTATGCCCTTTTGCCGAGCGCTTCAGCCAAGACGGCGTCTTTAGCCGTGGGCGCCGCGGCGGGACTGGTGATATCCTTAGTTTTGCTGGAGACGGGGCTGATTAAAAGAAGCTATGATTCTGAAGAGCCGGATGGGTTGCCTGAAGAACAGGAGGAGCCGGAGTTTAATCACTACTCGGAGATTTCTAAGGAAATCGCCTTTTTACTGCCGATTATCATCTGCTCGACGGCCGCTTATCTCTTAAGCCAAAGAATCCCGTCAATACGCACGTGGTGGCTGGATTTTTCACAGAAACCCGTAATTGCGGGTCTTCTGGGCGGCCTGTGGGGTTACTTTGCGGGCTGCGGGATTATCTGGGCTGCTCGTATCTTGGGCACTTTGGGTTTCAGGAAAGAGGCGATGGGGCTTGGCGATGTGCACCTAATGGGCGCTGCGGGAACAGTAGTAGGTCCGGTCTTTATCGTCGTAGCATTTTTTATCGCGCCCTTTTTCGGCTTGGGATGGGCAGGAGTGAGAGCTTTTTTCAAAAAAAGCAGGCAAATTCCCTACGGTCCCTTCTTGTCTTTGGGTATACTGGCTGTTATGATTCTGCACGACAGAATCCTTGATTACTTAAATGCAATATTCTATTATTAAAAATTGTAAATTACGGGAAATTTAAGTTTTGATGTAAAGGAGAGATAGAAATGCGAACCATCAACAGAACAACCGTCATTTTGTTAATTTGTTTTGTATCAACTATGTTTCTACCCGGCTGCACTAACTGGAAGAAAAAATATCAGGCCCTGAATGTGGAGCACCAGAACCTGAAGGGGCTGTATGAACGCCAAACGGCGGAGAGAGGCCAGCTCGCCGAACAGGTTTCACATGACCAGCAAACAATAGAGGAGCTGCAAAGGCAAATTACCGAGCGCTATCAAAGCCCCGCTCAAGCCACGGGTTTCGGGGAGGGCTATGACGTAGCTGTTGATGCGCAGGCCGGGACAATCACGGTAACGTTGCCGAATACGATACTTTTCGATTCGGGTAAGGCCAACCTGAAAAAAAGCAGCATCGCCGAGCTTGACCATATCCGCTCGGTATTGCGGCAGAAGTATTCCGACAGACAGATAGAAGTGGTCGGTCATACTGACGCAGAGCCCATCAAAAAATCAAAATGGAAAGACAACTGGGAGCTCTCGGCTCAGCGTGCTCTTTCGGTGGTTAGATACCTTATCAAACAGGGGATTCCTAACGAGCAAATTAGAGCAGTGGGTTGCGGGGAAAGCAGGCCTGTTGCCTCGAACGCCACTGCCAGCGGCAAGGCGCAAAACCGAAGGGTGGAAATCGTTATCCGTATGCGATGATGCTCTTGTTTCTCATGTTAGCTTGAATACTTTATCTTATCTCGCCGTTTCTGCCTATGCGAACAACGATTGCGCCGTGTTCGCCTGTATATAAGTATTCGGCGTTGTCTTTCGGTGTTATTACCCGCTTATTTTCGTAATCGCTTCGGCTGCAGCAGCATATCAAAACATCCGCATCGAGCTTTTCGAGAAAGTCGGTCGTCAATGTTCTGGATGAGCCGTGATGAGGAACGATAAGACAGTCGGCTTTTAAATTGGGATTTAGCCGAAGCAGCTCTGCCTGTGCAAACTTTTCGATGTCGGAGCATAAAATTATCTTTCTGCCGGCAAATTCAATCAGACAAACTATCGATTTGTCGTTGTCACTTAACTGCTCATTTCGGCAGATTTGTTCATTTGGCCAGAGTATTTCTATATCAGCAGTACTATCTGGATTGAAGTCTTCCAGGTTTCTTATTTCAAAACCCCTTTCATTCAGTGATTCCCGAAGAAATTTTGCAGTGCCGCTGTCTGTTTGGCTCAGAAAGGCATCGCTGGCATAAACGCCGTCGACTTCGCAGTGTTCGGCTATTTCGGGTATTCCGTTGATATGGTCTACGTCATTATGGCTTATGACGATCGCATCAATTTTATTTATTCCGCTGTAATCCAGAAACGGCATTACAATACGCGCGCCGATATTATATTTATACATCGAGCCGGCGTCGAATAAAATATTGGCTCTGCCGGGCAGTTGAACAAGTATCGTCTGTCCGTGTCCGATATCCAGACAGGTCATTATCAAATTACCTCTATATGTCCTCTGCCATTTAGTCAAGCCTAGGAAAGCGAGCAGGAGTAAAATCACCGCTGCGCAGATTGCTTTTTTTATTAGCGGTCGCCGGAAGTGAATAAAGAATACGAAAAGGACAAAACAGTAGTAAAAAATAATAAAAACAGCCGGGACGTGGCCTATAAGTATTTGGGATATCTCTATTTGTGCGAAAAGCTTAACGGCCCATATCAGAAAATCGGACAGGAAATTCGCTATTACTCCCAAAATAAATGCAGCGCTCGGCAGCAGAAAAGACAAAATGATTTTCAGAAAACCTGCGGTCAAAATCCCTGCCACCAGCGGAAAAGCAATTATTGTCCAGATGCCTGTAAGCGGGTTAATTGTATAGAAATGATATAACAAAATCCCGGCGCCGCCCAGCCAGGCGGTAAGGCCGGTGGAAAACAGCTCTAATAGATATACCGCCGGCTTCGAGAGCTTTTCAAGTGATAAAACAGCGGTGATTTTTTCGTAGAGAAAGAAATAGATTCGCTGACAGAAGAGCAAAAGCGCAAGCACCGTTACAAATGACAGTTGCCAGCCGGCCTCGAACAATCCCGTTGGCTTTATCAGCAACAAGATTATTGCCGCCAGCGATAATGTATTAATGGAGTTGGGAGGTCGGCGGAAGAAAAACGATATGCAGAAAACAAAGACTATGATAACCGCCCGCAGCGTAGGCGCTCTCGGCGGGACAACCATTAGGAAAACCGCTATTGCTATTATGCAGATAACGGCTCTGGCGCGCTTGAGCAGCCCGGCTGTTTTGCATAACCACCAGATGATTCCCGCTAAGATTCCCAGATGCAGGCCGGAAAGACTGATAAAGTGCAGCAAACCCGTTTTATTAAAGGCTCTGTAAGTGCTGCTGTCTATATTCCCTCTGTAGCCGAGCAGCAGCGCCTCGAGCAGGCCCTGGTTTCTTTCTTCTATCGACGAATCGCCCAATAGCGCCCGCGTCGCTGTTTCCCGAAATCTTCCTTTTATTCTGGTGAGCGTCCCTTTGCCTTTACTTGCCAGCAGTTCAATGCCGTCTCGCGATTTAACCGATGCAGCGACAAAAATATTTCTCCTCGCCAGATGCTCGGCTAAATCGAACTGGCCCGGATTAGTCGCTTTTCTGAACTCGTCCAGCCAGCAGTATGTCTGTATATAATCGCCTTGCTTTAAGTCCCGCATTGTTTCTGCCACCTGCACCCGCACGGTTCCGCTCGCTTTCGCCCAGCCGTCGATGGTTTCCACTTCGCCGAGTTTCAGATAAAAGCTGGTGGCCGGGTCACTATGCTTGAATTTGACGAATTCCCAGTTGCTGTTTCTATTTACATACGGCTGGGTTACAATCACCCCGCGGATTGTTGCCAGCTTACGCTGCTCACCGATGAAATTGCTGATGTCGTTCGGTTCGAGGCTGCTGAAGCTGTTCAGCCGCACTGCGCCGAGACAGGTAAAGCCGATAACAGCACAAACACTTAAAAGTAAAAGTTTGCGCGAGGCAAACTTGCGTATGATAAAAATGAATGCCGCGAAAGCTGCACATATCACCAGCACAGTCAGCCAGATTAAAGCGGGTAAACCGAGGTTCTCCTGTATAGATATGCCTGCTATCAGCCCGACTGCCGCGAACAGAAGGGGACAGGTCGCTATGAGCCGCTTGTAAGAGTTTGCAAATCCGCCGGAAAGCTGTCTGTCTATCCTCTCTAATTTCCGCTGTATATCGTCCATTAGCTGGACAAATTACAGAAATAAAACGCAATACTCAAGACCTATTTTTAGGTCCTTGCGGTATCTTTCGACTTGACATTTACAAAAAATGCGGATGTAATATAATAATATTTTTATGGAGGTAAGTATTATGAAATCATTCGTTGTATCTACGCTCATATTTTTACTTCTAACACCCGTATGTAGCTGCGCAAACCAGCAAACATATAAAGATTATCCTATCTCGATGGTCGATATCGATAAGGTCAAGATAACCGATGATTTCTGGCTGCCTAAAATCAAGACCGTGCAAAACGTGACCATTTCCTTCGCCTTCGAGAAATGCCGCGAAGAAGGCCGGATGGAAAACTTCCTTATCGCAGGAGGTAAAAAGCAGGGCAAAGTCCGCGGCCAGATGCCCTTCGACGATTCCGATTTATACAAAATCATAGAAGGCGCTTCGTATTCACTGATAAGCGTCCCCGATAAAAACCTCGATGCTTACCTCGATTCGGTCATAGACATCATCGCCACCGGCCAGGAGCCTGATGGTTACCTCACAACCTGGCTTACCATCGACCCCAACAATCCGCCTTGCTGGTGGGTGGACAAAACTGGCGGTCGCTGGACGCGCTTAGGGGCTAGTCACGAACTGTATAACGTCGGACACCTTTTTGAAGCGGCGTATGCACATTACATGGCTACCGGTAAGCGCAACCTGCTGGACATCGCCCTCAAAAACGCTGACCTGCTCGTCGATACCTTCGGCCCGGGTAAAGTCACAATACCGCCGGGTCATCAAATTGTCGAAACCGGCCTAATCAAGCTTTACCGTATTACCCATAATGAGAAATATCTGAAACTCGCCAAATATTTCCTCGACCTCCGCGGCGACCCCGAAACCCACGGGCTTTTCGGCGAATACAGCCAGGACCATATTCCCGTTACACAGCAGACCGAAATCGTCGGCCACGCCGTCCGCGCGTTGTATATGTATGCGGGTATGACCGATATCGCGGCTATTTACAATGACAAAGCTTATCTAAAGGCAGTCAACAGTATCTGGAGCAATCTCAATGAGCGCAAGATGTATATCACCGGCGGTATCGGCGCCAGACACGAGCAGGAATCGCTGGGCGACGATTACGAGCTGCCTAACCTGACCGCCTATGCCGAAACCTGTGCCGCAATAGCTAACGTCTATTGGAACAATCGCCTGTTTA
>CAYXUW010000054.1:16013-16250 GCA_964468375.1 uncultured Pirellulales bacterium | reverse complement strand
TATGGCCGCTATGACGACCACTTCCTCCATAAGAGAAAGACCGGAATGTCTGGTTTCTGCCTTCATTTTCTTACCTGCTGATTATGTCGTCAGTGGAGCCGAATTCCTTATCCGGCCCGGCTGAGGTAATTACGGGAAAAGTCTTTATATCATCGAAGGGGTTGTCTTCATCGTAATAATCATACCGCAGCGTTTTGCCCCAGGGGTCGATTACTCTAAACAGCGGCTGATTAACAT
>CAYXUW010000054.1:7113-16003 GCA_964468375.1 uncultured Pirellulales bacterium | reverse complement strand
CTTTGATAATGAGGTCCTGCGGGCCGTCGCCTTTGTTGGTTATCAGTGATTTATCGATTCTGTCCAGTGTTTGTCTGCTTTCGGGAACTCTGCTGAGGAAGAAATACATCGCCTCGCTTCCGGCATAATTCGGGCCGTGGTCGCCGGTAATAACAACATCTCCCAGGCCCAGACCCAATGCAACTCTCAATTCTCCTGCAATGTCTACATCTGAACAACCATTGCAGTCCAGCGGAAAATCCAAACCGGCGTAAATTGAATTCGGGTCGTAGCTGTATTCGTAATCGCGAAACTGCTCAAGGGCGGCGTCGAGAAGCGCAAAGGTGCTCTCCGTGAGCTGCTTTTTGCCCTGGATGTCGATGCGCGCGGCGATACCAATTATAATCGCGGCTAAAATCGCGATTATGGTTATAACAACCAGTATCTCCATGAGCGTTAAGCCGGTTTTGTATCTGCAGTTTTTCATAATTCCAGTTTATTCACCTGTGTGCGAGGTAAGCCCGGCCGCGGGGAGAAGCCATTCTGCTTTAAAAGTTGCGAATGTCGTCTTTTGTCCCGTATAAGCCGTCCGCCCCCGCAGAGATTAATATGTAAGAGTCCGGGCGATGAGGCCAGGGTATCGATACCTTGCCATCTCTAATGCCGCCTTCGTAATCGAATTTATACAGGGCCTCGCCGGAATCATAATCCAGCGGATGTTCTTTACCGGTGTCGCTTCCGTCTGCCGTTAAGCTTCCTTGCTCGATAAGCCTGATGTTATCCTCGAAGTTGTAAATTCTATCTTCGGGATTAGGTGTAGTATTGGGGTCAAATGATTTACTCGCGGTATTTGCCCTGTAATAGAGAATCGGTGTTCCCGCCTTAACAATATCTCCAGAAGCAAGTGATATTCTTCTTATGGTGAATACGTCACAAAGAACATATGTATCATCTTCCAAAGGTGAGATGTCAAAATCGAATAAGCCGGGCTCGTCAATAGAGATATGGCGCAATCTGAACACGTTGGCGGTTGCGCGCTCAAGATAAGGCCCCACCCGTTCTTTCAAGTTATCCTCGTCTGAGGAGTCATATATATTACTACTGTCGGCTTCGTCCCATTCTGAATCAGGATGAAATCCCAGCAGGTCATAGCCGACAAGGGCCTCGGAAAGCCGTTGTGCTCCAGTGTAATCGGTGGGCGTCGTCTCCATATCGCCTGAAGGCGGATAATCGCCGTAATCATTTTTAAAGGCCGTCAGAGCCATCTCAATAGTGGTCAACTGGGCCCGCTGCTGTGTTTCTTTTGCCATTTTGCGCACCATGGACAGGGCGGGAAGAAGCAAAGCGACCAATATCGTGATTATCAACAGAACCGTTAACAACTCGACTATTGTAAAAGCTGATTTTTTATGTTTCTTAATCATTTCAGCCCAATCCTAAAAATTAGTTATATCGTCTCTCGTTCCGTAAATGCCGTCAAAGCCCGCGGATATCAGGATATAAGAGTCCGGCCTGACTGGTCTGCTCACACTATCAATTTTTTTATCCCGTGTGATTTCATAGAAATTAGTAGTAGTATCTTCAAGCGGATGTGTTATGCTCCCCGGCCCTAGCTGGACCAGTTTGTCGTTGTCGAGGTAATCGTAAATATTTTCAGGGTCGCTCGGGTCGTTAACATCGTGCACGGTGTTTGATGTATCGGCCTTATAATAAAGTATAGGCATACCGATTTTTTTGCTGGTATTCAGATTTATAACGCTGCTGTATTCATCGCACAGGACAAATAAACCATCCCAATTAAGCGTTCCTGTAGAGCCGTACAGATACTCAAGCTTGCAGGGATTGGCCCTCTCAAGCTGCAGATAAGTCTTTCTAAGCTTTAAATTGTTCGAATCTGGTGTGAAAGTGGAGCTGGCGTATAATTCATTACCGGCACCGTCTCTACAATCCCTTCTGAAACGTGAATTCGGGTGAAACCCCATCAAATCCTGGCCCACCATAGCTTCGCAAAGCTTCATCGCTCCACAATAGTCCTCTCCCGCCTCGTCCTCGGCGCCTGAGGGCGGATAACCACCCCAGTCATTGCTGAAAAGCTCCAGTGCCGTACCGATGCTGTGGAACTGGGTTTGCTGCTTCACCTCTTTCGCATACCGCTTGACCATATTCAAAGACGGCACAAGCAGACCTATGACAATTACGATGATACTCATAACAGTCAACAGTTCCACAACGGTAAACGCCGTTTTCTTACCAACCTGTTCGGCAACCGCTTTCACTTTATTCTCCTTATCATTCGATTAAATATCAGATTCATCAGGCGGTTAAGCCTGTGATAATTTTTATCATCGGCAGAAATATCGCCAAAACGATGGTCATAACAATGCTGCCGAGGACAATAATCATAATCGGCTCAAGAAGAGACATCAGCGAACCGACCAGTACATCGACCTGCTCATCGTAGTTGTCGGCTATTTTCAGAAGCATTTTATCCAGGTCGCCTGTTTCCTCGCCCACAGAAACCATATTGGCGATGATTAAATCAACAGTTTTGGACTGCCGCAACGGAGCTGCAAATGTATCGCCCTGCCTGATGGAATTGTGGACTTTGCCAAGCATTCTGGAATAGACCTCATTACCCGATGTCTCGGCGGATGTATTGATAGCATCCAGAATCGGCACACCAGCGCCAATCAATGTTCCCAGTGTTCTCGTCCACCTTGTGGTAGCCACTTTTCCGCTGAGCTGGCCTATTACCGGCAATCTTAACTTGATGGTATCCAGAACAAGTCTGCCGGTACGAAACGTTCTTATAATTCTGAGTACAAAAACTATCCCAAACGGAACTCCTATAAGAACAGCCCAACCATATCCATACGCAATCCAAGCGCTTATTCCAAGTATCACTTCCGTCAACTTCGGCAATTTGTCATCCCCAGTCATTTCGGTCAGCACCTCGGTAAATTGGGGTATTACGAAAGTCATCAACATCAAAAGAATAGCGAAAGCGGCGACCAAAACTACGATAGGATAAACCATCGCGCCTCTAACACGGGATTTGAGTTTCTGTGCTTTCTCCATAAAATCAGCCACACGCGACAATATCAGGTCCAGCACTCCGCCAGTCTCGCCCGCCGCCACCATATTGACAAGCAATCGGTCGAAACAACGCGGGAATCTGCTCATAGCCTCCGAAAGTGTTGCACCACCTTCGATATCGTCGGCTACATAACCAAGAACCCTCTTGAGAGTACCTGATTTTTGCTGCTCCTGTAAGATGCGCAAAGACCTTAAAATGGGAAGGCCGGCATCCTGTAGTGTGGAAAGTTGCCTCGCGAACTGAGTTATAAGTTTGACTTTAACCTTTCCGCCGGCGCCGCGCCTTCGTTCCGGCTTGGCAGCAGCTTTTGAAGCTTTCTTTGCAGCCCCGCGTTCACGAACCTTCGTGGGGAAATAGCCCATATTCCGAATTTTGCTTATCGCCTCTTTCTGGCTAAGAGCTTCTATCTCATCTTTGATTCCCACTCCTTGTGAGTCCAGCGCTTCATATTGAAAAACAGGCATTTTCAAATACCTCCTTAACCACGATTATTCTTATATTTCCTCGGAAATCGTCTCTTTTACTACTTCTTCTATAGTGGTAATGCCGTCATAAATGGCAGCCAAACCGTTATTGCGCAATAACACCATCCCGTTCTTTTGAGCTTCCGCCCGCAGAACGTTTGTCGAGGCCTGGTTCATAATCAACTCACGGATTGAATCAGTAAATACCATAATCTCAAAAATAGCAATTCTGCCTCTATAACCGGTATTGTTGCACTTGTTACACCCTCGTCCGTAATAAAAATTCTTACCCTTAACTTCTTCCGTAGTCAGCCCCAATTCCATTAACTGGTCCTCGCTCGGCTCAAACGGCGTCTTGCATCCATCACATATTCTCCTGACTAATCGCTGGGCGACTATTCCCTCGAGCGTAGCGGTGATAAGAAACGGCTCAACACCCAAATCCAAAAGTCGTGCTATCGAACTTGGGGCATCGTTGGTATGTAATGTAGTGAATACTATATGGCCGGTAAGGGACGCCTGGGCAGCGATTTCCGCGGTCTCGAGGTCGCGGATTTCACCAACCAGTATAACATCGGGGTCCTGACGCAAAATCGAACGCAGGCATCTTGCAAACGTCAATCCGATGTCCGGCTTCATTTGAACCTGATGGACTCCGTCAAGGTCGTATTCTATGGGGTCTTCGGTAGTTATTATTTTAGTCTCAATATCATTAAGTTCGGTCAGGGCTGAGTAAAGGGTTGTGGTCTTACCGCATCCTGTTGGACCCGTCACAATTATAATACCGTTGGGCTTGCGAATAAGCTGGCGGAATGTTCTAAGGTCGTACTGTCTCAGCCCTAATTTTTCCAAATCCAAGCTCAATTGACTCCTGTCAAGGATACGCAGCACTACACTTTCTCCAAACATCGTGGGTAAAACACTAACGCGCAAATCAACCGGTTTGCCCTCGACAGTTAATGATATTCGGCCGTCTTGCGGCAATCTTCTTTCAGCAATATCCAACTCCGCCATAACCTTTATACGCGAGCTAAGTGCCGTAGCAATGTGCTTCGGAGGAGGAACCATTTCGTAAAGTACGCCGTCAATGCGGTAACGCATCTTGTATTCATTTTCAAATGGCTCAAAATGAACGTCTGATGCTTTATCGCGAATTGCCTGCAACAGAACCAAATTCAGCAGTTTTTTGACAGGATTTGACTCTGACAATTCTTTCAGTTCATCCAGGTCAATACTTTGGTCCCTGCCCTCAAATTCCGCGAGGAAGCTATCCGACTGAATTTCGCCTATCAGCTCATTGATATTTTCTTCCTGTGCTTCACCATAATATTTGGTCAAAGCATTTTCCAAAGCCTCAGAGTCGGTTATCTTCGCTGTAACTTTGAAACCCATCAATGTGCTTAAATCATCGGTCGCCCTGAAATTGTCTGCGCTGTCAAGAACAACACTTAACTCGTTCTTTTCTTTATTATAATCGATCGGTACGATGTGATATGTCTTTGCCATCTGAGAGGGAACTCTATCAACTACATCCGCGGGGATAACGATATCATCCAATTTTACATATTCCATCCCCCGCTGCGCTGCGAGAGCAATCTGAAGCTGCTTTTCATCGATTAAGCCAAGCTCGAGAAATATCTGGCCTATCTGTATAGGTTCGGGGCGTTGCTTCTGAATCGTAAGACACTCATGAACCTTCTCTCTCGTCAGAACACCCATTTTTATCAGTATTCTGCCAAGGGTTCTGCCCCTCAATTGCTCTACCGGCGGGAGTTTTTTTGCTGTTCTTACTTTTTCCATCTGGATTCTACCTCTAAATTTCTCAATTTCAAATCAATATTATTGTATCACATTAACACCTTTTTGGCAAGCAAATTACATATTGGACATTTAGTTATTAAGACTCCAAAAAACTCCAACTTCTTCATTTTAAAACCCTTTAATTAGCGCAAAAATTGCTCTTAATCTACAAAAAAAATACCAGCCAAAGCTGGTATTTTTCAAAAATTAGCCTATTTCTCTGACATTCATTTATGCTCTAAAGACATCCATTTCCTCCTTGCCTTCCGTCGTCGCTTGCTTTTTCCCTTTCACTCTACCACCCAGCTTGGCCATGGCCTTATCCTGTAACGGCCCCGGCTGGCGGGCCTTGTCTAGCATCTCTTCCAAGGAAATCTTGCCAGTTTCATAAAGTTGCCAAAGATGCTCGTCAAGAAGCCGCATTCCCAGCTTTTTACCTGTCTGGATACTTGAATCAATACGATAAGTTTTATTTTCGCGGATAAGGTTAGCAATAGCCGGCGTAACAACCATAAACTCATAAGCGGCAATCCTGCCCCTGCCGGTGGCTAAAGGACAAAGGGCTTGGCTTAGAACCGCCATAAGATTAGCGCTCAACTGGGTTCGAATCTGCTCCTGCTGGCTTACCGGAAATACATCGATAATTCTGGTAATTGTTCCGGCGGCACTTATTGTGTGTAGTGTGCTGAATACAAGGTGGCCGGTTTCTGCGGCTCTAACAGCCGCCTCTATTGTCTCAAGGTCTCGCAGTTCACCTACCTCAATCACATCGGGGTCCATTCTTAAGACGCGCCTCAGTGCCTCACCAAAACTTGGAACATCAACACCAACTTCTCGTTGATTAACAACAGACTTTTTATGTTTATGATAATATTCTATCGGTTCTTCAATCGTTATAATATGGCGATCAAAATGTTCATTAATATAGTTCACCATACAAGCCAAAGTGGTAGTTTTACCACATCCAGTCGGGCCTGTAACTAAAAACAATCCTCTCGGCCTCCGACATAAAGCGGCACAAATTTTAGGCAAACCTATTTCCTCGAATGTCATAATCTTTGTCGGGATAAGCCGTAAGACTATCGAGATATCGCCTCTCTGTCGGAAAACAGATACGCGGAATCTCGCTGCATCGCCATAAGCAAAACCAAAATCGGTCCCCCCTTCTTCCTGAAGTTCTTGCTGATTTCGCTCAGGGGTAATGCTTTTCATCAAAGCTACAGTATCGTCGGGCTCAAGAACCTTGGTCTCCAGCGCCCTGAGCTGGCCGTCTATACGCAATACAGGCGCTCGACCGGTAACAAGGTGTATATCTGAAGCTCCCTGTGCAACACAGGCCTGCAGCAAACGGTCCATATTAACTGTTGCCATTTGTGAGAATCCTCAATATTTATTTCGTCTCGTCTATAACTACTCCTTCGATTTGCGTTATCTTTGCAACTTCTTCAGGCGTAGTTATTCCTTTAAATATCTTAATCTTTCCGTCCTCGCTCAATGTTTTCATCCCACTTGCTCGGCAGGCTTTCCTCAATTCAGTAGTAGGCGCCTTTTCAAAGGCCAACTCTCTTATCCTGCTGTTTAGTTCTATCATTTCAAATGCTGCGATTCGACCCTTGAAACCCGTGTTCTGGCACTGACTGCAGCCAGTACCTTTATATATAGGATGTTTTTTTATATCTTCTGGGGTGATGTTAAGTAATTTCAAAAAGTACGGGTCCGGGTTTTCGTCGACTACCTTACATTTTTTGCAAATGACTCTTACAAGCCGCTGTGCCATAATGGCCTGAATCGAGCTGGCCACAAGAAATGGCTTAACACCCATATCTATTAGACGTGTGATTGCACTCGGAGCATCGTTGGTATGTAAAGTGCTGAAAACCAAGTGTCCTGTAAGTGCTGCCTGAATGGCTATATCTGCAACAACGCCGTCTCGAATTTCACCAACAAGTATAATATTAGGAGCCTGCCGCAACATCGCTCTGAGAATTTTGTCAAATGTCAACTCGATTTCATCTCTGACCTGACACTGGTTCATACCGTCAAAGTTATATTCTACCGGGTCTTCAGCCGTGATAATCTTCTTGTCTGGCCTGTTAAGTTCCTGAAGAGCTGCGTATAAAGTCGTAGTCTTGCCGCTACCGGTCGGACCCGTAACCAAAAATATACCGTTGGGTCTTTTAATTATTCTTAGAAATCGCTCGTAATCATCCTGTTCAAAACCGAGCGACTGAATACCAATATTGACCGAATCGCGGCGCAAAATTCGCAATACCACACTCGGCCCGTGGTTTCCAGGCAAAACGGAAACACGAAAGTCAACATCGTCTCCTGAAATCATACGCTTAATACGTCCGTCCTGCGGCAACCGCTTCTCCGCTATATCTATACCAGATAGAATTTTAAGCCGAGTAATCATTGGCGCCTGCATGTTTTTGGGGATATTATCTTTTTCCAGGCACACACCATCAACACGATACCTAATACGTACCCTGTCGGCCATTGGTTCAACATGAATATCGCTGGCCCGCATATGGTAGGCATTATCTATTATAAGGTTTATCAATCTGACTATGGGGCCCTCCTCACCACTGCCTTCGGCCCCGGCACGCAAAGCTTCTTCCTGCAACTCGCGGCTGGCCTCGGCAAGCTCGGCGGCGGTCGCATCTATGCTGTGTTTTAATCTGTCCTCTTCCTCACTGGTTTGTGCTTGTCCCTCATCCTCCTGAATATAGGAGCTGATTTTTGAGGGATTTGCCAAACAGTAATCCAACTCGGTGTTCAAACGTAGTCGAAGTGTATCCATTACATCCAAATTCGATGGGTCGCTGATAGCCAACCTCAATCTGCCGTCACTCATGCTAATTGGCAGGATATTGTGCCTTTTTATAAGGTCATCCGGGACACGCTTTATTACATCAGGCGGGATAGTGATTTTACCTATATCAACATACTTCAATCCAAATTGCTTGGCGAGTGCCTTAGTAAGAGTTTCTTCATCCACAAGCCCCAACTCGAGCAATACCTCTCCAAGACGCTTATTGCTAGCCTTAGAGGTCTTGATAGCTTTGATAAGCGGCTCTTTTTCTACCACCCCCGCCTTAAAAAGTATCTCACCTAAATGTCTGCGTTTCTGCGCCATATATGGTGTTACACCCCATTTGTCCATCCAGACAAACAAAGTCTATTATATCATTATGGAGGCGGTTCGTCAATCATTATTGACTCAATTAGCCGAATCTACAGTTTCAGCCGGAGCATATTCAGAGCTGTTTGTGCTGCCCGAAGCCGTATATAATCCCTGTTACGAGCGAAGATAAAGCGTTTAGTTTCACAGCCAGCGTTAGAATCTATACCAATATACACTAAGCCGACGGTTTTCTGTTCGCTTCCACCGCTTGGCCCGGCTATGCCGGTTATACCGATTGCAAAGTCTGTACCGGCTTTTTCTCTTGCGCCTTTAGCCATGGCCTCCGCAACCTCAGAGCTTACAGCACCGTATCTTTCAATTAAATCGGCCCTTACGCCAACCTCATTCATCTTAGCTAAGTTG
>CAYXUW010000054.1:6355-7103 GCA_964468375.1 uncultured Pirellulales bacterium | reverse complement strand
GCTGTAAGTAACCCAGCCGTAAGTAAAATATCTGCTGGCCCCAGGAACATCAGTTAGTAGCTTCGCTAAGGTGCCGCCTGTGCAAGATTCAGCTACGGCGATTGTCTTTTTCTGTTGAGCTAATTTTGTACCAACCACTTCGGCTAAAGTTTGCTCCCCTGTGCCGTAAATTAGCTCCCCAAGTATATCTCGTAGCATTTTTTCACATTTTGCAGCCATCTTTCGTGCTTTATCTCTATCCTCTGCCGTCGCAACGACTTGCAGGGTAATAATACCAGATTGAACCGTGCAGTTAATTAACGGGTTTTTGCCGCGCTGCATAAGGTCGCCGAGTTTCTCAGCGATATCTGACTCTCCTGCCCCGAAGCACATTAGTTTCAGCACAATAACCGCTTGTTTATCGATAAATTTCTTTAGTTCAGGGAAAACTGACTCTTCGAACATCTGCTTCATTTCAAATGGTACACCCGGCATCACGAAAAACAATTTACCCTTTGATTCCGCCCTTATGCCGACAGCTGTACCCAGATTATTTTCTACGGCTTTCGCACCGGCCGGTATATATGCTTGGATTTTATTCCTCTCGGGCATCGGCCGCTCTCTGGAGGCGAACATCTTCCGAATTTTCTCAAGAAACTCGTTTTGCAATTTCAACTCGCAACCGAGGAATTTGGAAAAAGCTTGGCGCGTTACATCATCATCAGTAGGACCAAGCCCTCCAGTCGCCAAGACTATGTCGGCATCATCA
>CAYXUW010000054.1:4080-6345 GCA_964468375.1 uncultured Pirellulales bacterium | reverse complement strand
CGCTCTATATCATCTCCAACACTGTAAAAGCTGACAACAGGTATGTTAATTGAGAGCAATTCTCTGCTTAGATATGAAGCGTTATTGTCTGCTATTTGACCGCTGACAACTTCATTGCCGATGCTGATGATGCTTGCTTTTATCATTAATCTAAGGTTTAATTAGCGCTTTGACCACGCCGTCGCGATATCCAGCAATTATATCAAAGGCCTCCTGAGTCCGTTCAATTTTGAACCTGTGAGTTATCATAAAATCAACCTTTACCCTGCCTGAAGCTATCAAATCGATTGCCGTCTGCGTACATTGATTTTGCCTGCGGATATTTATAATAGCAATTTCTTTCCTGCGTATCTTATCTATAATAAATGAGACTCTTTCAGTACGTGGAATTCCAACTATTACCAATTTCCCGCCGGGCTTAAGCAGTTCAACTGCCTCATCTAGGGTTTCCTGCTGCCCTGCACATTCAAAAACAGCGTCCATTCCATTTGGCTTTTGCCGAATAATCTTTTCGACTATATCTTCTTTATCCGGATTTCCCACCCATGTTGCCCCATTTCTTTTCGCTACTTCGACACGCTCTTTTATTTTTTCGGTCACATAACAGCCCTTTACATTTTCAGCTTTGGCACTAAGTAAACAACTTAAGCCAATCGGACCTGCGCCAAGTATTGCTATGTCCGCACCTTTTGATATATAGGCGTTTTTAACAGAATATATTCCTATGGCGAGAGGTTCACATAATACCCCCTGCTCAAGTGTTATGCTTCCTTTAGTCGGGAAACAGCTGCTCTGAGGCATAACGATGTATTGGCACAAACACCCGTTACCTTGTCCCGGCGTACCGAGAAACCGCAATCTGCGACACGTGTTCTCTCTGCCCTGCCTACATTGGTCACATTCATTGCACGATACTGCCGGCTCTACCACTACCTCATCACCCACTTTCACCCTCGTAACAGCACCACCGACTGCTTTAACTATCGCAGCACACTCATGCCCGATTATGAAGGGATAGTCGATGATTTGTGAACCGATTCTGCCAGCCTCGTAGTAATGCACATCGGAGCCGCAAACGCCAACCGCTTCCACTTTCAGCAGAACATCGTCATCTTTTGTTACAACTGGTTCCGGCACATCTGTAATTTCCATCTGCCGTATACCGGCCAATACAACCGCCTTCACAGGACAGCTCCAAGAAAAAACCTTTGTGAATTATTAACGTAAATTCCATCTGCTTTTATTAAAAACCACCTTATAGCAGAAAATTACGCCTTCTTCCACAGATTATCCGATAATACTGCCCCCAATCACAGCAAAAAAGACGTGAAATCGTCCCCTATGATACTGGTAAAAACCGGTAGCTTTTCTGGATTTTTGGACATTTTTTTGTTATAATTTACAACAAAGGGTTCAAGTAAACCACCGGAGGTGGGTTGAAGATGAAGAGACTTGCACTAATAATTACGGCATTTACACTGTGCTGGACACAAGTTTCAGCACAGACAGTGTACGTTCCCATAGAATATGACAACATCCAGTTAGCCATTAACGATGCGAATGATGACGACGTTATAGTAGTTCTGCCTGGTATATATCAGGAGAACATCAATTTTCTGGGGAAAGCTATTACACTACGGTCCGTCGACCCAAACAACGAGAATATAGTAGCTGCGACGATTATCGACGGCAACGCACCAACTGACAGCAACTTTGGTTCTGTGGTAGTTTTCAATAGCGGTGAAGGCAACAATTCGGTCTTTAGCGGTTTTACGATAACCGGCGGAACCGGCTCATGGCTGCCGATAGCTTGGCAATTCAAAGAGGTCTATTGGAACCGCTGCGGGGGTGGCGTAGTCTGTTACAATATGTCGGAGCCCACGATAACCAAAAATATTTTTCTAAGCAATACTGCAGGCGAGGGCGGCGGGATTTACATTTACGGCGACCCTGTTGACCCCAATGACCCAAGTAATCCTTCGGTGCACATCAAACCGGTAATTATTGATAATACGTTCTTCAACAACTCTGCTGTTAAAGAACATGGTTTTGAACCGCCTGACACCAATTACCCTGCTGAGGAACATGGCGACGGAGGTGCGGTTGTTTGCTTCCAGGGCGTCGATGCGGTTATCAAGAATAATCTTATTGAGAGTAACCACGCTGATTATTATGGCGGCGGAATTCACCTGCGCCAGTGGAGCAATGGCCATATCGAGAACAATTACTTAATCGCCAATGAGGCGATCCTCGGAGCAGGTGTTC
>CAYXUW010000054.1:0-4070 GCA_964468375.1 uncultured Pirellulales bacterium | reverse complement strand
TCGGAGCCAAATGTTATAGGCAACCTGATTCAGGCAAATATAGCAAGCGGTTTGGGCGGTGGTGGTATTTACGTCTATTATTACGCCAATCCATTGATAGAACGAAACACTATCACTCAAAACGAATCTACCAATGGGGCCGGTATTGCAGTGTTCTGGAGCAGCAACCCGGTAATACGCAACAATATGATTGTTAATAACGTAGATGGCGCAGGCATAAGAGTAAAGGGCGAGTCGGTACCGGTTATTACTAACAATACAATAGTCGGAAATACAGCATCAGCAAATCAAGGCGGCGGTGTGGATTGCACCACCGATTCCGCTCCTATTATTGAGAACAATATAATCGCTTCAAACGGCAATTCTTTCGGCGTATATGCCTCTACAACCCCACCTGTGATAAGATATAACAACGTATGGAGCAACGGTGCGGGCAATTACAATTCCATTATCGGCGACCAAACAGGGCTAAATGGTAACATTTCCGTCAAGCCGAATTTCGTTAATCCCGACAGCAATAATTATGCCCTGAATTACGATAGTGAATGCATAAATGCAGGCGACCCTAATTTCGCCCCGGCACCGAATGAAACCGACTATTACGGTGACCCTCGTGTTTTTGGCCAGTATGTTGATATGGGAGCCGACGAGGTTATGCCTGTATGGAACATAATAAAAAATAAGCAATATGAAACCATCCAACAGGCAATAGACGACGCAAATGATTACGATATTATCGTTCTTACTATCGGCATCTACACAGGTGCAGGCAACAGAGACATAGATTTCGACGGCAAGCCCCTAATCCTCCGGAGTATCGACCCAAATGACCCCGGCGTCGTTGCCTCCACTATAATCGATTGCCAAGGCAGTATGCAGGCACCTCATCGGGGATTTAATTTCTACAGCGGCGAGGATGCAAACTCGATTGTCAACGGCCTAACCGTCACCGGCGGCGGAGGCAGCATCTGGGGCGCGATTTACTGCTACAATGGGAGCGGTCCAACTATAAGAAACTGCATCATCACAAACAATTCTATGCATGACCACGGCAGCGGAATTTACTGCGGCTATGGCAGCGACGCAGTAATAACAAATTGCATCATCAGCTTTAATACGTTCACCACTACCGGTTACGGCGGCGGGATATATTGCTATAGAAGCTGCCCTGTAATCACGAATTGTATTCTTAACAACAACTCAGCTTTGGGCTCCGGTCGTCACGGCGGAGGAATCTGCTGCTGGGGAGACCAAAATGGAGGCGGCGATGCCTTAGTCGCCAACTGTATAATCAGCGGCAATTCAGCGGACCACCGCGGCGGCGGATTGTATGCCTACTGGTCCAGCCCAACTTTTATCAACTGCACTGTCATTGGCAACAAAGCTCTGGAAGGCGGCGGCATCGGCTCATTTAGAGACAGCAATCCGCAGGTTATAAACTGTATCGTCCGCGACAATATCGCACCGGACGGCAATCAGCTCGCACTTATAAGTACACTTCGTGTGTGGGCGCCGACGGAAGTGATTACGGAAATGACGGTTTCCTACAGCAATATCGAGGGCGGCCAAGCACAAGTGTGTGTTGACCCTAATATGATACTCCATTGGGGCGATGGCAACATAGACATCGACCCTAACTTCGTTGACTCCGGCTACTGGGACGATGCAAATACGCCCACCGACCCCAACGATGACTTTTTTGTCGTCGGTAATTATCATATCCCGCCGAATTCACCTTGCGTCGATGTCGGTGATAACTCATCTCTGCCGCCTGCCTCTGTCGCTGATATAGACGGCGAACAGCGAATATTCAATGACATCGTTGATATGGGCGCCGACGAAATGGTAACAAATCCCGCCGACTTTGATACCGATGGAATTGTGGATTACTCCGACCTTGAGGTATTAACTAACGAATGGCTTAACAGCGGCGGCTTGCTCCAGAGTGATTTATTCGATGATGACTTCATTGATTTTGCCGACTATGCCGAGCTGGCAGACCAGTGGCTCTGGACCGCCGGCTGGTATGAATAATACTTACCTAAATACTTAGGTCTCTAATGAGACAGTGCCAGCCATTATGCTAACTAACAAAACCACCCAAAATCATTGTTCGCTATCTTCTTGTTCGATTTGAGTCAGGTCGAGTTTAGTAAACACCAGCGGTATGGGATCGGCTTTTATCAGGTCAGGTTCAGGCGCAACTGCACCTACAATCCAGCTAAAATTTAGCCATTCGGCTTTCCAGGTTTTGCCGTCCTCAGAAACAGGGCCCTCGAAGTAATCCTCAAACCTGCCTTCTACCGTACCGGCAGGCAGCTTCATTATAAAATAGTCCACTATAATCTTCACTTTAACCATCCTTGTCTCTGGTATATACCTTGCCTCGCACGGTCCTAGTACAAAGATATAGTAAGAACCATCATCTTCTCTCTCTGCATGAACGCCGCCTTCCGGGACATTCACCGGCCCCGCCACCGTGTGGATAATCTTTTTAATTGAGCCGTCCGGCTCAAACTTTATCCCCCATTTACTTATGTTGCTAGACTCCGCTTCCCATACGCCAACCATAGATTCAGGGAATGCTCCCCAACTCGCCTCGCTTCCGAAAAAATCGGGCAGCGCCTCACTTTCCGGCGGCGTGCCGTCCCAAACTTCATTTGACATCTCTTCCCGAACAATTTCTTCCGACCGTGGTGGCTGACTTGATATCTTTTTGTTCTGCTGTTCACAGCCCAAAACCGCCAGAGCAAAAATAAGACAGCCGAGAAAAACCAATTTTCTGTTCATTATCATATTCTCCAATTAACTCTCAAAGCTCGGATACCATTATAGAAATGCAGCGGTAATTCCTCAACAAAAAAGAGGCAAGTCATTTGACTTGCCTCTTAAAAATCTAAATCTCAAAGGTTCCCGACCGATGCTTATTTCTTGCGGCGCAGCAGCAGCCCGCCCAAACCGAGCAACGCAATCGTTGTCGGCTCGGGAATCTGGTGAACAACCACAGAGTCCAGAGGTATGGCCTGGGCCCAATCATCGGTTCCGTAGAGCGTAATTACCACATCGTTGGGAGCCCACTCACAATGGAATACTATCTCGTCATAGATGGTGCCGCCGGCAGGTATCTCAGATACCTCCGACAGGAAAAGCATTCCCCAGACACCATTTTCATTGTCCAAACCCGGGAAGCCGTTGCCTGCGGCATCGTCATAGATAACGATAGCGGCATCCTGAACGACAGCAACGCCGCCGGAGATTGAGGCGTCCTGCACCGTACAAACCAACGCCCAGCCATTCCACTCACCTGTGCCTGGAACAATATTGGCATCGGTCCAGATATCCAGAACAAGCGTCTCGCTCGGAGCCACATAAATCTCCGACTCAACCGGTTCCTGTACGCCGTCGACTGAAATCTGCAGCGTTGCGCCGGCCACCGAAGCCATTGCAAGAACCAACGTTAAAACCAAAATCTTCTTCATCATATTTCTCCTTTAATAAAAGTACTTGCTTCAAAAATTACCATTATTCCGAAACAACACCACTTATTTACTTAGCATACCTCCTTTCGAAAAACTGCATTTCACTGTTGTTAAAATACCAATTATTTAAGCGCTAAAATTCAGCGCACAAAATATAATACAATCGGTGAGCTTTCTCTTTACCCCCTGCTTCTGATGAGTTTTCTTTCCCCCGAAAGAATAAAAGCAGTATACCAGAAAAGCCCCGTCAATGCAAGGAAAATTTACCTTTTTTTCAAAAAAATTGGGCTCTCGGTAAATGCCTCTTAAAAGGCCTCGAAGCCGTATATTCGCTGTTTTTAACAATAAAAAAAAGGCAAGTCCGAAAACTTGCCTTTTTTCATCTGATAGATAGGTCTTGGCATACGCCTATTTCTTGCGGCGCAGCAACAGCCCACCCAAACCGAGCAACGCAATCGTTGCCGGCTCAGGAATCTGGTGAACAACCACAGAGTCCAGAGGTATGGCCGTTCCCCAATCATCGGTTCCGTAGAGCGTAATTATCACATCATTGGGAGCCCACTCACAGTGGAATATGATATCGTCATAGAT
>CAYXUW010000053.1:0-16397 GCA_964468375.1 uncultured Pirellulales bacterium | reverse complement strand
CTGGTGGAAAGGCATTTAATCAGCCGGCATCACGCCTTCGGCTAAGGGCCCCGAGGGGTGGTTTTCGCGCAGCGGGAATTTTTCACCGCTATGATTAACGAGGAGGACCATCTTCGAATCCAGATTCTGAGAGGCGGGCTTCAATTAAGCCAATGCGCCGAACAGATAAACCGCATTGATGATATGATAGAGCAGAAAATAGATTACGCCTTCAGTCCGCGTTACGGGTATTTGACGGCCTGCCCGACCAATCTGGGCACTGGCATAAGGGTTTCGGTGATGCTGCACCTGCCGGCGCTGAAGATGACGGGTCATATAGAGAAATTCCTGAAGGCGGCGAAGGATATGAATCTTGCTGTTCGGGGCCTGTTCGGCGAAGGCACGGAGGCGGCGGGCGATTTTTACCAGCTTTCGAACCAAGCGACGCTCGGTGCATCGGAGGCAGAGATTGTGGCAAACTTCGAAAAATCTATCATTCCTGAAATCGTCGAATATGAAACGGCGGCCCGAAAGCAACTGCTCTCGGAGCAGCCGGAAATCCTCGACGACAAAATTTCGCGGGCGATGGCACTGCTGCGGAATGCGCATCTAATAAGCTCACAAGAGGCGTTATTTCTGCTGAGTCATTTGCGAATGGGGATTAACATGCACGAACGTATGGGGGCTTCCACACCGGCGATAGAGCGGCTCTGCAAGCTAAGCGGCAGCGACAAACCGACGAGCCTGTCCATCACAACCATAAATCGGCTGTTTATGCTGACCCAACCGGCACATCTGCAGTTAAACTCCGGAAAAACGCTGGATGCCGCCAACAGAGACATACTCAGAGCCAAAATCATCCGCTCGGCACTAAACGGCTGAACCGATGGAAATTGGTTGCAAGAGGAATTAAATACCTTTTTACTCTTAAGATAATTTGCCTTATTTCGACTTTCTTAAATTATTACGCCACCAGAAAAACGCACGGGCGACCGGTCTTTCTATTCGGTTTAACCATCCCGCTATTGCGAATAACTCCAAGAAAATTAGCAAAAGCAATCTGGGAAACGGCAACACTAGCTTACCGAGCGCATTTCCAAAGCGGGTGGATGAGTCGACATTCATTATTGATATCGCAGTTATACCAAGTGGTAATCCAAAAACAATCATCCGCATTAAGCGTTCTTCGGCCACAAGTTTTGTAACTACCTCTCCCGTGTGCCTGTCCTTTGACCGGCAATAGTTGCGCAGCGTTTCCAGAATATTTAGTTTTACAGCATGCGGGGGGAATCTTTCCTGGGTGTTGGCAACAGCGCAACCCTCTTGTTGCTGCTCCTTAACTTGATTGCTGCAAATTGAGTGTAATTCTTGAAGTTCAGAAAAAGCTGCGTGCTTTCCTATTACTTTTCTCCAAGCCCACCATACGCTGATCGGCCGAACAATAAAATCAAAAGCACAATCGAGCATGAATGCTATTGCGAAGCCGATAACCAGACAAACTACCAAATCGCTCCAAGAGTATTTTATGCCGGCGCAAACAAAGTGAGCCACAGCAGAGACAAAAACTATACCAGGCACCACCCGGCAAAGAATATCGAAGTATGCCTCAGGAATTACCCTGACAACATCAGAAACTTCTTTTGCCTTAGACATTTGTTTCCCTCCAAATAAAAAACAACAATCTTGAGCCCCATCAGCGATCCCTCAAACTTCGCTTTGATTATAACGTGTCAGATTCTGGTGTCCAAGGTGAATCTAATCTTTTGTGCAAATACATCCTCTGCCTGTACCAAAATCACCTGCCATACTCCTAACTGGCTAAACCAGCAGCCGATTACTGACCTGTTTATCTGCCAAAATGGCACAATTGCTAAGAAAATGAACATCGGTAAACAGAGTTGTAAAAAGCTAACTTCCTGAAATACAGGGGGTTAACCTGTCAAAGCGGGTTACGGCTGACTTCTGGCACGGGTTTTGCACATTAAAACTGTGAGACGTTTCGAACATCAAAAACAGAGAGAAAAATCTGATAAATAACGAAAAGGAAATCAGTTATGGCCAAGATAATCGGAATAGATTTGGGGACAACGAATTCCGTGGTCGCCGTGATGGAAGGGTCGGCGGCGAAGGTTTTGATTAACTCTTCGGGCTCGCGGCTGACGCCGTCGGTGGTCGGCTTTACCGACAAGGGCGAACGGCTTGTGGGGCAGATAGCAAAGCACCAGCAGGTAACCAATCCAGAAAACACGGTCTTTTCAATCAAACGGTTTATGGGGCGGCGGCACAACGAGGTATCTTCAGAAGAGAAGATTGTGCCTTATAAAATCACCGGCGGGCCAGAAGAACTGGTGAAGGTCAGCGTTCGCGGCAAGGAATATACACCGCCTGAGATCTCGGCGATGATTCTGCAGGATTTGAGAAAAACAGCGGAGGATTATCTGGGGGAGAAAGTGACCGACGCCGTGATTACCGTTCCGGCTTACTTTAACGATTCGCAGCGGCAGGCGACGAAGGACGCCGGCAAAATAGCGGGACTGAAGGTCGAGCGGATTATCAACGAGCCGACGGCGGCGGCACTGGCTTACGGGCTGGAGAAGAAGAAAAACGAAAAGGTAGCCGTCTTCGATTTCGGAGGCGGGACATTCGATATATCGATTCTCGATATCGGCGATAATGTTTTCGAGGTTCTCAGCACGAACGGTGATACGCATTTAGGCGGCGATGACCTCGATGCTGTGTTGATAAACCATCTGGCGGACGAATTCAAAAAGACAGAAGGCATCGACCTTCGTCAGGACCCAATGGCGCACCAACGGCTCAAAGAAGCGGCTGAGAAGGCTAAATGCGAGTTGAGCACGCAGATGGAAGCCACCGTGAATCTGCCGTTTATCACAGCGGACGCTTCAGGGCCGAAACATATGCAGATAACCATCACCCGCAGTAAATTCGAATCGCTGTGTGCTCCTGTTTTTGAGCGGCTGAAAAGCCCGTGTCATAAGGCGCTGGAAGATGCGAAACTGTCAGCCGGTGATATCGCTGAGATTCTGCTGGTCGGCGGCTCGACAAGAATTCCGAAGGTGCAGCAGATTGTTAAAGAGATATTCGACAAAGAACCCAACAAAAGTCTTAACCCCGACGAGGTCGTTGCAATCGGCGCCGCCATTCAGGGCGCGGTCCTAGCAGGTGATGCGGGCGTAAAAGACATTTTGCTTCTGGACGTAACGCCGCTTTCGCTGGGAGTCGAAACATTGGGCGGCGTTATGACGAAACTGATTGACCGCAACACGACGATTCCGACAAGCAAAAAAGAGATATTCACAACAGCGGCTGATAGCCAGACTACCGTTGATATTCACGTCTTACAGGGTGAGAGGGAATTTGCAAGAGATAACCGCACCTTAGGCAGGTTCCAGCTTACAGATATTCCGCCCGCACCGCGAGCTACTCCGCAGATTGAGGTTGCGTTCGATATTGACGCCAACGGTATCCTGAACGTCTCAGCCAAAGACCTCGGCACAGGCAAGCAGCAGTCGATTGAGATTAAGTCAAGCTCCGGGCTGAGCGAGCAGGAGATTGATAAGATGACTAAAGAGGCCGAGTCTCATGCCGCGGAAGACAAAAAGAAAAGAGAGGTCGTTGACCTGAAAAACCAGTCGGACCAGCTAATTTACTCTACGGAAAAAACCCTAAAAGAGCACGGCGAGAAGGTTTCGGGCGATACGCGCGGCAAAATCGAAAGTGCAATCAACAATTTGAAAGAAGCGGTAAAAGGCGAAGATGCCGAGGCTATAAGAAAAGCCATTGAAAACGTCGGCACGGCAAGTCAGGAACTGGGCAAGGTACTTTACGAAGAGGCGGCAAAGAAACAGGCCTCTTCGGCAGCGCCCGGCGGCGGGGCCGGGCAGCAAGCGCCTCCTCCGCCAGAGGGCGAAGTCAAAAGAAAGGGCGGAGACGATGTAATCGACGCGGAATTCGAGGCCAAGGACGAATAACGAACCGCGATACCCGATAAACGTATAACTAAGCTGAATCGAGGCGAGACAGCTTAAAGATTTCGAGGCAATAACCAAAGGCCTGAAATCAGCTACTCGCCTCGGTTCATTTTCCTATACAGAAGCGGCTGAATATTCTCTGTAATATCTCATCGTCAAAATGCTGCTGCTCGATATCATAGATATTCTGGTAAGCGGCCCGCAGAAGCATTGCGGCAACTTCATCGCTACCGGCTTTTAATTCATCTATCGATTCGCTGACGTTCTCTATCGCATCCGCTACTGCCTGTCTGTGGCGGGTTGTCAGCGCAACCGCCGAGGTTTGTTCGGCAAAATCCCCGCCGGACGCCCCGCCAAGCACCCGCTCGATGAGCTTTTTATCAACCGTGTCCTGCAATTTCTCCAAGCCGCAGCCGGTTATTATCGAAATCGGCAAAAACTCGACGGCGAACAAATTATTCAGCTCTTTAAGCCGGTCAGTCAACATTTGCTCCGACAGCAAATCGGATTTCGTCGCAACCAGTATCGAAATATGCGGTTTTATGAGTTCATTTATTGAAATGTCTTCAGAGAAATCTTCTTTTGATGAATCCACGCAAAATACAACTACAGAACTGTTTCGCAATGCCTCAATTGCCGCCTGCTGGGTCAGCTCATCAAGTATATTCTCAGCTTCAGCTGTCAGGCCAGCGCAATCGAACAGCACGCACCGGCAATGCCTCAGTGAAAGCTCGCCGGTCAGGATATCTCTTGTGGTTTTGCGCTGGGCCGAGACGATGCTCCTTTCGCAGCCGGTTAGCTTGTTGAGCAACGAACTTTTTCCGGCGTTGGGCGCTCCGGCGATTCCCACAGCGGGCAAATCGAGCACAGATTCACAACTTATACTGTCTGCAAGTAACTGCTCAAGCCGGCCTTTTATTTGCGAGGGTCTCTCAATCGCTTCATCCCGGCTTATAAATTCGATATCTTCGCCGCTGAAATCCAATCCCGCTTCGATGAGCATGATACAATCCATAAGTTCTGAGCGGATTTTTTCCGCTGTTTGGGCCAGTTTGCCGGTGAGAAGTTTCTCGGCGGCGGCCAATTGCAGCCGATTGGAGCTTACGATTACCTCATTTACCGCCTCGGCCTGGGTCAGGTCCATTTTGCCGTTAAGAAAGCCGCGAGCGGTAAATTCGCCAGGGTCGGCCATTCGAAGGCCTTTGCTCAACAGGTCTTGCAGCAGGGCCTCGGTGATGGACGGGTTCGTGTAAAGGTGGATTTCGGCGAGCGTTTCGCCGGTATAGGAATGCGGAGCTATGAAAAGATATAACTGCGCATCAAGCTCGAGCTGCTCATCGACCCTTACACAGCCGGTTATTACACTGTTTTTTCCCGCGGTTATAAGCGGAGTGAAAATCTGCTGTAATATATCAATCGTGTCCGGGCCGGATATTCGAACAATCACCCTCTGCGATGAAGTCGGAGAACTCACAGCAACGATAGTGTCACTATGCTCATACATCACTGCTAAGTTCTGAAGAATGGTTTGGGTTTTTTCTTTTTGGTCTTGCCGCCGGTCTTGCTTGTTACAGCGACCAGTCCCGCCGACTCGGCCTGCTCCTTTTCGCGAATGTGCTTGCGAATAAAGTACTGCTCGACGACGCCAGCGAACACACTCGACATAATATACAGATTTACTCCGGAGGGGGCTTTGTATAACATCAGCGGAAACAGCACCGGCATCATAATCATCATCATTTTTTGCTGCTGGGCAACCTGCGGGTTAGTCGAAGCGGTCTCCGGCCTGGGCATAAGCTTCTGCTGCAGGTAGAACGCCACGCCCATCAAAATGGGCAGAAGGTTAAGCGATTCGATTTTCCAACCCAGCAGCGGTATTGTTATCGTCGAGAACCTGACGAAAGCGTCGGGGACGGAAAGGTCGGTAATCCACCAAGGCAGAAACGGCGCGCCGCGCAATTCGATACCGGTATATACCGCGCTCCACAGAGCAATCCAGATAGGCATCTGCACAAACATCGGCAACATACCCATAATCGGCGAAGCACCCTGCTCTCTGTAAAGCGCCATCAACTGTTTGTTCATCTCAGTTTTGTTGTTGGCGTATTTTTTCTTTATCTCTTCGGCCTTTGGGGCAAGTGTGCTCATCTTGCTCATCGAGACCTGGCTTTTTTTGGTGACCGGGTGCATAATAAGCCGCATCAGGAAAACAAGTACGATAATGACCACGCCGTAATTGGGGATAAAGCTGTACATCCATTTCATCAGCGCCAATATCCCAAAAGCCAGGGGATTTATAATGCTCGCCGGGCAACAGCAGGCCAGAAAATCTATCGTCTCGACAAAACCGAGATTTCGATACATATCGTTTTTATCGAACAGCGCTTTATCCTTCGGCCCCAGATAAAGCTGGAAGTTATAAGTTTTTGTGTCACCAACTTGGCCGGCAGCCGTCAAAATGCTCGGTGCGATTTTCAAATCGACCCCGACTGTTTCGTCGCCGGTATCGGATTTGCCGTCGGGATTGTAAAACTTTCCTGTTTTGTCTTTCACCCAATCGCAGAAATTTTTTCCGGTTTCCGGCAAAGGCACCAGTATAGCAGCGAAGTATTTATTGACGGCGGCGACCCAAAGAAAATCGGCGCCGGGCTTCACCAGCCGTCTGTCCTCGACGGTTTCCGCTTTGCTAAGCTTTCTGGCATCGAGCCGCATACTGGCTATCCGGCCCTGTTCATCTCTGGTTCTGAAGCCAGCCACAACCTTTCTCATATCAGTCCTGAAACTCTCTCTGTTTAAACCGCTTGGTCCGAATAGGTCGAATTGTATTTTCTGCTCGGCAACCAATAGATTTTCAACAGTTAAATCACAATCAAGCAGGTAACTTTCAGGATTGACCTTGTATGTTTTAAGCAGTTTTAAGACCGGCTCACCCTGCGATGTCTTGATAACCGCCTCAAAGCGGGCGGTTTCGGAGCCGTCTTCGTTTTTCTCGACGCCGGAGCTTTTCCATTGCAACTTATCCAAAGCCAGCTTAAGCCTTTGGTGGACAAATATGAAATCCGCGTTCGCCATTGACAAAATTTCTTCCCCGTCGGCTCGATGCACAGGCGAGAGAATAACCAACGGCTCGGGCTCCTTAGGGTCGCGGTTGTCAAATTCGCTAAAGGCAGCCCGGCTGATGGCGGCACCTTTTGAGGTCAGCTCCAGCTCAAATTTAAAGCCGCTCTTAGGGTCCATCGAACCCAGTGTAACGCTGGAAGCAGGGGCGTTATCAGCAGTTAAAAAAGTGAAATCAGATATATGCGAATACCCCCCCGCTGCATCATCAGCGTGGGCAGCTTCTTGTTGCGTATCGGCCGATATCTGGGCCAGAAGAATACAGCGGCCTTTTTCTGTTAACAAACCGGAATTAACGACGAGCATGCCGCAAAAACAAACAAAACCGATTAAAATTAAAACTAAAACTTTTTTCATAAAATGTATTTTCCCCGCGACACGACCCATTATCGCCGCGGGCGGCTTACGCGGTGCGATTATTTTCCTTCTCGCAGCCGCTCAGCGTTAAAATTGTCTAACATTTCTACTGCCTTTATTTTTTCGGCCGTAGTTTCGAAGTCATATTCCAGCCGAACGAAGCGCACCACATTGTCCTCAACATAAACATAACTCGCACGATTGTCGCCGTCTCTGGGCTGGCCGACCGAGCCGATATTTATAATTGCCTTTTCGCTATCGATAATCGGATAGACATCACCCAGTTCGTCGGGCAGATAAAAATCCGGCTCGTCGAGAAACACACCCGGCAAATGGGTATGTCCCACGAAGCAGATATGCTCGACGCGCTCGAAAAGAATCCGAACCTTTATCGGGTTGGTATAAACGTCGTCCGGAAAGATGTATTCATTAATCGGTTTTCTGGGGCTGGCGTGAACGAAACTTATCTCCGCCGAGCTTGCTCCCAAGTTTGCTTTAAGGGTTCGCCGCATCGGCAATCCGCCAAGGAAACTCCAATGCTCGCTACGTTTCGCATCCTGTTTTTCATCTTCCAGAACGAAACGTGTCCAGAAACTCGCCTGTTCCGCGGCGTAATTGAAGTTTGTCGGCTCGTAAAAGACCGCATAATCGTGATTGCCGAGAACGGTCCATTCGGTTTTTTCGATAATCAGATCCAGACACTCTCTGGGGTTCGGCCCGTAGCCAACCACATCGCCCAGACAGTAAATTGTCCCAATGCCGCGGCTTTCAATATCGGCCAGAACCGTCGTCAGGGCCTCAAGATTCGAATGTATATCACTTATAACTGCAAACATACTTTGCCTCTATGACACACAAAAAACACCTATATAACAAAAATACACCACAGACGCCAGAATATTTATCTGCGCCGGCAGAAACAGATATTTTACAGTATTTATGCAGGTTCTTAAAACTCATACGCCGGGTGCTATTTGTTTGCTTTGGTTTGTGATACTGCTATAATACCGCATAATAGAGACTAGAAATAATTAGATGACCGGGACAGAGCTATGACTCTTCTTGAAACTTGTGAGCTGGTAAAGAGATATTCCGGCAGGGCTGTAGTAAACAAGATATCGATTACCCTCGACCGGCGCAGCATTGTGGGGCTTCTTGGCCGTAACGGCGCGGGAAAAACCACCACATTTAGAATGATTATGGGGATGATTACGCCGGACAGCGGTTCAGTAATCTTCGAGGGTATGGACATCACGAAACTGCCAATGTATAAAAGGGCCCGGCTCGGCATCGGCTATCTTTCGCAGGAACCGAGCATTTTTCAACGGCTCAGCGTCCGCGATAACCTCTATGCGATTCTGGAGACTATGTCCATCACCAAAGCGGAGCGCGACCGCAAAGCCGACATGCTCATCGAGCATTTTGCGCTAAACGAGGTTGCCGAAAGTCAGGGCAGGTTCCTCTCCGGCGGCGAACGCAGAAAGCTGGAAATTGCCCGCGCTATGGTAACGGACCCGTCGCTTATCTTGCTGGATGAGCCATTCAGCGGCGTTGACCCGATTGCCGTCGAGGACTTGCAGAATGAAATCCGTCGTCTTGTTGCATCCGGCGTAAGCATACTTATTACCGACCACAACGTCGAAAGGACGCTCGAAGTAGTAGATAAGGCATACATAATCGACCACGGAAAAGTGATAGGTTCCGGCTCGCCGGCGGAAATAGTCAAAAACAAAACCGTCAGGAAACATTACCTCGGCAATATATTCGAAGGCGACGAATTCGACGATAACAAACGCCAAATGCAGCGCAGTTTCAAATAGCGAACCGAAAAAAACGGAAGGATCAGAAAGTGGTGGATATCGAGAAATGCCGGATTACGCATTATCCCGCCGGCGTTTTAACCGGCAAGGCAGAACCTGTTGAGGAAATCGATGATAATATCCGTCAACTCGTGCAGAAAATGACTGACATTATGCTGGAGAACAACGGTATCGGGCTGGCGGCGCCGCAGGTGGGCGTAGCGCTGCGGCTGTTCATCATCTCGCTCGACCAGACAAGGGAAAACGTCAAAGTTTTCATCAACCCGACCGTTACGCCCATCGGCGAACTTGATTCAATGGAAGAGGGCTGCCTGTCGGTTCCGGGCGTGCATACGAAGATTCGCAGATATAAAAAATGCGAAGTTACCGCGACCGACCTGAACGGCAATGAGTTTACTGAACAGGCCGATGGGCTTTACGCAAGAGCCCTGCAGCACGAATACGACCATATAGAGGGGATGACAATCGCCGACCGTATGGGCTCGACAGCAAAAATCGTCCATCGAAAGCAACTGAAGAAACTTATAGAAGAGCACAAGCAAGGTTAGAAATTTCCCCTGTGAGTTGTGCGCTTGAATTCTTTTTCAGGATAAAAAATGAATATCGTTTACCTTGGCAGCGGCGCATTCGGCCTTGAGTGCCTGAACGCTTTAGCACAATCGCAGGATAGTCTGGATTTCATTGTTACACAGCCCCCACGTCAGGCAGGAAGAGGCAGAAAATCCACGCCAACGCCGGCAGCCACCTGGGCGAAAGAAAATTCGGTTCCTTTCACGGAAACCCAAAACGTAAACACCTCGGAAATGCTCCAGAAAATAAGTGAGTATAAGCCCGATTTGATTGTGGTAGCTGCGTTCGGGCAAAAGATAGGTAATGAATTGATAAACCTGCCGCCCAAAGGGGCTATCAATGTTCACGCATCTCTGCTGCCGAAATACCGCGGAGCGGCGCCGATAAACTGGGCGATAATCAACGGCGAAACCGAAACGGGCATCAGCATAATTACGGTGGTTGACAAAATGGACGCAGGCGATGTCCTCGGAACAGCCGCAACTATGATAGAGCCCGACGAGACGGCGGGCCAACTCCACGACAAGCTTGCGAAATTAGCGGCACCTCTGCTGATAGAAACCCTCGATAAAATAGCGAACGGGACTGTAACTTACACAAAACAGGACCATTCGAAAGCGACTTTGGCACCCAAGCTTAAAAAATCGAACGGCGTTCTGGATTTTTCCGAGCCGGCGGAGCTTCTTCAAAGAAAAATACGCGGCCTGTGGCCCTGGCCGGGCGCCTCGGCGATTTATGTTTCTCAAAAGACTTCAAAACGCCTGCGGGTAACCGTGGCAAAAGCCCAAATAGCCGATGCTCAAAGCATAGAACAGCTGCAGCCGGGAACACTCGATGAAAATCTAAACGTCGTTTGCGGTGAGAAGGCCTTGAAGATTGTAAAAATCAAACCGGACGGCTCGGCTCTTATGGACTTCAAAGATTTCGTCAACGGACGGCACACCGAACCGGGCGATATGTTCGTCAGGATTGACGCGGAATAAATATGGAACGAAAAAATCGGGCCAGCAGAAACCGCACCATAACAATAACACCGCAGGAAGTTGCCGAATATAAAAAACAATTGCTACACATCGGCCGTCCGGCAACCGCGGCACAAATCCTGAACAAAACTATCTGCCAAGATATTTATTCCGTTCTGCCTTTATTGCCCGAGGGTTTCGTTGACCTGCTCTTTGTAGACCCTCCGTATAATCTGAATAAGAATTTCAAAAGCAGCAAGTTCAAAAAACGCTCGGCCGATGATTACGCTGACTGGATAGACAGCTGGCTTTCTTCGCTGTTAAGAATCCTAAAGCCCACGGCGTCGGTTTATATTTGTTCCGACTGGCGTTCGTCTCCTGCCGTTTACGGCATAGCAAGCAAGCATCTGAAAATAAGAAACAGAATCACCTGGGAGCGGGAAAAGGGCCGCGGCGCACTGAAAAACTGGAAAAACGCCTCCGAAGATATATGGTTCTGCACCGTCTCTGATAAATACACCTTCAATATTGACCAGGTAAAGCTAAAAAAGAAGGTAATAGCCCCTTATACGCTCGAAGACGGCCGGCCGAAGGGCTGGGAAAGGGGCGAAAAGGGGAATTTTCGTCTGACACACCCGTCAAATCTGTGGACGGATTTAACCGTGCCGTTCTGGTCGATGCCCGAAAATACCGACCACCCCACACAAAAACCGGAGAAGCTACTCGCAAAAATAATTCTTGCCAGTTCTCACCCCAACGATGTTGTGCTTGATCCCTTTCTCGGCTCCGGCACGACGAGCATCGTCGCAAAAAAGCTTAACCGTTCTTACGTCGGCATTGAGATAGACGAAACTTACTGCTGCCTGGCAGAAAAACGACTCCGTCTGGTCCAGGCCGACAACTCAATTCAGGGTTACTCCGGCGAAGTTTTTTGGGAACGCAACTCACTGCAACAAACAAGCACTGCGCAAAAAGCGAAAACCTAATCCACACTTTTTCCACAAAACCAAGTTGCGCTGTGCAAAACCTGTTCAAAACAAACTTTTTTTTTGCGCAACATCAATACTGACAGTAACCTCCATTAAGTGGAAAAGAAATTCTCAAAAAGGGGATTGATTTGTTTCTGCAACGCCCAATAATAATTGTTAATGGATTTGGTTACAGCTAAGAACAGTTTGCTATAGATTGTCGAGGAGAAAACAATGCAAAGCACAATCACGGATGAAACAAGTGCTGTTAACGAAGCTCTTGCCGCGAAGGTTGGGCCGCAAAAGTTTCGCATTTGGTTTAAGAATTCAACGAAACTTACGCTTACCGACAGTTATCTAAAAGTAGGCGTCCCGAACCTTTTTATAGCGAGCTGGATTGAAAACCACTTCTCAAACGAAATCAGCCAAGCGGTCAAGGCTGTCACCGGCTCCGAGCGAAAAATCACTTTCGCCGTCGACCCAGAGCTCGCCGGCCATCAGAGGCGGACACAGCTGGATTCGCAGGCCCAACTGGTGGGAAAGGCCCGGAACCGAACCCGCGGCAAAAGATTCGAGAAACAATCACCAAACGGCAAACAGCTCAAATTAACCCTGGATACATTTGTTGTCGGCCAATCGAATGAGCTGGCATACAACGCTGTAAAAACCGTTGTCAGGGAGGAACAAAGCCCTTTTAATCCGCTGTTTATTCACGGAGGATACGGGGTCGGGAAAACTCATCTGCTGCAAGGGATATGCAATGCGGTGTGCAAAACCCGGCCTCAAACTAATTGGCTGTATCTCTCAGCGGAAGATTTC
Source organism: uncultured Pirellulales bacterium (assembly GCA_964468375.1). Taxonomy (GTDB): domain Bacteria; phylum Planctomycetota; class Phycisphaerae; order Sedimentisphaerales; family Anaerobacaceae; genus CAYXUW01. The sequence goes on along the minus strand of CAYXUW010000053.1, from coordinate 3,813 downwards.
GCCAATCAGTTCGTGCTGGCCTTGAAGACAAAAAAGCTGGAGGCTTTTAGACGCCGTATGCGGCAAACGGATTTGTTGGCTATCGACGATATTCACTTCTTGGCCAGCAAGCCATCTACGCAGGAGGAATTCCTGCATACTTTTAATACAATCGATTTGGCGGGGAAACAGGTTGTGATGGTTTCCGATGCGCATCCTAAAATGATAGGCCAGCTTTCTGAAAAACTGGTCAACCGCTTTGTCTCTGGTATGGTTGTAAAGGTTGACGCTCCCGACCTGCGGATACGCTGTGAAATCTGCAAACAGTACGCCACGAATATGCGGAAGCACATTCCCGAGAACGTAATAAAATACATCGCCGAGAGCATAAGAACTAATGTTAGGGAGCTTGAAGGCGCTCTGCTGAAGTTAATCGCATACAGCGCCCTGCAGAATCAGAAAATCAATCTGCATATGGCTAAAGAGGTTCTCTCCGAGCACCTCGAAAGATGCGACCCAATCGTTCACATATCGGATATCGAATCGGCTGTTACAACCTACTTCGGAATAACGCCTGCCGACATACACTCTTCCAAAAAAGACAGGACCATAGCCCTTGCCAGGCACTTTAGTATGTATCTGGCCAGAAAACACACGAAAATGTCGTCCTCGGAGATAGGCAGGTGTATGGGCAATAAGAATCACGCCACCGTGCTTTTGGCCTACAGGAACATCGAAGAACAACTCGAGCAAAATGCACAGGTGCGATGGCGAAGCTCAGCAGGGAACAAAATCTCGAAAGCCAGAACCGTCCTTGCGCGGCTCGAAGAAAGCATCTCCAGCTAACCGGCCCAAACAGCGGGGAAACACCCCTTTTCCTGTAAAAAGCGCGAAACAAACGGCGGCATCGCCCGTCACGATACCGCCGCCACAATATATTTTATCAGTAGGAGAAAATGACTTTTTATTTACTTTCAATATATTTACGCCGATGCCGCAAAACAGTTCAGTAAATTTCCCGAAAATCACCAAAAATTCCTCTGCTACGGCCGTTATTTGCCGCAGAACCTCATTTCAGGCCGAATTGTTCCGGATATTTGTATTTCACCAGATAAAGCAACGTCAGTGCCTGTATCGTAGTGTGCTGGTTGCTCGGTGGAGTAGTAAAACCAAACTCCAGCTTCGAACTAGAATTAAAACAAAGCCATCTGTCGTTCCAGCCGCCGTTGGGCAGCTGATTGGCAATTATCCTTTCAATCCAGCGTTTGCGGATTTTCTCCGGAAAACCGGCTCTCAAAATAAAAGTGACTTTTTGAATATAAATATCTACCACCGCAGAATCGAAAATAAGCTCCTTGCTCAACCGATTGCAAAGATGCTCAATAAGCTCATCCAGCTTTTCATCTGACTTTACGCCTCTTTTTCTCAATGTAACTAAAGCATCAAGCTGGTGCGTGAGCTGCCGTTGCTGCCACCGCTCCGGATTAAACAAATCCAATTCCTCGGCAGAAACCCCCGCTTTCTCCGGGGCTATCGCATATAAAACCCATTTGTTGTCTATAGCTTCTTTCTCAATCGTCTGATTTAATTCCCATTCATTCACCGGCCAGTTTGGGTCTATCAGCCGTTTCCAGCATTCAGGCCTAACCCTCATTTCCATAAAACTCTCGATAATTTCCTCAAATACCGGGTTCGGCCTCAATTTGCCACATTCATCGAGCATTTTCAGAAGGGCAACATTTTTCTTTTTAAGTATATCCTCTCTATGCTCCTCAACCCACTTTTCGGATGATTCTATAGCTATATCCACGCGCTTTGCAAAAGTCGCGCCGCTTAAAAAAGAAACATTATTAAAAGCCAGTATCACCGCACCAGCTAGCACCATTAAAGCTATAAAAATAACTGCGGCCGCTGTTGCTCCACGAAAAATCGACCGCTTGTTCTTACTGCCGTGTTTATTGCCCGACAACTTATGCTCCTCTGTCATTTTAGCCCCTCCCGACCTTTTCTATGGATAAAATCCTCATAAAACTTTATTTGACCGCTTGTTTTTTCAAACCCCAAGAGGCTGGATTAGCTGGCCAGTTGATTTTGTATATTTCGATGGGTCCGTAATCCTCACTGTAAAATTCATATACTTTATTGCCAAACATCTTACATAAATGGTCGCCAATAAGCTGCGAACGAAAACCCGGCATATCTTTCGGCTGGCTTCTTGCTCCCTGTTGTGGAAAGTAGCCATCCCACGTAGTTCTGATTACATATTCAAACGATTGGGAATAAGCCCACTGCAATGCCTCCGAGCCCTTTACAACGTTGTAAGTAATAAGATACGGACCGTATATATACTTATCATGGCCTACCCAAAAAACAGGGTCGGCATGAACTCTTTTATTCGGCTCAACAACCTCAGCTACTTCATTAATAATTACATTGAAATTAGCTCCTCGCTGCTTATACAGCATGAGAAAAATCGCAGATAACGAAGGAGTAACGAACATCAGGACTATAGCAACCCTGATAACATAGCAAATCTTCTTCGAACTATCGAAGCAGGCAAAATCACGCAAACGATAAATAAATCTAATAACGAGTATGCTGAAGAACGGCACTACAGTGGCAAGGTAGTATGGAAGGGCATTGACGCTGAAAAAAGGCAGAGCTAACAAATAAACAGCAATAACGGTTGCTGTGAATTTATCTTCAGCGGTAGATTTCCACCAGGCTGACAACCAAGCAACAATCATAACCAAAGCAATTGGAATGCCGAAAGGCGGTCGAAGAAAAGCTTTCCATCGCGCGATTTCTTTAACTGTTATTGAGCTAAAGGGGCTCGGATATCCCAACTGTACTTGCTTAATAAAACTTACATTCGGCTGCCCCGAAGCCCAAAAGGCATAGATTAAATAAGGTAAAAATAACAAAAGAAAGCCGGCTAGGCTCCATATTACAAACTTAAACAAATGCGGTTTTTCTTTCCACACAAGCCATGAAATACTGATAGCAGCCACGATGAGCAAGCCATTGGGGTGAGCCAGAGAGGCCAAAACCGCCGCAATTCCTGCGAGAAAAGCTATGACTTTCCTGTCTCTATGAAAATAAGATATTGCAAGCCATAGAAAAACTAAAGCAAAAGCAGCGTAGTACACCTCCGGTCGACAACGACGGGAATTTATCCAGAACCACGTGTTTGTAATTGTAATCAGGCATATAAAAAAACTCTGCCTGCTGCCGAAAAACCGCTCTGCAATGTGATACAATGCAATTACAGCCCAAATCCCAAATAGCAACGACGGCAATCGTGACAGGGCGATGCTATAGCCGGTAATTTTAAATAACACCGCACAAACAATTGGCAACGTAACGCGAGGCTGAACGAAATAAATTTCCATTCCACCGAAATTGTGAATAAACGGATGCCGCAATACGCCACTCTCAGCCAACTCGTGACCAAGTGAGGCATCCCAGACCTCGTCCACATGAATTCGCGGCACAGTGCCAAGATAAAGAACTCCCAAAAGTAACTGAACGGCGCACAACAACACTAAACACATAAAATGGGCCTTGCCATGCGGCTGTATATTCAAACGCATTTTAGTCCCTATCCAAAAATCAACCTTTATCTCAAACCGAAATATTCCGGATATTGGTATTTAACAAGATACAGCACTGTCAGTGCCAGAACCGTATCGTGCTGATTGCCTGCCGGCATAGAAAGGTCAAACACCGACCTTCTTCCCAGAACGAAATAATACCATTCGTCGTTCCATCCGCCGTCCGGCAGTTGGGTGATTAATATTCGTTCAATCCAGCGCTTGCGAATTTCCTCGGGAA
>CAYXUW010000052.1:0-16470 GCA_964468375.1 uncultured Pirellulales bacterium | reverse complement strand
GATTGATATTGGCCGATGACTGGCCTGAGGGTGTTTATCCGTTGAGGAAAGAAGTGAAGAAATGAAAAAAACGTTAAAAAAACCGGTTCTTGCGGTTGGTCCTTTTCATCCGTTACAGGAGGAGATGGAATTCTACCAGCTCACTGTCGACGGTGAAATCGTAACTGATATTGACGTGAGAATATCCTACAATCATCGCGGCATGGAGGGAATCAGTGAAACTTTGCAATTTGACCAGGTGCCGTTTTTAGTTTCACGTATTTGCGGAATTTGCTCGGCTTCGCATCCAATAGCTTACATTAATGCTGTCGAAAATATTGCCGGTGTAACACCTCCCGAACGGGCGCAGTATATACGTGTAATCATTAACGAGCTTGAACGAATTCACAGCCATATTCTCTGGGTGGGCTTGGCAGGACACTTCATTGGTTATGACACGGTCTTTATGTGGGCGTGGAAATATCGTGAACCGGTCCTTGATTTGCTTGAGGAAATTACTGGCAACAGAAATAACTACGGAAATGTCAAGGTTGGTGGCTGTCGTGAGGATATCCCTAATGAGCTCAAGCCCAAGATAATTAAAGAGATGGGTAAAATCCAAAAGAAAACAGAAATGCTTACCAAGGCGGTTCTTGACGACCCGATTTTACACGCCCGGCTAAAGGGAGTAGGGGTACTGAGCAATGAAGACGCCATAAAATACGCTGTAACAGGACCGACAGCCAGAGGCAGCGGCGTTCCTATTGATGTTAGACGCGATGACCCTTATGCGGCCTATGGCGATTTGGATTGGAATGTAATTACACAGCCTGAAGGCGACGTATTCGCAAAAGCAGTAGTTCGTCTTCTTGAGGTCTTTGAATCTGTTAAGATGATTAAAGAAGCGGTAAATAAACTTCCGGATGGCCCTATTACTACCGAGGTCAAAGAGATACCGCCGGGTGAAGGATGTGGCCACGCTGAAGCTCCAAGAGGCGAGACGTTCCATTATGTACGCAGCGATGGTGGCAACAGACCTGTCCGCCATAAAATGAGAGCTCCGAGTTATGTCAATGTCCCTTCGTTCAAAGCTTCGTGCATCGGTGAGCATATTGCCGATGTTACGATTACGCTTGCCGCGGTTGACCCCTGCTACAGTTGCACCGAGAGATTAGCTGTTGTTGACGAACATAATAGTATTACACACAACTATGAAACACTGCTGCGATTGAGTCGCGAGAGAACGGCTCAGCTCAAAAAAGATTATGGCCCCTCAGAATTGAAGTTGGAGGATTTATAAATTGGATAAGACTTTGCTCATCCTGGTTTTTCTGCCTTTGATTGCGGGCTTTGTAATGCTGTTCCTGCCGAACATGATAAAAACTTTGTCCAAGATACTTACATTGCTTATCTCGGCTTTTGTATTTGTAAAAGCTATTCAGATATTCAATCTTGGCCAGCTTGATTATGCCTGGTCTGTTCTTCAGATAGGCGACCTGAAATTAGACTTGCTGCTGAGAACTCAGCCACTGGGGACCTTTATATTGATATTTGCTATGGGCTTTGGCCTGTTAATAACATTGTATTCACTGAAATCGATGGCTGGTGAGAAGCGGGCCAATGAGTACTACGGTTCCATTCTGCTCACTATAGGCGGCTCAGCGGGAATCTTGCTCTCCAACCACTTGTTGTTCCTGCTTATCTTCTGGGAGGTTGTTACTGCTTCGCTGTATGTTCTGATAACCACGGGTGGACGAAACTCTAATTTCGCAGCCACGAAAAGTTTCGCAATGATAGGGGCTTCCGACGCAGCTTTTCTGCTCGGCATATTAATGGTGTGGGCAATTTCCGGGACATTCGTCATCTCGGATATCGTCTTACCAACAGCTTCCGCACCTGCAATTATTGCGTTTTTGTTACTTATGACCGCTGCTATTACAAAGGCAGGTGCACTGCCTATGCACACGTGGCTGCCTACGAGCGGTGAATACGCCCCGGCATCTGTAATGGCCCTTCTGCCCGCTGCTATTGACAAACTTCTGGGAATTTACCTGTTGGTGTTAATCGTGCGCGGAATTTTTGAAGTTAATTCAGTTACCTTAAGACTAATCTTGGCAATTATAGGCGCGGCCACGATAATTATCGCTGTGATGATTGCGATGGTCCAGCACAACCTCAAAAAGCTGCTCTCCTATCACGCCATCAGCCAGGTTGGTTATATGGTTCTCGGCATAGCAACAGGAACAGCCGTTGGTATTGCCGGTGGAGTGTTCCATATGCTGAACCACTCAATATATAAATGTTGCTTATTTCTCTGTGGCGGAGCAGTTGAGCAACAAAGTGGTACTGCCGAGCTTGACAATCTTGGCGGACTGGGCAAGAAGATGTCCATTACTTTCACAGCTTGCCTGGTGGCTGCTTTAAGTATTTCCGGAATACCGCCTTTCAATGGATTTGTTTCCAAGTGGATGGTTTATCAGGGCGTAATAGAAATGGGAACAACACAGGCAGGCAATGCAGCAAAGCTATGGCCCATCTGGCTTACCTGTGCTATGTTCGGAAGCGCTCTTACCCTTGCATCATTCGTAAAGCTTATTCACTCTATGTTTCTTTCCCGTTTACCGGACAAGCTAAAAGCAGTAAAAGAGGTATCACCGGCTATGTGGATTCCGATGATTGTCCTTGCTTTTCTGTGTATATTCTTCGGCATCTTTTATTACGTGCCGCTCAAGATGTTTATTTATCCCGCCCTGAATATAGAAACCGATACCGTAACTTTAGGCACTTGGGATTCAACTTTGGCTACGATGTTAATGGTAGCTGGTATAGTCCTTGGTTTGTTAATCTTGCTTTTCGGGCTATTGGCAAGAAAGGTCAGGCAAGTGCCCACCTGGACCTGCGGCGAAGTGCAAACTGATGAGCAAATGACAATACCCGGAACGCATTTCTACAAAACGGTTTCCTCTATGGGCGGTCTCAAACAGCTTTATAAAGGACAGGAAAAAGGTTATTTTGACACATATAATCAAGGTGGAAGAATAGGCTTGGCGTTGACGGAGTTTCTGCGATGGCTCCACAGCGGTATTCTGCCGATGTATCTGACCTGGGTTACGTTGGGATTGCTTATAATTCTATTTATAGTTTGCAGGATTTGGTGAGGCGAATATGGCTATCTTTTACGCTTTATTGCTGTTTATGATAATTGCTGCGATTATCGCGATAGAAACCAACAATTTGCTAAGCGCCGTGATCTGCGTTGGCGCTGTCGGCTTCGGTGCTTCTATAATGTTTCTGTTTTTGCGTGCGCCTGATATTGCGATAACTCAGATTGTGGTGGAAGTCTTGGGTTTGATTATCTTAATCCGCGCTACCATCGCACGCGATATGACCTTCATCACCGGCGACAGAGAATTTTTCGGAGTAGTCGTTTCGGTAGTAATTATCTTTGTGATTTTCCTGGCGGGCATAAAAGTTCTTGAGACTCTGCCCGCTTTTGGCACCGCTGTCTTTACTAAGGTTCCCGAAGCTGCCTCACAGATATACATAGCTGAGGGTTTGCAGAAAACAGGAGCGGCAAATCTTGTTGCTTCGGTTATTCTGGATTTCAGGGCTTATGATACGCTCGGTGAGGCAACTGTCCTGTTTACTTCGATTATCGGGGCAATTGTTATACTCCGCAAAAACACTAAGAAGAAACTGGAGGACCCTGACGAATGAAAGGTATGACAGTAATAGTAAAAACCATTGCCAGTTGGGTCAAGGTACTGATATTCTTGTTTGGCATTTACATAATTATTTTCGGCCATTTGACTCCGGGCGGTGGCTTTGCCGGCGGCGTGATTTTGGCTTCTTCTTATGTATTGCTTATGCTGGCGTACGGCAGAGAATTTGCAGAAGAAAATCTGTCTCTGCCGGTTGCCTCAAAGCTTGATTGTGTGGGAGCATTTCTGTTCGCCCTGATAGCAATTCTGGGCCTTGTGCTCGGCGGTTCCTTCTTCGTCAACTTCCTGTATCAGAAGTATCTGCCGGGAGAACCCCTGAACCTTATAAGTGCCGGCACTATACCGCTCTCGAACATCGCTATCGGTATGAAGGTTGGCGCATCACTGTTTTTGGTGATTCTTGCGCTTTCGATAAGTTGTAAAGGCAAAGAGTGCAGGTATGAATAGTTAAAGGAGCAAAAAAACAATGCTGCCTTATGCGTTATGCTTTTTATTATTTATGATTGGCCTGTATTGTGCGGTCGTAAAAAAGAATATGGTCAAGATTGTAATCGGCATAATGGTTATGGAATATGCCGTTAACCTTTTCCTGATTATGCTCGGTTACCGCTTCGGCGGTGTGGCGCCGATAGTCGACAGAAGCCATCTTGGACCGGCAATGGAGCAGTTTATAAACGCTTCAGTTGACCCGCTGCCACAAGCGCTTGTGCTTACAGCAATTGTTATTAGTCTGGGTTCATTGGCGCTTATGATTTCGATATGCATCAGAACTTATGGAAAGTATGGCACCTTTGACATCACTGAGATAAGGAGGTTGAGAGGATGAGCATACCGCTGCCGATTTTTGTGGCTATTCCTTTGGTAACGGCATTTTTGCTGCCGATTTTCGGCAAAAAGCTCAAAGCTCTTGCAACGGTCTTAGCTAACCTGGCGGCTGTTTCATTGCTTGTCTTGGCTGTTGCCTCTATCGGTCGGTCCGCCGTCTATGAGATAGGCAAGTGGTCTATCCCCATTGGAATCAATCTTGTCCTTGATGGCTTAAGTTCGCTTTTACTTTTGGTTATCAGCGTTGTCAGCACCGCCGCCATGCTTTTCAGCGTCAGATATATGGAGCAATATACCGCCAAAGCAAAGTACCTTAGCTTGTTTATGCTTATGGTTGCGGGTATGAATGGTGTTGTGCTCTCAGGAGATGTCTTTAACCTGTTTGTGTTTTTGGAGATTGCTTCAATTGCATCTTATGCGCTGGTTGGCTTCGGCTGCGGGCATGAAGAGCTCGAAGCGTCTTTTAAATATATGGTGCTCGGCAGCATCGCTTCAATATTTGTTCTTTTTGGAGTCGCTCTTACTTACGGCAATACCGGCTCGCTCAATATGGCCTACATCTCGAAAGCTATTCAGGTCTCAGGGCTGAATATCGGTCTTGGATTTGCGCTGTGTTTGTTTATTGTCGGATTCGGCCTGAAAGCTGCTCTGGTGCCGTTCCACGCCTGGCTGCCCGACGCCCATCCGTCGGCTCCGGCGCCGATTTCGGCAATGCTCTCAGGTGTACTGATAAAGGCACTTGGAGTCTATGCCCTATGCCGTATGGTTTTCAACGTGTTCGGCATTTCCGTCCAGATAGGCTGGCTCTTAATCGTTCTCGGGCTCTTGAGTATGGTTGCTGGTGCCTTTCTGGCAATTGGGCAATGGGACTTAAAGCGGCTCATGGCTTATTCGAGTATCAGCCAGATAGGTTACGTGGTTTTGGGTATCGGACTTGGGGGGCTTATCATCGCCAGAGGTGATAATTTGGCTTGGGCTTCTTTGGCCATCCTCGGCGGCTTGTTCCATCTGGCTAACCACGCTGTTTACAAGTCATTGTTATTTTTAACCAGCGGCTCGGTAGAGATGTCGACAGGCACAAGGGAAATGAAGCAGATGGGCGGACTCGCAGAGAAAATGCCCGTAACACGTGCAACCTGCACCGTCGCATCAGCTTCCATCGTGGGTATACCGCCGTTCAGCGGGTTCTGGAGTAAACTGATTTTAGTAGTTGCGGCAATTCAGGCTCATTTTTACTGGATAGCTGCGATAATTGTTTTTGTGAGCTTATGCACTTTAATTATGTATTTGAAGGTCCAAAGATACGTTTTCCTTGGCGAGTTGCCGGAAAACCTGCAGCAGGCAAAAGAAAACAAGAACTCTATGCTTTTTGCAATGGTTTTCCTCGCTTGTTTGTGTGTGCTTATGGGATTGCTCGTGATTATGCCGTCTTTGAAAGCTAACATCCTCGAGCCGGCTGTAGAGGTGCTTACAAACGGACTATCGTATTCGGCTAATTTAATTGGAACATAACTCCAAAGGATTAAATATATGAGACGTCTGCTTTATTTTGTTTTAGGATTTATTATTTGGGTTATCTGGACCTGGCCTTTTGTTGAGGGCAAAATCGATATCCAGGTTGTGGTTGCAGGACTGATAGCTTCTGCAGGCGTTGCGATATTGTTTCATGAGATGCTGCCTAAGGAACACCATGTGTTTTTGTCGCCGGTGCGGGTGTTTTGGTTCTTGGTTTATGTGCCGGTATTCTTCTATTATGTAATAAAGGCCAATCTCGACGTTGTTTATCGTGCTTTACACCCCAAAATGCCCATAAAACCGGGAATCGTAAAAATAAAAACAGATTTGAAAACCGAATCCGGAATTACCGCCTTGGCCAATTCCATCACTCTGACACCGGGCACACTGACTGTGGACTTGACTGATGACGGCTACCTATATATCCATTGGATTAATGTAAAATCCGACGATACCGAACAGGCAACCAAGTTTATCGCAAAGAGGTTCGAGTGGTTCCTGAAGAAAATCTTCGAGTAGAAAGAGATTGATTATGACAACTGTAGTAACGTTATCTTACATCGGCTTATTTGTGTGTTGTTTCTTGTGTCTGTATAGGATAGGTCGCGGCCCCAGCGCACCGGACAGGACCGTTGCTATCGATATATTAGGCACGGTTATAGTGGGTTTTTGTGCTCTTCTCGGGCTGGTAACTGGGAAAGATTTTTATCTCAATATCGCCCTCGCTTGGGCATTGCTAAGCTTCATCGGAACGATAGCGTTGGCAAAGTTTTTGGAGGGCAGAAGCTTCGATGATTGATATTATAGGATATATACTGATAATAATTGGAGTTTTGTTTGATGTGTTCGGTTGTATAGGTTTGGTGCGTTTCCCCGATGTTTACAATCGTTTGCAGGCCGCGACAAAGTGCGTAACTCTCGGCACCATTATGTTGTTGCTCGGTGTCGCCTTGATTTGCGGTTCCGGACCCACAAGTGCGAAAGCTGTAATATGTGCCGTTTTTGTGCTTATAACTTCACCTACGGCTGCGCACGCAATCGCAAAAGGAGCTTACGCCTCCGGCGTAAAACTGTGGGAGAATAGTGTTGTTGATAAATACGGAAAAGAAAAAAAATAGCGCATAGATAGTTTGTTGCAGGAGTTTGAAATTGCGTTTACCGAAATTAAGAGAATTGAAAGAAGCTGTCGTAGCCGTCCTGTCGCCGCGGTTCACCACCCGCTTTCCTGCTAAGCCGTGTATTGTGCCGGAAAAATACAGGGGCAAACCCGAGTTTGACCTCGATACCTGTATCGGTTGTGGTGCCTGCGTCAATGCCTGTCCGACCCCGGAATGCTTGAGTATGGTTGATGATTTGGATGCGGACCCGCCCGTAAGAAGAATAACCCACAGATACGATACCTGTATTTTTTGCGGCAACTGCGAGGCCTGCTGCACTACGGAAACAGGCATAAAGCTGTCGAGAAAATGGGACTTGGCCACTCTAAATAGAGAGGAAACCGTCGAGACTCACGATTTCGAACTGCAGTTGTGCGAAAAATGCGGCGCAGTAATAGGAACAAAAAAACACCTCATCTGGCTTTATGAAAAACTCGGGCCCCTGGCCTATACCAATCCTTCCCTGCTGATTGCCAAAAGCGGCGAATTGAGCACGAAGCCGCAGGACATTCAGCCGAAGCCCAAGTCTGAGGAGCCGCCCAAAACAAGTGATTTTATGCGGATACTCTGCCCGAAATGTAAGTGCGAATTGAATATCCGGCTGTAAAACTGCTATGGCTATCGGTAAACGACTTTTCGCCAAGCTCCAAAAGCTTCACGGCTCTAAAACGGTTATTGTTGGAATCGGCAACACACTAAAAGGTGATGATGGAGTCGGTCAGTTGGTTTGTCGGCAGCTTCAGGACGCAAAATCTTGTGCCGAAGTGATAGACGCCGGAACCGTCCCCGAAAACTATATTCAGCCGATAGTAAAAAAAGCACCGCAGAATCTGCTTATTATCGATGCCATCGACTTCCATGCTCTGCCCGGAACGATAGATATATTCAAGCCCGAACAGTTGAGCTCATTTGCTTTATCAACGCACACACTCTCGCCCCATTTATTTACCGAAATGGTAAGCCGAAATATTGAGGTAGATGTGTATTTTGTCGGTATTCAACCGGAGCATACTCGGCTGGGCGACTCTATGTCACCCCAGGTATGTAAGGCGGCTCAGCAACTTGTGCAGACGCTGATTGATGTTTTTCCTCCGACATGTTCGGCTCTGTGACCTGCCGAATTGTCAAGTGCGAAAAAGCAAACATGCCTTTTCACGGCCAATGGCCAATCACAGCTTTCTGTCCAGCTTCCTATAGCTTACGGCCTCGGCGATATGTTCGGGGGCTATTGTTTCAGCGCCGCTCAAATCCGCTATAGTCCGGGCGACCTTGCAGATTTTATCGTGGGCCCGCGCACTCAGACCGAATTCCGTCATCGCATGCTTCAGCAGCATTTCACACGATTCGTCAAGCTCGCACCAATTGCGAACCTGCTTATGACTCATCCTTGCGTTTGTCATAGTCTTGTTTTCATCGAATCGTTTCGCCTGGACTTCTCTGGCCTTCACCACGTCCCCTCTCATCGCAGCCGAGCCGAGCTGACCCGATTTGCTCCGCAGCTTGCTGAAACTCATCGCCGGCACATCGATATGGATATCAATCCTGTCCACCAGCGGCCCGGATATCTTCGATAAATATCGCTCAATCTGCCCCGGCGTGCACCTGCACCTCCTCACGTCCGTCCCGAAATACCCGCACGGACACGGATTCATCGCCGCAACCAGCATAAACTGAGACGGAAATCGCACCGTTCCCTTGGCGCGCGAGACGGTAACAAATCCTTCCTCCAGCGGCTGACGAATCATTTCGAGAATGTGCCTCGGAAATTCCGCAAACTCATCTAAAAACAATATCCCGAAATGCGACAGCGACAATTCGCCCGGCCGAGGATTCGTCCCCCCGCCGACCAGCGCCGGCCCGCTCGCCGTATGGTGAGGCGCCCGGATGGGCCGTGTCGCCAGAAGCGCCTTGCCCCTGCCCAATAAACCCACCGACGAATATATCCGCGTCGTTTCCAGCGATTCCTCTAAGCTCAGCCCCGGCAGAATCGTCGCCAGCCGTTCTGACAGCATCGTCTTGCCCGCTCCCGGCGGCCCTATCATCATTATATTATGCCCCCCTGCCGCCGCTATCGTCAGCGCCCGCTTAACGCTCTCCTGCCCCTTAACATCCGCGAAATCGAAATCGTATTTCGCCGCCGCCTCGAAGAGCTTATCTACATCGACGGTCGTCGTCCCCAGCTCGAGCTGCCCCGAGAGAAAACTCGCCGCCTGCGTCAGCGAGCCGATACCGTATACTTCTATTTCCTGAACAACCGCCGCCTCCTCGGCGTTCTCCGCCGGCACAATCATCCGCTTAAAGCCGTTCGCCGCCGCCGTCATCGCCATACTCAGCACGCCGTTAACTCCCCGCACCCGTCCGTCGAGCGCGAGCTCCCCTACTATGACGAACTCCTTCAAGCTGTCCCCCGCCGCCATACTGTTGCTCCCGATAAGTATGCCTAACGCAATCGGCAAATCGAAGGCCGGCCCCGCCTTCTTTATATCCGCCGGCGCCAGATTTATCAGCGACTGTTTCTTCGGATACCTGTATCCGCAATTGGTAATCGCGCTTTTGACCCGCTCGATGCTTTCCTTTACCGCTGTGTCCGGCAGCCCCACAATTAATGACTTCTCGAACCCGCCTCGCGAGACGTCCACCTCCACCTCGCAAATGACCCCGTCGATTCCCGCTAATGTTACGCTGTGCAGTCTCGATAACATATCTTTGCTCCCTTTTGTAATTATCGCTTCTTCCTGTTATCCCCACGGATATGAGAATCCGGAAAACCAGCATTCTAAAATCAACCTGCCGCTCCCGCAAGAAAATCCTTTGATTTATTAGCCGAAGGCGGTAAAATGCGGTTTTAACTGTGCTCTTTATAGAGGTATTTTTTCTATGCGAATACATTTGTCCCGCCCCGACATCACCGAAAAGGAAATCGAAGCCGTCTGCGCAGTCCTGCGAAGCCCCAATCTTTCGCTCGGCCCGAAGTTGGCCGAATTTGAAAACGCCTTCGCCGAATACATCGGCCGGAAACGCGCCGTCGCCGTAAACAGCGGAACCAGCGGCCTGTTCCTCTGCCTCTCCGCACTCGAAATCGGCCCCGGCGACGAGGTCATTACAACCCCCTTCACATTCATCGCCTCCGCAACCGTTATTATGATGACCGGCGCAAAACCCGTCTTCGTCGATATCGACCCGGCGACTCTCAACATCGACCCCGCGAAAATCGAAGCCGCAATCACCGAAAAAACAAAGGCCATCCTTCCCGTCGAGGCGTTCGGCAGCCCCGCAGACTTCGACAAAATCTGCTCCGTCGCCGAGAAAAACAACCTCACCATCGTCGAGGACAGCTGCGAGGCCCTCGGCTCCGAATTGAACGGCAGAAAGGCAGGAACCTTCGGCAAAATGTCCGTCTTTGCATTCTACCCCAATAAGCAAATCACGACCGGCGAGGGCGGTATGATTCTCACCGACGATGCTCATCTGGCCGATATCTGCGTCTCCCTCCGCAATCAGGGCAGGGGCAAATCCGGCGCCTGGCTCGGCCACGAACGCCTCGGCTACAATTACCGTCTCAGCGACATCAACTGCGCCCTCGGCATCGTCCAGCTCTCCCGCATCGACGAAATCATTGCCAAACGCGCCCAAGTCGCTAAATGGTATCAGGAAATCCTCGCCGGCGACGACCGCATTATCGTCCCCGCAGAGCCGACCGGCTGCAAGTTTAGCTGGTTCGTTTTCGTCGTTCAGCTTGCGAAAAAGTTCACGCAAAAGCAGCGCGACGAAATTCTCGAAAAAATGAAGGCCGAAGGCATCCAAGTCTCCAACTATTTCTCGCCCGTCCACCTTCAGCCGTTTATGGCCGAAAAATTTGGTTTTAAAAAAGGTGATTTCCCCTTCACCGATTCCGTCGCCGAGAGAACAATCGCCCTTCCGTTCTACAACAACCTCTCCAAAGATGATATCGCAACCGTCTGTAAAACGCTGAAAGAAGTATTGGGTTAACTTAATTCAAAAGCCCGCCGCGCAATTATCTTAGCGTATTGATAATAAATCAAATCCCGTATTGTCTTAACGTCTCTGTCGGGCATTTTTCACCTTACTTTTTAACCAAGCCTGTCAATCCCACAATCAATAACGTCGTAAATATCCATCCGGCAATAATATGAAGCCACATATAACAGCGCACAATAGCTCCCCACCTTTTATTTGCATCTGGTATCCAGTGTTTTGCCATACTCAAATTAACCACCGGCACAAACTTCTCTATCGAATAAAATAAAGCATTAAACTTATTGTATTTCTTTTCCTCCGTCTGAACGATAATATCCGCCTTATATCCTTTCCGAAAAACTATAAATCCCAATACAATGAATCCCCCCATCCACCACAAAGCCTGCCAAGGTCGATAGCCATATCCGATAGTGGAACCTTTCCAGACCCTAGTCCACCAACCGAAACGGTTCAATCTTGTTATTTTCTCTTCTTTTTCAATACGAATCTTTATCGCATCTTTATTGTGACCAATTTTCTCAAGCACCTTCGCAAGTTGCTCATAAGGCCCAGATCGAAATCGTTTTTCACCCTGCCTGTCCAACCACTTTATCCTACTCTTCGCATCCTTTGGTGCATAATCTCCTATATTCTCATATACGAATCCATCCAGAAATAAATTTCCCTTCGCTGGCCAGCTTTTCTCATCATCACATAACACCCTTGCCTTGGCATTCCTCAAATCAAGTATTGTTTTTTCGGGATGGTTAATGTCGCTCCAAAAAAAATGCCCGTTAATGATAGCTCCCACTATGCTCACTAATCCTTCTGCTTTGAAACCGTTTCTCAAAAAAACGCTACCCTTTACATCGATTCCATCTGCCGAAAACGCTCTGCCACCTTTATTAATAAACTCACTATTTTCGCAAACAAAATTTCCGCCTATTATCGCCATAGGAAAGCTAACCTCGCCCTCAGCTTTAAAACCATCTGTCAACAGTACCTTATCCTTTACCTCCATTCCATTTGCCGTAATTGCTTTGCCACCTTTATTGATAAACTTACCGTTTTGGCAGTTAAACTGTCCATCTATTGTTGCTTCGAGCAAACGCACCTCTCCCTTAGCATTAAAACCATTTATCAAAAACACATTGCCCCTTACGTTCATTCTATCAGCAGCAATTGCATATTGATCCTTATTGATATTGATAAAGCTACCGCCTTCACAGTAAAAATCTCCATCTATCACTGCTCCCAAGAAACGAACCTCACCGTTGGCTTTAAAACCATCACTCAAAAGCACGTTACCTTTTACTTCTATTCGATTGGCAGCAATTGCATATCCATCCTTATTGATAAAGTTGCCGTCTTTACATTCTAAGTTTCCATTTATCACCGCCCTTGGAAAACGGACCCCTCCATTGGCCTTAAAACCATTCCTTAAAAGCACACTACCTTTTACATTCATTCCATCTGCGGAAATTGTGTCGTTACCTTCATTAATAAACTCACTATTCTCGCAATCAAAATTTCCGCCTATCTCCGTTCCGAGAAAACGAACTTCCCCGTTAGCTTTAAGACCATTACTTAAAAATACAGAACCCTTTATATCTGTTCCATCTGCCGAAATTGCATAACTACCTTCATTAACAACCTCACTGTTTCCACAAACAAAATCTCCGCTTATAGATGCCCCCCCGAAACAAACCTTTCCATTAGCTTTAAAACCATCTCTCAAAAATACAGAACCCTTTATATTCATTCTTTCCGCTGAAATCGCATAACCATCTTTTTTAATAAACGTGCCTCCATCGCATTCAAAATTACCATCTATCACCGCTCCCGAAAAACTAACCTCACCATTAGACTTAAAACCATTACGAAAAAAAACATTGCCTTTGACAACCATCCTGTCTGCTGAAATCGCAGTGCCGCCCTTATTAACAAACTCACCTTTTTGGCAATCAAAATTTCCACCTATCTTTGCACCTAGAAAACAAACCTCTCTGTTAGCCTTAAAACCATTTTTCAAAAACACACTATCTTTCACTTCAATTCTAGTTGCAAAAATTGCCTTACCGCTTTTATTAACAAACTTACCATTTGTGCAATCGAAATCTCCCCCTATCGTCGCCTCCGGAAAACGAACATCCCCATTAGCTTCAAAGCCATCTCTCAAAAACAGTCCACCTTCTATCTTAGCCCCATCTGCGCAAATCGAACCTGTATGCGAGCCTCCCAGATTAAGAATCTCTATCCTCGAATGTAGTATGTTTATCTCTTCAGTAAAAACACAACCCACAAAAGCAAGCGGAAATGGAACCTCTGCAAAACTAAGGTCAACCGCTCCTTTAATCTTTGCTCCCGCAATCGTTATTCCCTTATCTGATACAATTTCTTTTATTTGTTTGTCGCGGCATAGCCACTCAATCCGATTTGCATCTATAGTCCGTCTTGCTCCCCAGCTGCTTGCATTCTCTGGTTTGTCTCTATTATTTCCTTCTGTATAATTAGCCCAATTACCCTCTTCCATAGCAGTAAATAAAATCCTATCCGCTTCAGTTAGTTTTCCAAATTTTTTCTCCGCTAACTGAATGAGCTTGTTCTTATTATTCAAAGGACATAGCGTCATGGAAGTTTGCTTGGGATACTCTTCAGGAATTTGTGCTGTACAACCTGTCAACAGGTACACCACAGTCAAAATTATAGAAAGCTTCGATTTCAAATTTTTCTCTTTGAATTGCCTATATACAAAGTAAAATCTACCGCTATTGCTCCGCCAATTTTACCCCATTCCCCAATTTCATACAATCCTTAAAAACCAGCTTGTTCCGCCTCCTGCTCGGATACTGTTTCATATGTATGCTTTCTGTTTCAATTAGCTCTTCTTAAAATTTCTAAATTTCTTCGCTTAACTTTTTTAACGTCCTCAAATTGCTCTTTGATAAGCTCTGATAGATCAGGGGAAAGAGATTTTGCATTCTTCTTACATATTTCAAGGTAATACTCCAATGATTCTAAGCATTTGGCCGTCGCATTACATATACCAGGCAAGCTACCAGGAGCAGCATATTTTATACAAATAAGTTTTGAAGGAATTGGAAATGGGGTATTTGTTTCATGTGTGGCTGGCAGAAACACAAGTGGTACCTTTTGCTCCTTAAGTGACAAATTTTCATTCTCCAACTTTATCCAATCTTCCATTGTTGATTGCAACTTTTGTAACTCCTCCATCCTATCATTAGCATTGTTTGGCTCTACAAGATCTATTTTCACAACAGGTTTTCCAGTATGCACTTGTTTCAATTTATAATCAGGCGGTTTTTGTACTACGTCCTTTTCTTCGAAAGTTAAATCGAATTCGAAGCTAGAACCTTTCATCCAAAAGAGACGTAATCTTCCAAGAGTACTGTATATAGTCAAATTCAATGATTTTCTGTCGACTACTCCTACAAAGAAAGGCACATTCGAGTTGAATAAACTGTCTCTATCTTCTTGTTTATAAAAAGTTATTGGATCAATTGTTGATTTTATCTGAATCCCAAAAGACCTTCCGGTAGGAACAACTATATTATCTTTTATATAAGCAAGGTGGACTATGAAATCTACACCAAATTTGTCTTCTTGCCGTGGCACTGGTATTGTAAATCCCAATTTGCTCAAAGCAGGGATTGCTAAATATTCAGAGCGATTTCCTTGGTAAAATCCAAAAGGTATTCCTTTTCCCATTTTAAGCACCTCTCACATTTTGCTTTTTTAACCTTTTACCTGCCTCCCAATTCTACTCAAACTACATTTACTTACAAAGCCGAAATTTCCCACATATCTTGCTGTTGCTTCCTCCGGTTCGGCCATTATCCCATTTTACTTCGCCCCTTAGGGGCTGCGTAACACTAACGCTCCTCACTCGCGTCCTCCGGAACCAACACCAACTTTAGGTGAAGATTTTGCCTCGTTTTTTGGAAGTCTTTGACAACTTTTGAAAACTTTTGAAGACTTGTTAAAAAACAAGCGCCGTTGCCCTCTTTCAGTGCATTTTACGAATTAACACCCCCCACAGCAAGCGGAGTAATTTCAATCAAACGCGCAGGTAGCCAAACACAAAAACCCATTTTTCAAGAAAATTTTCTACTCCCCTCCGTATAAGTATTTACAACATTTTCGCTCCCGAAAAATTTCCAATTTTTCGACGAATTCGCGCAGGTTCATCCAATTATGAGAGGGCGTCCTTCCGCACCCCTGATGAATTATGAAATGAAAACTCAGCAATTAACAACAATCAATAATCACTCATCGATAATCAATATTAAGTGTTCCCCACTTCCCTATCACCCTCCTGCTCCGCACTCATCCCTTCTCCTTACTGTCTACGACTCCCCCTTTAAAAAAATACTCCTCCCCCTCCCCTGGCAACGTCCGATAATATTCTACTTTACCCATCTTAACACCCGAAAAGAACAAAATATGCAAAACAAACCCAATTTTAGAAAAAGTCAAATGTTTATAACCGCAATACAAAAAAGCAATTACATCGAAAAATGCGAATTGGACACTTGGTCAAAACAAACCCAATCAAAGCCAATTTATGGCGAGCTTGGCAGCCGCCCCTGCCTGCGAAAACTCTTACGGCTTGATGATTTTTTGCTCTTTGAATACTTTGCCGCTGAGATAATCGGTGAAAGTAACTTTGACTATCAGCGATTCCTCGTCGCCGGCGATTTTGTCGGCCACGTCGAAAGTCAGCCGGTAATTAATCGTTATCAGCGTAGCGAACCACATCTCCTTAAGCTTGTCCGGCGGGACAGTCCACTGGCCGAGCATCGCTTCTCCGTCATCTTTATCGAGGTTCCAGAGCTGAACATCCGCAGAGCCGGTGGCCTTTACAATGTCATCCTGTTGGTCAATCGGCTGGATATAGACGATAAGCTTCTCCTTTTTGCCGTCTTTATCCTTATCGTAAAGGTTGGTATATCTGGTAACCTTGATTTTCTGCAGGTCGTAGAGGTTTTCCAGCCGAACCTCGCCCGGCAAATCGGAAAGAACCTGCACCTGCTCTTTCAACTGCTCGATTTCAGATTGGGACTTTTCGACCTGGCTTTTCAGCTGGGCGTTTTCATCCTGGAGCGTGTTAATTTTTTCCGTCAGGAACGCTCTGCCACTACTGCCCTCTTCACAGCCCGCGGCGGCGAGCAGGCATCCGGCCAAAATGATGGTTACCGTTCTCACTTGTATCCTTTCAAGCAAGGTTTTTACTTGCGGTTAATTGGACTCCTTGTTCTTGACGATTTCAGGAG